>DYRS01000035.1 GCA_020718585.1 Chthoniobacter flavus
TCTGGGAAAGGAGTTGGCGGCGACGGGCGTGGAGTTGAGCGGTGGTGGTGGCGGATTGCATATGTAGTATGCATTACTACATTTTCACGGGAAAAAAAAGAGAAAAATCCCCAAACTCTCTTTTTTGTCATGCATCCGTGGCGGTATTGTCACTTGCGTCTGAGGTCGCGTTGTGGGTGAATTGGAGGATGCGACTTCTTCTCGTTCTCTCGATCCTCGCCCTAGCTCCGCTTCATGCGGGCAATGTCATTTTCATCCATCCCGACGGTGCGGGAGTGGCGCCTTGGCAAGCGGCGCGCATGATCTCCAAGGGGCCGGACGGGGAACTGGCCTGGGACCGGCTTCCGCAGGTTGCCATTTATCGTGGCCACCTCAAAGATAACCTCACCTCGACCTCCAATGGCGGGGCCACCGTCCATGCCTATGGGGTCAAGGTGTCGGCGGCCGCATTTGGAACCGGCGACTCCGCGGAGGCTCCTCCTGTGTCTGCCGGAGGAGAACCCATCAGCCTGATGCTTGAAGCCAGGAAGGCGGGGATCTGCACCGGGCTCATCAATTCCGGAAGTATCATCGAGCCTGGGACGGCCTGTTTTGTCGTCTCGGCAAAGGCCCGTTCGGATTACGAGGAAATCACCAGAGCCGTGCTGGAATCGGGTGTGGATGTAATCCTTTCGGGCGGCGAACAGTGGATGCTGCCGGAGGGAGTGATCGGTCACCACGGCAAGCCCGGAAAGCGGAAGGACGGCCAGGACCTGATCCAGGCGGCGCGCGCGCGCGGGTATGAGGTGGTTTTCACGCGGGAGGAACTGCGGATCGTCCCGCCCACGACCAAAAAGCTTCTCGGGGTCTTTGCCGCAGACCACACGTTCAACGATCAAACCGAGGAGTTCCTCGAGGGTGCCGGACTGCCGCTCTACGGCCCATCCGCGCCGGATGTCGGGGAAATGACGGCCAAGGCTCTGGAACTTTTTGGAACGCAGAAGTTTTTTCTCGTGGTGGAGGAGGAGGGAACCGACAACTTCGGAAACTGCAACAACGCGCCCGGCATGTTGGCGGCCTTGCTTCGCGCGGATGAGGCTTTCCGGGAATCTCTCGCCTTTCTGGAAAAACATCCCGACACGCTCATCATCACCGCCGCAGACAGCGAAGCCGGGGGAATGGACATCATCGGGCTGACAGAGGGATCGAAGGAACACCTGGCCATCGCCAAAAACGGACGGGACTCGAATGGCTCACCCTATGATGGTTTGCAGGGGCGGCCGTTTGAAAGTGCTCCGGACCGGTTCGGTGTCCGCCACTCGTTCGTGGTCACATGGGCTTCACGAAATGACACGTCGGGAGGCATCGTCATTCGCGCCGCCGGAGCCGGCTCGGAGACCATTCGAGGCACCATGGACAACACCGACATCTATAAAACCATGCGTGCGGCACTTTTCAAAAATTGAGAAAAGCACGATGGCTTGGAATCGGGCGGAAAGAAAATCCTTCGGGTGCGCGGGCTCGCCGAGGGTAGATCAAAATGGCGCATTGTGCGCAACGGCCTGAAAAACCTCACCAGTCTTTCGCATCGCATCTTCGGGATGCCCCGGCCCGGTGCTCATCGATGTGCCGAAGGATGTGCAGAGCGCGGGAATCGGGATCGAAAACCTGCCCGATCCCGGCACCCCGGATCCGGCACCGGTTCCGGACGCCGGTCGGCTGCGCGCGGCTGCGGACATGATTCGCGCTTCGCGCCGTACGATCCTGTATGTTGGCGGCGGCATCATTGCGGGCGACGCGGCTGATGCGCTCCTCCATCTCGCGGAAAAGGCATCGATCCAGATCGCCTCGACCCTGCTGGTGCTCGACGCCATCCCATCGCGGCACCCGCTCAATCTCGGGATGCTGGGCCTGCAAGCGGCTCGTCGAGCGAGCCGAGCACACGAGTGATTGCGCCATGTAGCAGATCGATGAGCGTCCGGTTGACGCGATCCCTCATGCGCAACATACTGGCCCTTATGGGAGTCATCGGAATCACTGGCGGCATTGCCTCTGGGAAGTCAACGCTGAGGGACCTTCTTGCAGCCCGCCTTTCGGCGGAGGCTGTGGATGCCGACCTTATTGCGCGCGACCTTCTTGAGAACGACCATGGGGTCCGTGCGCGCGTGGCGGCAGAGATCTCCCCTCTCGCCTACCCCGGCGGCGGTCGGGCAGATCGTGCGGAAATCCGCCGGGTCATCTACGGGGATCCTGCGGCAAAATCCCGGTTGGAGGGTATCCTGCATCCACTCGTGCGCGCGACCTGGACGGCGGCTGCGGTCCGTGCTCGCAGCGAAAATCGCGACCTGATCGTGGACATCCCGCTGCTTTTTGAAACCGATGCTTCGAAGCATTTTGATTTTGTGATCACGGTTGCCTGCTCGCCGGAGGTTCAGCGCGCGCGGCTCTCCGACCGCGGGCTGGACCCGGACATTGCGGCGCGCATTATCGCAGCCCAGATGCCGGTCGAGGAGAAGATCGGTCGGTCCTCGCAGGTTGTCTGGAACGATGGCGGGCTTGAGGCGCTCGACGCCCAGGCGGGGGAATTCGTTTCGGGCTTGCGTGCAGGATCATCTTCGGTGGAGGGAGAGGAGATCCGTTCGGCAGCTCCGTCATTTTCGGTGCCGCCCGCGACGCGCACATGGGTCGAGGTGGATCCCGATGCTCTCGTTCACAATCTGGCTTATGTGCGCCGGGCGATCGGGCCGGTGCCGGAGATTCTTGCCGTCATCAAGGCAAACGCCTACGGGCACGGCACCCGGTTGGCTGCGGCAGCACTGGCTCAGGGCACCTCGCTTTTTGGAGTGGCCACGCTGTCCGAGGCGCGCGAGGTGCTGGACGCGCGAACCGGACGGGACATCGTGCTCCTGAGTCCGTGCCTTCCGGCCGAGCGGAAGGTGGCGGTTGACCTGGGGCTGATCGTCACAGTGTCGGGTGCAGACGAGGCGGAGAGCTTCGCTGCACTCGGGAATGCGAGGGTGAATTTTAAGGTGGATACCGGAATGGGCCGGGTTGGGGCATTGTGGCAGGATGCGGCGCGGACGCTCGAACGCGTCGCCGGGCGGGTGGCTGTCCACAGCATCTCGACCCATCTCCCCAGCTCGGATGCGAACGAGAGCTTTACGCGCGCCCAGCTTGAGCGGTTTGCGCGGCTGGCCGGGGACCTTCGCAAGCTGGCTCCGGAAGCAAAACTCCACTCGCTTAACAGCGCAGGCGCGCTGAGGTTTTCGCAATTTGCCGGGGACATCGTGCGGGTCGGGCTCCTACTCTACGGCTGCTCGCCGCTGCCGGAGCTTCAGTCCGAATGCCGTCCCGCGCTGACATGGAAAGCGCGGGTGACCCTTGTGAGGGAGCTTCCTGCCGGGAGCGGCGTGAGCTACGGACGAACCTTTGTCACCGCTCGCCCGACCCGCATCGCGGTGCTCGCGGTGGGCTACGCCGACGGCTTTCCCCGCCAGGTCTCCGGCCGGGGAGCCTGCGTTTTGATCGGCGGCCAGAGATGTCCGGTGCTCGGACGCGTGACCATGGACCAGATCGTCGTGGATGTTACCGATGCCGGTGATGTGATGCCGGGCGAGGCGGCGGTCATCATCGGAAGCCAGGGCGGGGAGACCATCGCCGCCTCTGAACTCGCCGGTTGCGCGGACACGATCCCGTGGGATATTTTCACCGGGATCAGGGGCAGGGTGGAAAGGGTTTCCTCCGAACCCTGAAAACAGGGTTAGGATGCCGGGGCGAGCGGGTTCCAAAATTCAACCGCCCCCTCGCCATCGAGGAAGGAACTCGGAGCCATCGCGACTTTTGGCGGATAATTCCTCTCCTGTCTCATCTCGGGAGTCAAAGCTCGAAGCGGGATTGAAAAATTCGCGACCGTTCCGGGCTGAACTCTGCGGACGAACCGTCGGGAAGTCCGGCAACGAAGAGCCCGGTCGGGGACGTTGTGTAGTGGGTCACGCGGTTCAGGTTGATGATCGCGGTCGCGTTGACCCTAAAAAAATGTTCCCGGTCGAGCCCTGTTTCCATCGTAGAGAGCGCGTGGGGAACGACAACGCTGTGGGGCCCGAAAAATATCCGTGTCGAGCCGTGTTCTTCGGTGAGGAGCGAGAAGTCGAGGACGTTGACCATGTGGATCCCGTTGCGGTCGCGCAGGAGCACGCGGCTTTCCGATCCGTGCGCGAATTCGTCGCCGGGGGCGATCTGCTTCGGAGGGGCGTCGGCGATCGCCTTCATCTTCTTGTAAGCTTTGAGAAGCTTCTGCTGGTCCACCGGCTTGAGTAGGCAGCCGATCACTCCCGAGCCGATCGCGTCGAGTGCCATCATCGCATGGGCGGTCACCAGAACGATCGGAGGCAGCGGTTCGCCGATGCGCTCGATCATCTGGATCCCGTTCATGCCGGGAAGCTCGATGTCGAGAAAGACGCCGTCAATGTGTTTGGGGTTGTCGGTTTTCCGGTTGCCGATCAGCTCGATCGCGTCCATTGCTGTCTGTACCCCGATGATTTCCAAGGCGGGGTCGATATCGAGCAGGGAGTCGCGAAGATCCTCCAATGCGATCGCTTCATCTTCCACTACAAGGACAGTTTTCATAATGAGGTTCTTTGGGGGAATTATGCGGCAGAATCCGCCGCTTGCACAGCATTAACCTGCGCAACACCGGTTCGAAAAGTAGATATTTGCCCGCCGGGGAAGTTCTTGCTGGAAATCCGCTGTCGGTGGAAGTCGGGCATTTTTGCGTCGGTCGTAAAAAATTCAAAAAAATCCGGCAGCCCGTGTGGTGGGCGGTCGGATTTCATCAGACTTTCCGGGATGGGCTTTCGGGTTTATCCGGCGGGTAGGCTGGTCGTACGCATGAGTGCGGAGACGACCTCGTCGGTCGGGATCTCGCGCATGCAGCGCGAGTCGAGCGGGCACTCGCGCAGGAAGCACGGTCCGCATTCGACCTGATGGCGGAGCGTGGTGCTTGCGGGGCCGCGCGGGCCGGTGAGGGCGGGTTCGGTGGACCCGAAGATCGCGACGGTCGGAACGCCGAGAAAATCCGCGAGGTGCATCGTGCCGGTGTCGTTGGTGAGGAGTGCGGAGACTCCGCAGAGCGCGTCCATCAGGCCGTCGAGCGAGGTTTTTCCGGTGAGGTCGGAGACGTTCGGAAAGCCATCGGCGATCACGGCGGCGACCGGGGAGTCAGCGGCGGTGCCGAAGACGATCCACCGGCAGGGCGCGAGCGGGTTGACGCGCGCGATCACCTCGCGGAAGCGTTCGGCCGACCAGCGCTTTGCTGGTCCGAACTCCGCTCCCGGGCAGATTCCGATGACGGTCCCGTCGGTCGGCGGCGTCCAACGGACGGGGAGGGGAGGGGGAGGTTCGGCACCACATCGGGCGGCGATCCGCCAATACCTGTCGGCGTGGTGCTCGGGGTGGCGGGGCGGCTTTTTTGGCGGCGGAACGATCTGGTTGAGCAGCGCGGCGCGGCGGTGGCCGGCAAAGCCGACCCGGCGCGGGATCCCCGTCAGCCAAACCTCAAGCGCCGAACGCAGCGAGTTCGTGAAAAGCACCGCCACCTCAAAGCGTCCGCGCAATTTTGCTGCGACGGAAAAAACTGAATCCTCGGGCGAAATCCCGATGACGTCGTCCACTTCGGGCACTCGCCGCCAGAACTCCGCGAGCTTCTCCGGCGCGAGCACCGCGACCGTGGCGTCCGGGCGTCCGGCCTTGAACGCGCGGGCGGCGCGCAGGCACATGACGGCGTCGCCGAGCCAGTTCGGCGAGCGGAGGACGATCCGGAACGGTTCGGGTCGCGGGGCGTCGGGCGGGATGAACGTGCCGCGCTTTGCGGAGGCGGTTAGAAAGTTCGGCCACGGTATTTTCCACCGGTTGTGGACCCAGAACCAATCCTGCGGTGAGGTGCGGATCTGGCGTTCGAGGGCGGCGTTGATGTCGGCGGTGAGTTGTTCCGGGCGGTCCGCCTGCCACGGGATTTCTTCGCTCAGGACGACGCGCCATTTTGCGAATCCGTCGGTGGTGATGGCGACTGGGATGACGACGGCATCGGTCCGGATCGCGAGCGTTGCGGCCAGCGGGGACGTCGAGGAGAGCCGGTTGAAGAACGGGGTCCAGATCCCGGCGTCGCCGGCATTCTGGTCCACCAGCACGCCGACGATCCCCGGCTCGCGGAGCAGCGCGATGGCGGAGTTGAAACCTTTTTTCCGATCAAACGTGAGGACGCCGAGACGGCGGCGGTCACGGTTCACAAGATCGTCGAGCAGGCGGTTGCGCAGCGACTGATAGACGGTTCCGAACCGCGCCTCCGGGACCTGAAAAACGAGCTGGGCGTACAGTTCCCAGTTGCCGATGTGGTTGATCGCGAGCACGACCGGGCGTCCGTTTGCGAGGCTCGTGCGGATCCGTTCGAGTCCCTCAATTTTTGCGATCCCCGCAATCGCATCCTGCGGCACGGCCGGGATTTTGAACGCGCAGACCGCATTGGCTCCCAGCGTCGTGAAATGCCGGAATGCCAGGCGTCCGGCACCCACGGGTCCGAGCGCGCGCGTGATATTCTCGCGTGCGAGCCGCCGGTAGCCGGGCAGGATCGCCCACAGGAATGCGCCGAGCACCTGGCCGAGGAGGAAGCAAGCTCCGAGCGGGAGGCGGCGGATGACGCTGATCAGGCACAGTGCCAGGATGTAAACGATGCGATCCGCCATGTCGCAACCGATGCCTCAGACGAGCTGCTTGACCGCCGTCGTGAGATAGACGGCCTCGGGATGTTTCCCTCGGTATTTTGTGATCTCCTGTTTCCCGATGATCTGGAACCCGAACCGCTCGAGAACCTTTGCGCCGCGACGGGATTCAAATGTCACCATCTGTCCAAAGACCGCCTTTTCGCCACACGATCTCAGGTAGTCGAAATACGCGTTGAGCATCACATGCGTGCCCGCGAGGCTTTGGGCCTCGGGAAGGACATTGAAATGAAAGTGGGCAGTCCGCTTCGGCGCGGCCGGCACCTCACGCCATGAGTTTTTGAGAATCCACCAGATGAAGCTCCGCGTCTCCTTGTTGTAGCGTGGATACCGGATCATGCCGGTCACAAATAGCCGGAGGTTGTGAAATATCCCGTGGAATTGCTGGCGGAGCGGACGCAGCGATCCGAGCAGGTAGCCCTTAACGATGCCGTCCTGCTCGAGGACAAACGACGACTCGGGCTCGACATCGGTGTAGTAGGCGGTCAGGTAATCGGCAAACAGCCCACGGTCCTCGAAGATCGGATCAATCGGCTTGCCAAGGAATCCGGTCTCGCAGCAGAGCAGCCGAACCGCCTCGCGGTCGCGGTGTTCGTAGGGCCGGATTTTTATGTTTTCAGGAGCTGCCACGTTCGGTCGGTTTATCCGCGATTCCCGGCAGACACAAGCTCCGAACCCCTGCCCGTGATTCCGGCGAGGAATGCCAAGGTCTCCTTTTCGTTGTCGTGCATTTCGGCGACGAAGCGCGCCGCTTCGAGTTGCATTTCCCGAATTCGGGGCGGATCGGACAGCACATCGCGGGCAGTCTGGAAAAATTTCTCCGAGTCTCCGCCCGCGTGAAATCCCATTTGAAACCGTCCGATGATTCCGTCGGGATTGACCGTCAGCGAGAGGATGGCGGTTTCTCCGAGCCCTGCCTGGATGAAGCTGTTCGGCCAGCCCTCCCACTCGGAGGTGTTTACGAAGATTCTGGCACGGTCGTAGTGCTCTTGGATTTTGTGATATGGCACGCTTTCAATGAGTTGAAGGTTCGGGCAGAAGGCGGCCGCCCGGGCAACCTCTTCCCAAAGCGTCCGGTTCTCAGGCGGGCAGATCATCTCGAACGATGCCCCGGGCAGAGCGCGCGCCAGCTCGACAAACAAATGCGGACGCTTGACCGGTTGGCAGCGCGAGACCCACAGAAAATCCACGCGCTTTTCTGCCGTCAGTGGCCGGGTGCGCGGAAAAACCAGATACCGGTATAACGTGCTGTCCATGCCGCGCCTCGCGAAGCAATCCATTTGGTCGCGCGTGATCGCATGCCGTGCGTCGCAGTGCCTCACCGCAAACTCAAAAAGCGTCCCGAACACCGGGTTTTCGCGTCGGTAGGCCCCGTTGATCTCGCTGTCGAGCGCGCAGGTGAAGTCGAGCCGGTAGCCGAGAAACCGCCTGAGCACCCAGAGGACAAAAAGCCAGGCTGTCCATCCCTGAACGACGACCCAATCCGGCCGTTCGTCGCGCAGCACGCGAACCACACGCGGGATGGAACCGAGCATTTCGAGAAGATTGCCGGTATGGAATTTTCCGGCATTTCTGGTCTTCACCCCCTGGAGGGTGACGCGATCCGGCTGGCCGGAATCGCCGCCGGCGAGAACGACATCGTGCCCGGCATGAGCAAGCTGCCGGGCCAGCAGGGCAACCTGCAATTCCGCCCCCCCGGACGTGCGCGTCGAGGCTTCGTCCAGGATCAGGTGTGCGTTGCCAGAAAAAAAGAGCAGCTTCACGGGGTGTTCAGCCGTTTGATGACGACAGCCGGATTCCCCGCAACGACGGTGAATGCATCGATGTCGTGCAAGATGATCGCGCCCGCACCGATCACTGAATGTTGGCCGATGCGCACGGGGCCGAGCAGGACGGCATTGGCGCCAATCTCGACTCCGTCTTCAAGAAGAGGACACCTGCCATCCCCGCGACGTTCGCCGATGGTCACGCCCTGGCGCAGGGTGCATCCGGCGCCGATCACAACATTCCGATGCACCACCAGCCCCACCCCATGCCGCAGCGAAAGCCCCGAACCGACTGCGGTCTTGTAGTCGAGTTCGATGCCAAGGATCCAATGCACCACCAGCACGTATGCAGCCAAGACGGGTGCCCCCAATATCCAAACACCGCCAGGAAGCCCTCGGACCACCTGGCATATCCGAAAAAATGCGAGCACGAAGCGACCTTTTGGGCTGCCGGAATTTGCCGACCAATCTTGAAAAATGTGGAAAATCATTTAGCGGAATAGAAGATGCCCATATTTTTTTACATCCCCGCTCAATACTTGCCGAGCGCGGAGCGTCAGGCAAGCTGGACATCCGGGCAGATCCCCGAGCTTTTGGGCGATGGCAAGGCGGCGAGCGCGCAAAGCTGGCTCTACCAGACATGGGCGGAGATCCGGAATTCCTGCGATGTCGAACTCGTCACGGAAATTCCGCGCGAAGGGGTCGTCGTCACGCTCAGCAACCATCTTCATCAGGGATTCCGCGCGGGCACCGCACAGTTTGTCGTGGCCGTCGCGGCGGATTTTCTCCCCCATCCCGGCGCACAGGTGCAAATCTTGCAGAATCCGGCGCACGCGCGCCGGTTGCCTGGAACGCATTTTGTCCCGCACTGGCCGCAGCCGAATCTCATCGCCCGGGATCCGTCCCGGGGCCGGGCCGTTGAGACGGCAGCATTTTTTGGAGACCCAAATAATTTGGCCCGCGAAATAGCAGACAGCGCATTTCACCAGTTGCTGCTGAGCGAGCTGGGCGTGCGGTTCGAAATCCGCGAGGCCGGCCGGTGGCATGACTTTTCGAAAGTGGATGTCGCGGTCGCGATCCGCGACTTCTCGCGGGCCAGGCACTTGGGCAAGCCGGCGACGAAGCTTTACAACGCATGGCTCGCCGGTGTTCCGCTCATCGGAGGATCCGACTCGGCATTTTCCGCAGAGGGAACTCCCGGAACCGACTACCTGGTTGCAAGGTCGCCCGGAGAGTTGCTGCGGCAGATCCGTAAACTCAAGGAAACCCCCGCGAAGCGTCAGGCGATCATCGCTGCGGGCGCGCTTCGGGCGCGGGCGCGCTCGCGGGATGCGGTCAGAAAAATCTGGCTGGACATCTGCCAGGCGGTCATCCCGTCGCGATTTTCTGCCTGGAAAAAGCTGTCGCCGGTCCGGCGATCCCTTTTCTGGCAGTCCGGGCGGGGAGCGTGCTTTCTGGATCGGACATTCCGGTCCTGAACCCTTGCCGGTGCGAGATTCAAACCGACCCGCGCACGGCTGATTTGTCCGGCCAGTCCCCGGGCATTGCGCCCTTCTGCGAATAAATGCTCGCATGCATTTATGGAAAATCGAAAAATCACAAAATGTCATCCGTCGCCAGGATTCCGTCCGAGACACTCCAAGGCGCAGATCCCCTGCATGTGGTTTCTGGCGCGGACGAGCGATTTCTGGACGGTCTCTTCGTTACGCTGGCAAGCAGCCTGTTGTGGATTGGCGCGGGCACGCATGTTATTTTCCACATTCTTGACGGAGGGATTTCTGCCTCCAGCCGGACAAGGCTCCAGAAGTGCGCCGCGCGATGCCACCCCCAGTGCCAGATCCACTTTTATCCTGTTGAGCAGTCTCGGTTTGCCGGCTTCACATCCGGCATCGCGAATTCCAGAATGTACTATGCGAGGTTTCTCATGCCTTCGCTCATTCCAGCAGGCAAAGTGATCTACCTCGACGCCGACACGCTCGTTTTGGACAACCTTTGTTTGTTGAGCTCGTTGTGGCGACCAGGCGACTGCGTGCTTGCCGTTCGCGACAGAAAAATCCGGAGCTTGTCCGATGATTGCCCTTGGAGCCTCGATTCCGGCGAAGGCGTCCGCCCTTACTTCAATACCGGAGTCATGGTCGCCGACCTTGATCGCTGGCGCAGGTGTGGGGTGGAAAAGCGCGCGATGGAGCTTGCTCGGGAAGCAGGCCCGAACTGCCGATGGTATGATCAAACAGTTTTTAATTACCTGTTCCGATCCGATTTTCGGGGCATCTCTGATTCATGGAACTGGCAGTCCGAAATCCTGCCCGAAGCAGGCGTCAGCATCGTCCACTTTTCCTCGGAAAAGAAACCGTGGAAAGTTCTCGCGCCGGATGTCAGGTTCCAGATCTGGAGGTCGGTTTTGAAGGCGACTGAAAACTCTCCGCGCAACGCGGTTTTGCGGAACGCGGGCCCGAGGGGAGTTTTGCGCGGTGCCTTTGAGCGGGCGATCCGCTCAAATATTCTGGCGCGCGCTGCGCTCGTGCCGCTGCTGCTTGCGTGCGCCGGGAGGCCCACAGCCGCCGGGATCCGGGCATACTACGGGCAGGGGCCCGGAGGCAGGCGGCATTCTGACCAGATTTCTCGTGCGCATCCTGCTCTGCTGCGAGTGGTGAGCAGGCTGGGTTATTCCTCATAAAGCATCCATCCGGTACTGGCCGCAGCCGAATCTCATCGGCCGGGATCCGTCCCGGGGCCGGGTCGTTGAGACGGACGCATTTTTTGGCGACCCCAATAATCTGACATGCGAACCATCAGACAAAGCATTTTGCCAGTTACCGCCTGCGAAAGGGTTTTCGCTGTCCATGCCGGGTCCGTCGCGAACGCTTGGAGGATCGCCGAGGCGGCAGCATGCGGGGAAGTTCCCGCGAGGGCTCCGGCAGCCTGGATCATATGCACGGCTTCCGACTGCCGGTTGCGGGCGCGCTTCGATGCGCACCAACCCGTGCGGGCACTTGCGTAGAGGCTCCGGAATGCCGGCCAGAGATAGGGATCCATGCCCTCCCGGAAGCTTCTCAGCAAGTCCGCATCCTTGCCAGTGAGGTCGCTCGCTGGAAAATTCTTCCTCCAATTGTCCCCGGCGATCATGCAGTTTTCCATCCGGGTTCTCTCGGAGAAATTGTTCGAGAGCGAATTCTTGCTGTGTCGGTAGGCCACCAAGCGGTTCGGAAGGTTTGCAACCGGGCCGTCTTCGCACAGACGCGACCAAAGTTCCCAATCCTGACAAATCGTGAACTTTGGATCATACTGGACCGGAGATCCCCCCGGGTGCAGCCGTCGAAATATGACGCCGGTATGAATAAACGGATTCCGGAACGGCAGCGACCACCGGATCCCGGCATCAGCGACCGGCGCGTGAATCATCCCTACAGACCTGGAGGACTCGCTGATGACCCACCCATTGACCCCGAGGAGGATCAGCGAGGGATTTTTCCGGATCGCCCGCCACTGGGCGGCCAGCCTTCGCGGATCGGACAGATCGTCAGCATCCTGTCTTGCCACCCACTCGGCACGGCATTTGTCGAGCCCCTGGTTGAGGCAGGCGGTCTGCCCAGAGTTTGCGGAGTTGCGGAACAATCGGATCCTCGGATCGCGGCGGGCATAGGCTTCCAGGAGATCGACGCTTCCGTCGGTCGAGCCATCGTCCACAATCACAAACTCGAAGTCCGCGAAGCTCTGAGCGAGGATGCTGTCAACCGATTCCGCCAGAAATCTCCCACCGTTGAAAACCGTCATCAGCACCGAGATGCGCGGAGTGGAATTCATGGCGGAAACCCTTCGCTGAAAAACAGGCCGCTCACAGCGCGGTCAAACCGGAAAAGTTTCGCCCTGTCCTGAACATTTCCTTTTCTCCGAGCGGCATCGCGTAAAGGCGCTCGCGCAGTATTTCGGCTGTGATTTTTCCAAGCTCGAGAAGCCCGCGCACCAGCGCCAAATCCTTTTCTCTCCCGACGACAACCTTGACCGCTGAGAGATCATAGGGATCGAGCGCAAAGACATCCTCAAATCCTTCCATGGCCACAAGCCGCTCCTCCCATCCAGGCGGCAGGCTCTCCACGATCGTCGGGTGGAGGATGTCGGCATGGTAGCCGTGCTCGGCTCGAAAAAGGCTTCCTTGCCCGACTGCCTCCACCAGATAGCCCGCTATTTCCTTATTGATTGGCTCCAGCAACAGGTCGCCATCGTATGTGCTTTCGAGAAGTTCCATTTCTCCAAGTTCCGGAAATGAGGCGAGTAGCGACGCCGACCCCAGAACGATAACTTTGCGACTCTGTCCGAGTGCACGCACAGACTCGACCAGGTGCTTTAATGCTGGAAGGCGCATCGTAAAATAAAAGGCCGGCGTTCCATTGTCGTGAGCACCCCATCAAACGGCGCAAACTCTCGCAAATGCGCCGCCCGCTCACTGTCCTCCCGCAGCACTGCCAGCAAAACCTCCATGTCGGCCTTCGAGTCCTGAGCCTGGCGGATCATCCCCTCCCACTGGCGGAGACGGTGTTGCTGGTCCGCGCCGCTGGCGATCCATCGCGCGATAGTGCCGAGCGCGATTTGCAGCAGCGCAGGATCCCGCGCGATTTTGTCCGCAATGAGCCGGAACATCCCGATTTTGTCGAATCCGATGGGCGGATTGTCAGTCATACGTTGCAAACATGGATCCGGCTGTTTCGTTGTCAAGGATCCCGGAGCTCTCGAAAAATCCGTTCGTGCTCCTCGATCCATCGCGAGACATCGAACCGGACCTCGGCGTTCCGCCGGGCGGCCAGCGAAAATTCCGGCAGGTTCGGCAGGATGCGTGCGATTGCTGCAGCGAGCTGGCTGCCAGAAGGAGTGTGACGGGTGTCCCAATCCTCCGGGGCATCAATGAGAACCCCGCAATCGGGGGTGACGATCTCAGGCATGCCACCGGAACGTGAGCCGACGACCGGCAACCCGCTCGCCATCGCCTCGAGCACCACGGTCGGGCACGGGTCCATGTATTTGGGATGCACCAGAAGATCGTGCTCCCGGTAGAGTGCGGGGGCATCGCCCTGCGAAAACCGGGCGATCCTTCGAACCGCACCCTGCAACCCGAGCCGTGTGGTCGTTCCCGAAAAGTCGTTCTCGCCTCCCGGCCACTGGAACCGCCCGGCCACAGTGAGCGACGCATCAACCCCGCTTTTTCTCAGCTCGCAAACCGCTTCCAGAGCAGAAGTCACGCGGTCGCGCGTCCCGTGTGTGCCGGCGGCGAGCAGGCGGAGGGGGTGGCCGAAAAACTCCTTTGCCCGATCTGGAAAAAAAATACCAAGATCGACCGGATTATAGAATATCGCGGACGGTGCTTCGCACGGGCCGAGAAATTTATCGGCCGAGGCTTTGCAAAATTTGCTCTGATAAACGACGAAGTCAGCCGCACCCCGAAGCATCCTCATCGGTGCGTTGAACCGCTCGCTCTCGCTTCCGGCCCAGGCGGGATACGCCACGCCGTTTTGATTCCAGACGATCTTGATGCCGGACTTCCGGCAGTGGCGGAAAAGTTTCGATGCGCAGGCCGGAGGGCTGCTGCTTACGGCATAGAGAATTCCAAAGGCACCCTCGCTCCCTCCGAACGCCTTCCGCAGAGGCAGCAGCTTGACCGCTCCACCGTGGATCGGACGTCCGTCTTCGAGCACCCCCCCGAACCCCATGGAGACGCCCTCGTTGCGGCGGATCTGGCAAATCCTTGTGATCGTTGTTCTGCGCGAGGGATATTCCCACGCGGCGCGGAGCAATTCTCGCAGTTGCCAGGGGATAACCAAATTCAGCATGAGCCTACCCACGCGGACGGCCGAGGGAACTTCCTGCCTTCATCCGGGCATCCCAGACCTGGCGCAGTCCGTCCTCAAGGGCAATGGCGGGTGACCAGCCGGACTTGGCGCGCAGTCTTGTGCTGTCGAGAACATTGGCTTCGACATCGAACCGGCGCGGCGGGAGGATGGACGTCTGCACGGCAATTCCGTGCGGTCCGGCCAGCCCGGCCAGCATGGCAATGATCGCCGCATTCGAAGTTCCGACCCCGGTCCCCACATTGTAAATTTCTCCGTCCGCGCCGTCATCGAGCGCGGCAACAATTCCGGCGGCGACATCGGCGACATGGATGTAATCCCGCACCGTCCCCTCCTGCCCGTAGATTTCGACATCGCGTCCTGCGAGGACCGCTGCAATGGCGGTTGCGATGAATCCCTGCCCGATTCCCGCCCGCTGGTCGGGTCCGTAGGCGTTGGCTGGACGGACCACGATGACTGGCAGACCGGCATTCCGGTGGAACATCAGCGCGTAGCGGTCGGTCGCGAGCTTTGTGATCCCGTAGGGGCTCACCGGCTGGGTGGGGTGGTCCTCGCCGATCGGCAGCCGGTCGGTCGGACCATAGACGGTGCCGCCGGAGGATACGATTACCACCCGGCCGACCTTGGCCGCGAGCGCCTCCTGAAAAAGCCCGACGCTGGCCGGAACGTTCGATACCAGATCGAAGGTCGGATCCTCGTAGCTCGTCTTCGGCACGGTCGAATAGGCGAGGTCAATGACCTCGCAGCCGCTGCCCAGAAGCCCGCTCAACTGCTTCTTGTTGCTGTAATCGCCGCTCACATACCGGCATGCCGGATCGAGATCGCGGTCCAGATTCGCGCGCCTTCCCAGGACCGTGACATCGCGCCCGGAGGCGCAGAGAAGCCGGGTGACATGTCGGCCGATGAGGCCGGCACCGCCGATGACGAGTGATTTTTTCATTGCGAGTTGGTGAGAATGTTCCAAAGCCTGCTCCGATCTTTGTCACTTTTCTCATTCCTTATCAACGGATATCAACCCTGACTGACATCCGCCGCATGGGAATGTAGAGCGCGAGCCCGACGGCAAGCGTCGCGCACCCGGCCAGCGCGTGGACCGGCTTTTCCACTGCCGAATACCCGAGCATCAGCCCGCAGATCGCGAGATAAACGAGCGGAGTAAACGGGTAGCCCCAGCAGCGGAACGGGCGGGGCAGATCCGGCCTGCGGATCCTCATCACGATGACCCCCAGCACGGCCAGGGAGCTGCACGCGGTGAGAGCAAATGTCGTGTAGATGAGCACCGCCTCGAACGAGCCGGTCACGAAAAGCAGCACGACGAGCAGCGTTTGCACGAGAAGTGCGTTGCCCGGAACCCCGCCGCGATTTGTCCGGGCCAGCCAGGCGAGCGCTGGAAAATCGCCGCCGACCATCTGGATCACCCTCGGCCCAGCCCACATCATCGCGCTCATCGCCGCAAGCAGCCCGACCGCGATGATGCCGGACATCGCGCGCCCGCCCGCCGCCCCGAAAAGGCTGATCGCCGCAACTTCGCCGACCTCGATCTTTCCAGCAAGCTCGCTCACCGGGGCGCTCGCCATGAACACTCCGTTGAGCAGAACGTAGAGCACGGTCACAAACGCGGTCGCGATCAGCAGCGCCGCAGGCACCGTCTTTTGCGGGTTCTCAACCTCGCCGATGATGTAGGAGGCCGCGTTCCACCCGCAGTAGGAATACATCACAAACATGAGCGCCACCGCGTAGGCACCGCTGAAAATCATCCGCATGTCGCCCGCGGCCGGCGCAACCGGCACCGGATGGCCGGCAAAAAAGCCGGCAGCCAAAAAACACCCGATCAACGTCAGCTTGATCCCGGTGACCGCGACCTGGACGATCCCGCTCGTGCGGATGCTGAAAGCATGTGCGGACGAGATCCCCAGAATCGCCACCCAGCCGACGACGACGTATGGCACCTCCGGAAGCGCGGCCTGAAAATATTTTCCGCAGGCCATTGCGGCGAGGGCAACCGGCGCGGAAAACCCGACCCCGAGCGAGACGGCCGCCGCCATGACGCCGAGTGCCGGATGGTAGATCTCACGCAGGAAGTGGTATTCGCCGCCCGAGCCCGGCAGCATCGCGGAGAGCTCCGCGTAGCACATCGCCCCGCAAAATGCGGCCACCCCGCCGAGAACCCATAGCGAGAGGACCAGGAACGGCGAAGGCAGCGCCGCAAGCTGAAAGCCAAGGCTCGTGAACACCCCGGTCCCAACCATGTTTGCAACCGCCAGCGCGATGCAGGCATAAAGCCCAGCCTTCCGCTTCATCATTGTTCTCCCCCCGGGTCCGTGCGGGCCGCCTGCTGCTCCTCGTTTTGCGATCACTTGATTTTTGATCGGCTACTGAGCATCGAAGGGAGCCATGTCCACACGATTTGTGTGGAAACGGCGTAATTCCAGACTGCGCCGATCATCGCGCCGGTGGCACTGGCAAACCACCAAGGGATCCCTTTATCGTAGAGGTAGTCAGCAGACTGAACATTCACGATGGCACCCAGCGCGCAGATTGCCATATAGGCGGTGAGGCCCAGCGCGAACGTAAACCCTTTCAGCCGCTGCGCGCGGAATGTCACGGCGTTGTTGATAAGAAAATTGGAAATCATCGCGACCAGCGTGGCCGCGATCTGGGCATTGACAAACGGCAAGCCTCCTGCGCGGAAGAGCACTCCCATAAGCAGGAGGTGCAGGAGGAGCCCAGAGAGCCCGGCCAGCACATAGAGCGCAAACCTTACCGGCACCAGGCGGCCGAGCGTCTTGTCAACAAGAAGGTAGAGATACTCCAAACCTACCACCACATCGAGCTTGCTTTCGCCGTGGCAACGAGTGCGGAACTCGTAGGGAAACTCCTCCGTGCGGAGCTCCCTGCGACTCGAAAGCACGATATCCAGCAGGATCTTGAACCCCTTGCCGGTCATGCTATGCACCGTCTCCTCAAAAAGCTCACGCCGCAGGACAAAAAACCCGCTCATCGGGTCGGACAGCGGGGTGCGCAGCAGGAGTTTTTCCATCTGCGTCGCAACCCGGCTAACGAGCTGCCGGCCTTTTGACCAATTTCCCATGCCGCCGCACCCAGAGTAGCGGGTGCCGACCGCAAGATCGAGTCCGGGCTCCCGTCGAAATGCCTCAATCATCTTCGGAAGAACCGTCTCGTCGTGCTGAAGATCCGCGTCCATCACGGCGAAAAGTGCCGCGGAGCTCGATGCCATCCCCTCGATGCACGCCGCCGCCAGCCCCCTACGCCCGATCCTGCGGATCGCCCGGACATGCGGGAGCTCCCGGCAAAGGCCCAGAAGAACGGCGGCAGAACCATCGTCGGAATCATCATCCACAAAAACGACCTCCCAATCAAAGTCTCCCAGCACGGCATCCAGCCGCCCGAGAACGAGCGGGATATTTTCCCTCTCACGAAATGTTGGGATGATCACTGTGACGCAGGGCGGCATGGCTAAAGCGGGCTGGGGGACGCAGGGGTGGTTTTCATCCAAAC
>DYRS01000170.1 GCA_020718585.1 Chthoniobacter flavus
CGGATTTGCTTTCCGCCTAGCTTGAAAAGTGCGTAGTATGCTGCTCCCCGGTACCGATAGAGACATGAACCGACCTTTGCCCAATCCGATTTCTTCTTCTCTGCGTTCGTTCGCAAGGAAGAATTCTATCGGGTTACAAAACCTATTTTCAGCGTGTCAAATATCGTTGTAAGTTAGCTGGGAATAGTCACTTGGGGGTATAGCTCAATGGTTAGAGCAGGCGGCTCATAACTGCTTGGTTCACGGTTCGAATCCGTGTACCCCCATTTTTTCCCGATCAGGCGGAGGGGAGGGAGCGAAGCAGATCGGCAATCGCTCCGGGGGATGCGAGCATGTGGTCGGGTTTGATGGCGGCGAGGGCGGGGGCACTGTTGTAGCCCCAAGTAACGGCGGCGACGTGGATGCCGGTTTCTTGGGCTGCTTCGATGTCGCGGATTTCGTCGCCGACGAGGAGGATTTCGCGCGGCTTGAGCTTGTGCGCGCGCAGAATTTTTCGCACGACCCGCCCCTTGCCGGCGAGCTTCGACGAGGTGTGCACGAATTCAAAGATGTCGAGGTCGAATTTTGCGAGGAACGCAGCGACATTATCCTGGGAGTTCGAAGTGAGGATGCCCATGCGGACCCCTGCGGCTCGAAGGCTCCTGACGAGGTCGAGCATCCCGGGGAGCGGCTGCACGGAATCCATCCGCCTGCTAAGCTCCTCCTTGCCTCGGCGGGAAATTTTGGCGAGCCGGGTGGCGGGGATTCCGAGAAACCGCATGAGGTCGGAGGTGCGCATGTCGCGAACGCGCGGGACGTCGAAGGGGGCGAGCGGGCGGAACCCGAACTCCGGCGCCATGGAGTTGAGGATCTCGACTCCGCATTGGAACGTGTCGGCGATCGTGCCGTCGAAGTCGAAGAGGACAAGCTTCGGGCGCACGACGAGGAGTCCGGCCGCGCCCTTCCGGCGGCGTCCCCCGCGCAGGACGAAGCGCGCGAAGCGTTTTACGCCGGAACTTCTTCCGGCAGAACCATGGTTCCCTTGAATTTTCCCTCCTCCGGTTCGAGTCCAAAATGGCTGGCGACAAGTTCGGCGATCCGCCGGAGTTCGTCGGGCGTCGGCATCGGTTTGTCCGGCGCGGCGGCAAACTCGCGGAGCTGGTCCTCGTTGTAAATATTCGGCAGCACAGAGGCCGTGTGGCGGTCGGCGAACGCCTTCGCGATGAGTTCTTCGCTGCGGCCGTTTCCGTAGGTGTCGGCGGCGTCGAAGAGCGTGACCCCGAGGTCGCGGGCAAGGCGCATCAGCCGGACAGCCTCCTCGTCGGTGTGGTCGCCCCACCAGCCGGTCGAAATCGTCCACAGCCCGACCTCGCTCACCTCGAGATCGGTCCCGCGAAATTTACGATACTTCATTCGGGCGGACGCTACACGGGAAATTGCCGACGGGCCAGTTTTTCCGCAGGCAGAGCAAAAGGCAAAAGAAAACAAAAGGGGTCAGCCATTTATTATTGCCATCTTATGGAGATCTTCATGGACAACCCTCAACTTCCGATCATTCACTAGGTTTTCACGCACTCGGGCTATCAGCCTGCAGAAGCCGGCTCGTGTGCCCATGCCAAGCTGTCCGTTGATCCAAATCGCATTAATCGGGTTTCTATCGAGAGCCAACAATATGTCAATATTAAATGGCTGACCCCTTTTTCTTTTTCATAAAAGATTACGCGCTGATCAGGAGGGGCCGGAGCCTCAGAAAAATTCGCGGTAGAAGAAGAGGGCGGAGAGGGAGAGGCCGATGGCGACGACGAGGTGGCGCACGGATTGCTGGGGGATTTTTTGGGAGAAGTGGGAGCCGGAGAAGTAGCCGATCGTGGCACCGGCGGTCATGACGACGGCCTGCGGCCAGGCGACGAGGCCGGCGAAGACGAAGCAGGCAGCGGCGACGACGTTGATGAGTGCTCCGAGGATTGTCTTGATGGCGTTCATCTCGTGGATGTGGCGCAGCCCGAGGAGCCCCATCGTCGCGAGCATGAGGATCCCGATGCCCGCACCGAAATACCCGCCATAAACCGAGACTCCGAACTGCAGCGCAATCCCCGTCCACGTCGCGGCCGATGACCGGTGGGCGGCTTCGAATCCGGCCAGGCGGCGGATCGGGTCGTTCGCCAGAAAAAGAACGGTTGCAAACAGGATGAGCACTGGCACGAGGCGGTCGAAAAATTGCGAGCTCGTGCGGGTGAGCAGCCACGCGCCGAGGAGCCCGCCGACCACGCTCACCGGCGCGAACGCCCGCAGCCACGGGCGCGCGGCCGGCAGGTGCGCGCGGTAGCCGAACAGGCTGCCGGCCATCCCGACCAGCAGGCCGAGCGTGCTCGTCGCATTCGCCTGGATCGACGGCATGCCGAACGCGATGAGCGCGGGGAATGTGAGGATCGTCCCGCCGCCGGCGACGGAGTTGACCGCGCCGGCGAGGCAGGCGGCCGCGAAGAGGGAGGCGATTTCCCAGTGGCTCATGGCTTGGCGCGAGGTGCGGGGGATCAGCCCCGGATGCCCGCTTCCCTCAGCCGGTCCTCGATGTCGCTCGCCTGCAGGGCGTCAACCATCCCGCCGATCTCGCCGCCAAGGAACCGGTCGAGACTGTAGAGCGAGAGCTTGATCCGGTGGTCGGTCACCCGGTTCTCCGCAAAATTGTATGTCCGGATTTTTTCCTCGCGCCCGCCGCCCCCGATCAGGCTTTTTCTATGCGCGGAATATTTTTCCTCCTCCTCCCGCCGCTTGTCTTCGAGGAGGCGCGAGCGCATGATTTTCAGCGCGCTTTCCTTGTTCTTTTGCTGGCTGCGTCCGTCCTGGCAGCGGACGATCCGTCCGGTCGGGATGTGCATGACCTGCACGGCGGAGTCGGTGGTATTGACCCCCTGGCCGCCGGGGCCGCCCGACCGGCAGACCTCGATGCGTAGATCCTCGGGCTTGATTTGGATGTCCACCTCCTCGGCTTCGGGGAGGACGGCGACGGTGGCGGTGGATGTGTGGATCCGGCCCTGGGCCTCGGTGGCGGGGACGCGCTGGACGCGGTGGACGCCACTCTCGTAGCGGAGCCTGCGAAACACCGCCGCGCCCGAGACCCGGAACACGACCTCGCGGAGTCCGCCGAGGTCGGCCCCGCTGGAGTCCATCTCCTCGACCTTCAGGCCGATCGAATCCGCGTAGCGCGAATACATCCGGTAGAGATCGGCCGCGAAGAGGGCGGCTTCCGTGCCGCCTGTGCCCGAACGAATTTCCACGATCGCGTCGCGATCCTCGTCCGGCTCCGGCGGCAGCAGCGAGATCTGGACCTCGCGCTCGAGGTGGAGGATCTCCGACTCAAGGCCGGGGATTTCGGCGGTCGCGAGCGAGGCCATCTCTTGATCGGTCCCGACGGCGAAGGCCCGGTTCTCGTCGAGTTCGCGGCGGGCCTTGACCAGCCGCTCCCACGATTCGACAAGCGCCTTTGTCGATGCGTGCTCGCGCAGGACTTCGCGGGCGCGCGTGGTATTGTCGAAAAGCCCGGACGAGGCAATCTCGCGCTCGAGCTCCTCGAACCGCGAACGCTTGCGCTCGACCATCGGTGCGAAATCCATTGTGGGAAAAAGAAAAAAACGGCGAACGCGCGGGCGTGCGTGTTCACCGTTCGAATTGCGGGGGTCCGGCTACGGTTTTTTGACCGCGCGGGGGGCGCGGATCGTGCCGTAGCGGCGCTGGAATTTGTCAACTCGCCCGGCGGTGTCCACAAATTTCTGCTCGCCGGTGAAGAACGGATGGCAGGCCGCGCAGATACCGATTTTGATGTTTTCGCGGGTCGAGCGGGTCGGGTAGGCGGCACCGCATGCGCAGAGGATGACGGTTTCGCGGTAGTTGGGATGGATGTCTGGCTTCATTCTTGAAAAGTGTGTAAGAATATCGCGAATGTGTGCCGTGGCAACAACGAAATGAACAACGAAATGAACAACGAAATGAGCAATGAGATCTTCCCCCAATCATTACGATCTCTGCCCAGGCTGCCAAACGGGTGCTGCGGGCAAGCCACCTCGGTGGGATCGAGGCAGAATTCAGACGTGAGGCGGGGGAGTTTGGAGAAAAAGTCGTCCAGCGACTCCTGGCTGCGGCCCTCGGCCAGATGGAGGA
>DYRS01000171.1 GCA_020718585.1 Chthoniobacter flavus
CGTCGTGGTGAGATGAAGAAAAAAATCGCAGTTGAAAACAATGGGGGCAAGCTCAGGCAGGAGCCGGGAGGGGTTGCAATTTCAAGCGCGATCCGGTAGTGGTTGGGCTTTCTCCATGAGACCCGACAAATTCACCGCCAAGATGCAGGAGGCGCTGAACGTGGCTCTTGACCTTGCGTCAAAAAACGACAACCCCGAGATCACGAACGAGCACTTCCTGCTCGCGCAGATCGGGCAGTCCGACGGGCTCGCACGCCCGCTTCTCGAAAAGCTCGGGGTCTCGCCGATCACGCTCGAGGACCGGCTGCGCGATGCGATCGCCAGGCTCTCGCGGGCGCGCGGCGGCGCACAGCCCCAAGTGTCGAACGAGCTCCGCAAGACGCTCGACGCGGCGGAGGGCGAGATGGCGAAGCTCAAGGATGAATTTTTGAGCGCCGAGCATTTTCTGATCGCGCTCGTCGGCGGCAACTCGTCGGCGGCGAAGCTGCTGAAGGAAAGCGGGGTCACCCGCGACCGCCTGATGAAGGCGCTCGTCGAGATCCGGGGGAACCAGCGGGTCACCGACCAGGATCCCGAGGGGAAATACCAGACGCTCGAAAAATACGGGCGCGACCTCACAGAGCTCGCGCGCAAGGGGAAGATTGATCCGGTGATCGGCCGCGACGACGAGATCCGCCGCACGATGCAGGTCCTCTCGCGCCGCACGAAGAACAACCCGGTCCTCATCGGCGAGCCGGGCGTCGGCAAGACCGCGATCGTCGAGGGGCTCGCCCGCCGGATCGTCAGCGGCGACGTGCCGGAGTCGCTGAAAAACAAAAAGCTCGTCGCGATGGACATCGGCGCGATGGTCGCCGGCGCGAAGTTCCGCGGCGAGTTCGAGGACCGGCTGAAGGCATTTCTCAAGGAGGTCACAGCAAGCGAGGGCCAGGTCATCCTCTTCATTGACGAGCTCCACACGATCATTGGCGCCGGCGCGGCCGAGGGCTCGATGGATGCCTCGAACCTCCTCAAGCCGCAGCTCGCGCGCGGCGAGCTCCGCACAATCGGCGCGACGACGCTCGACGAATACCGGAAGTATATCGAGAAGGACGCCGCGCTCGAGCGCCGGTTCCAGCCGGTGATGGTCAACGAGCCGAGCGTCGAGGACACGATCGCGATCCTCCGCGGGCTCAAGGAACGCTACGAGGTCCACCACGGGGTGCGCATCCAGGACGCCGCGCTCGTGGCGGCCGCGATTCTCAGCCACCGCTACATCAGCGACCGGTTTCTGCCGGACAAGGCGGTTGACCTGATTGACGAGGCGGGGTCGCGGCTCAAGATCGAACTCGACTCGATGCCGACCGAGATTGATCAGCTCGAACGCCAGATCATGCAGTTCGAAATGGAGCGCACCGCGCTCAAAAAAGAGAAGGACGCCGCCAGCCGCGACCGCCTCGCGAAAATCGAAAAGGAGCTCGCCGACATCAAGGAGGAATCCGGACAGCTCAAAGCCCGCTGGCTCAAGGAAAAGGAGGAGCACGGGAAATCCCGCAAGCTCGCCGAGGATATCGAGCAGCTCAAAGCCTCGCTCGAACAGGCCCAGCGGAAGGGCGACCTCCAGCTCGCCAGCGAAATTCAATACGGCCGCCTCCCCGAGCTCCAGCGCCAGGCCGAAGCCGCGCACAGCCAGGGCACGATCCTCAAGGAGGAGGTCACCGAGGAGGACATCGCCAAGGTCGTCGCCTCATGGACCGGGATCCCGGTCTCGCGGCTCCAGGAGGGCGAGCGCGCGAAGCTCGTCAAAATGGAGGAGCGCCTGATGGAGCGCGTCGTCGGCCAGAAGCAGGCGATCCAGGCGGTGTCGAATGCCGTCCGCCGCGCCCGCGCCGGGCTCCAGGACGAAAACCGTCCGATCGGGTCGTTCCTGTTCCTCGGCCCGACTGGTGTCGGAAAAACCGAGCTCTCGAAGGCGCTCGCGGAATTTCTTTTTGACGACGAGGGCGCGATCATCCGGCTCGACATGTCGGAATACATGGAGAAGCACACGGTCGCCCGGCTGATCGGCGCGCCCCCCGGCTACGTCGGCTACGAGGAGGGCGGCCAGCTCAGCGAGGCGGTCCGCCGGAAGCCGTATGCTGTCATCCTCTTCGACGAGGTGGAAAAGGCGCACCACGACGTCTTCAACGTCTTGCTCCAAGTGCTCGACGACGGGCGCATCACCGACGGCCAGGGCCGCACGGTGGACTTCAAGAACAGCGTCATCATCCTCACGTCAAACATCGGCAGCCAGTTCATCATGGAGGACCTCGACGCCGACGAGCGGAACCGGCGGGTCATGGAGGCACTTCGCGGGCACTTCCGCCCGGAATTCCTCAACCGGATTGACGAGATCATCATCTTCGACCGCCTCGACGAAAAGCAGATCACCCGGATCGTGGACATCCAACTCGCCCGGCTCCTCGCGCGCCTCGAAAAGCAGAACATCCGGCTCGCGCTCACCGACGCCGCAAAGTCGCGCATCGCCCGCGAGGGCTACGACCCGGCCTACGGCGCCCGCCCGCTCAAGCGCGTGATCCAAAAAGAAATCCTCGACCCGCTCAGCCTCGAAATCCTCGACGGGCATTTCACCGCCGGCGACACAATCCAGTGCGGGGTCGAGAAGGGGAAGCTGGCGTTCAGCAAGCAGTGATCCCCAAAATGAGCAGGCCCGTCATCGAAGTCCGCGAGATCTCAAAGCGCTACCGGCTCGGCACCGCATCGTCCGGCCAGTTCCACACGCTCCGCGACACCCTCGGCGGGCTGTTCAAAAGGCGGAAGGCCGCACCGGAAAATGCGGGCGAGTTCTGGGCGCTCAGGGATGTGACATTCGATGTCCTACCCGGCGAGGTCGTCGGGATCATCGGATCCAACGGCGCCGGCAAGAGCACGCTGCTCAAAGTCCTCAGCCGGATCACCGAACCGACCGGCGGCGAGGTCGTCCTCCGCGGGCGCGTGGCCAGCCTCCTGGAGGTCGGCACCGGGTTCCACCCGGAGCTCACCGGACGCGAAAACATCTTCCTCAACGGGGTCGTCCTCGGGATGAAGCGCGCCGAGGTCGCCCGGAAATTCGATGAGATCGTCGCGTTCTCCGGCGTGGAGAAATTCCTCGACACCCCGGTGAAGCGGTATTCGAGCGGGATGTATGTCCGGCTCGCCTTTGCGGTCGCAGCGCACCTGGATCCCGAGATCCTCATCGTGGACGAGGTGCTCGCGGTCGGCGACGCGGAGTTCCAGGAAAAATGCCTGGGCGCGATGTCACGCCTCGGCAGCGAGGGTCGGACCGTCCTCTTCGTGAGCCACAACATGGCGGCGATCTCAAACCTCACCTCCCGATGCCTGCTCATGGACACCGGCCGCTGCGTGTTCTCCGGCCCAAGCGACGATGCGATCGAAAAATACATCGAGCGCAACGTGCGCTCGGATTCCGGCGAGTGCGATCTCTCCGGTATCCGGCGACCGTCGTGGCTCGGCGAGCGCACGATTGACCTGCTCGAAGCCCGCCTCGAGAGACTCGTCGGAGGACACCTCCGCGCGGGGAAATCCCTTCGCTACCGCGTGACCGTCTCCGCGCGGACCGAAGTCCCCGGATTCCTCCTCGTGACCACGATCCACGCCCGGAACGGACAGCCGGTCGGCACCGCTTTCGGTCGGCACTCCGCCCCCCTTGCCCCCGGAAAAAAGGAGACGCTCGATGTCGAGATCCTCGATCCCGGCTTCGCTCCCGGCCGATATACCTGTTCGTTTGTCGCCGTCACCAGCGGATGGAGCCCGGCCGACGCCGTCCACAACGTCCTGCATTTCGATCTCCAGGCACCCGTTCGGCTCCCGGAGGGCCAGCATGAATGGAATCCCGATTGGGGAAACCTCCTGCTGGAACAGGCTGATAAACCGCCTGTAAATCCTGTGAATCCGCAGATGGATCCTTGAAGACTGGTCCGCAGATTTTCGGTGGGGATGGCTCGCCGAGCCGTCCGGGGCCACAGCAAGCGGTTTCGGCGAAACCGCCCTACCGGGCACCCCGCGCGGGAGCGCGCACTTCTCCGGTAGGGATGGCTCGCCGAGCCGTCTGGGGCCACAGCAAGCGGTTTCGGCGAAACCGCCCTACCGGGCACCCCGC
>DYRS01000172.1 GCA_020718585.1 Chthoniobacter flavus
CGAGGAGGGGCCTTCACCGCGTTCGGCAAGGACGCCGACTTCGGCACGCTTCTGGTGTCATCGATCGCCGAGATCCGCGCAACTTCGGCGGGAAGCGCGTGACGCCCCCGAAGCCCTCCGCGTTTGCACGGGGGCGTGATGGCGACCTGCCAGTGGCGGGAAGTCGGCCCCTCAGCGGAGCGTCCGGTACGCTGGGCGGGTGACAAAAGACGAAGGCCCGGGGTCAGATCCCGGGCCCTCCCAGCCACCGACGCAAAGGGTCGATAGGCGCCGCAACGCGCTAGGTATCGCCCATCTCGACGCCTGTGGCCAACTGCTCGGCGACGGAGGGCGGCCATGTGCGCGGATTGCGACGAGGGCGTCGGCGTCATCTTGAAATGCGCCTGGTGCCCGAGGCTGTTTGTCGTCTGCGAGCACTGCTACAGCCCACGACGGCGGTATTGCAGCGACAAGTGCGAGGCTGCAGTCCGCGAGGACCAGATTCGACGAGCGCGACGGACGTATGCCAGGTCGCGCAAGGGTATGATCGGTCGTTCCCACATCAACCAGCGCTTCCGGCTACGCAGGGCCAACAAGTCGACGCAAATAGAGACGGATCAAGACTCGACGCATCATTCTGACCGGGAAATACAAGCGCCTGACGTTGAGCGAGCCCCACCGGGCTCGGACGTCGGGGCCATGGAGGGCCCGTGTCATGATGTCCACCTGGAAGTGTGTGATCCGTCTGGGGCCGCAGCATCTGCGGATGCTGGTGAGCGAGCCGCCTGGTACCGATGTGCTCAAAGCGCGCCTGTCGTGCAGGCCTTGCCACCCGCGCGCGCTGCTGACGTTGCTGGAGGGATTGGCCCTGTGGAACGGCCGTCCC
This sequence comes from Chthoniobacter flavus, assembly GCA_020718585.1. Lineage (GTDB taxonomy): Bacteria > Verrucomicrobiota > Verrucomicrobiia > Chthoniobacterales > Terrimicrobiaceae > QYQL01. The sequence continues at coordinate 866 of DYRS01000172.1, forward strand.
TTGAGCACTGTCGTTTCTGCGGAGCCCTCGTGCGCTGGATGGTCGACCGGGACCATCTTCGGCGACGAGCTTTGGCCCGGCGAAAGTCCGCTGGTCCGGTTCGAAAGCGCCGCCCGAGGCAGCCGAGGGGTCCTTCGGGGCCTAGGCGATTTTCGCGCGCTGCGGGGCGCTGAGCCAACGGGGTTGTGGCCATGATCCCCCGCGACAAGGAGGCCGAGATCGTGCGGCTGACGAAGGCCGAGAAGTGGCCGCCGGGCACGGTCGCCAGCGAGTTGGGAGTCCATCACAGCGTCGTCGAGCGCGTTCTGGAGCAGCAGGGATTGCCACTGAGCAAGGTGCAACGGCCGTGCATCGCCGACCCGTACGTGCCCTTCATCAAGGACACGCTCGAGAAGTATCCGAAGCTGTGCGCCAGTCGGCTCTACCAGATGGTCAAGGAGCGAGGCTATCCGGGCGCCGAAGACCACTTCCGCACGATCATCGCGCGCTATCGTCCAGCTCCAACAACCGAAGCCTACCTGCGGCTGCGTACCTTGCCGGGGGAGCAGGCCCAGACCGACTGGGGCCACTTCGGCACGGTCGCGGTCGACGGCGGCATTCGCAAGCTCTTCGCATTCTTGATGGTGCTGTCGTTCTCGCGCAGGCTGTTTGCTCGCTTCTACCTGAGTTCGGCCATGGCAGCGTTCCTGCGCGGGCACGTCGAAGCGTTTCAGTACTTCGGTGGGGTCGCCAGGACCAATCTGTATGACAATCTCAAGAGCGCCGTGCTCGAGCATGTAGGCGACGCGGTTCGCTTCAATCCCACTCATCTGCAGCTGGCCACGCACTACTGCTTCGAGCCCAAGCCCTGCAACGTGGCCCGGGGCAACGAGAAGGGACGCGTGGAGAAAGCCGTCGGGCACTTGCGTACCAGCTTCTTCGCCGCCCGAGCGTTCCGGGATGTCGACGACCTCAACCTGCAACTCGGCCGCTGGCTGGTCGAGGTCAGCGATCAGCGCAAGTGCCCCGAGGACAAGCGCCGCACCGTTGCCGAGGTCTTCGCCGAGGAGCAGCCCCGCCTGCTCGCTCTGCCCGACAATCCCTTTCCCGCCGACGAGTGCGTCGATGTGCATGTCGGCAAGACGCCCTACGTGCGATTCGACCGCAACGACTATAGCATTCCGCATACCCACGTCCGAAAGACGCTCCTGGTCTCGGCCTCGCTCGATACCGTCCGCGTGATCGACGGCACCGAATGCCTTGCTTCCCATGCCCGCTGCTGGGGTGTCGGCAAGCAACTCGAGCAACCCTCTCACATCCAGGAACTGCTCGACCACAAGCAGCGTGCCCACGAGCACCGGGGCATGGATCAACTCCACCACGTCAGCGCGTTCTGCAAGCCGTTCCTGTGCAAGGTGGCCGAGCGCGGCGGCAATCTCGGCTTCACGGTCGCCAAGCTCTTGCGCCATCTCGACGCCTACGGTCCGGAGGCCCTGGACGCGGCGTTGCGCGAGGCCGTTGCGCAGGATACCGCCCACCTCGGCGCTGTCCGCCATCTGCTCGACCGACGGCGCCACGAGCTTGCACAGCCACCACCGCTGACCGTGCCCGTGTCCGACGACCCCCGCGTCAAGACCCAACGTGTGCACACCAAGGACCCAGCTGCGTACGACCAGATTCGAAGGAGCGACGACGATGACCACGACAACTCATGATCCGCCGGGAATCACTGACATGCAGACGATTCGCGAGCGACTGCAGGCCCTTGGTCTGTGGGGCGTTCTGTCGCACTGGAACGAAGTCCATAACGCTCCCTGGCTCGCCCAGATCCTGCAATACGAAGAGGCCGAGCGTGCGCGCCGTAGCCTCGAACGACGCTTGAGCAGCGCCCGCATCGGCCCCTTCAAGCTCGCGACCGACTTCGACTGGGTCTGGCCGCGCAAGATCGACCGCGAGGCCGTCGAAGAGCTGTTCGGCGGTGGATACGTCGCCGAAGGGACCAATGCCGTCTTCTACGGCCCAAATGGCGTGGGTAAGACCATGTTCCTCAAGAATCTCGCCCACCAGGCCCTGCTGCGCGGCAACACCGTGCGATTCACCACGGCCAGCGAGATGCTCGCCGACCTCGCCGCACAAGACTCCAGCGCGTCGCTCAACCGTCGCGTCGCCCGCTACGTCCAGCCCTCGCTACTGTGCATTGATGAGGTAGGCTATCTTTCCTACGATAGCCGCTACGCCGACCTGCTCTTCGAGGTCGTCACTCGGCGCTATCAGGCCCCCAAGTCCATCGTCCTGAGCACCAACAAGCGCTTCGCCGACTGGCCGCAGGTATTCCCCAACGCCAGCTGCGTCGTGACCCTGGTCGACCGACTTCTTCATCGTTGCGAGTGCATCGAGATAGACGCCGACAGCTACCGCCTCAAGGAGGCCAAGGAACGTGAGGCCGCTCGAGCCAAGGCCAGGGCCACACGCCGCGCGAAGAACAACTCTCGCGCCACGCCTGCGCAGGTGTCGATTCCCACCAAGGACTCGACGCCATGAGGCTCCACCGCCCGGCCGACAGGCCTTGGGACAGCGTGCGACTGCCACCGGCCTGGGCCACTGGACTACCAGAGCTCGGCGATCTGAAGATCGAGCCGCAACTCGGAGCTGTCGCGCTGCTGCAGGCTGCCGCTGGCGTCACCGGCTCCGCCTTGCAGTCCCGACACGGCGTGGAGGGCGACGCCTCCGACGAGGTCTTCGAGCACCCCGACTGCGCGGCCCCCTTCATCGCCCGCCTCGTGATCCTGCGCTGCAAGGAGCTGGCAGACCTGCTCGCCGCCTATCGAATCGCTATCCAGCAGGCATTCGACTCGCAGGAGTCAGACGACTTCTGACCCACGGTTACACCGCGCAGCGCGTTCCGCTGACCGCGTTCCGCGTTCCCCCACCGAAGCCATCACACCACATGTCGCCGATCGCCGCCCGCGCATTCCCCCGAATCTCGGCGGATCGCCGCGATCGGAGACACTAGATAGTCCAGCAGCGCTTCGAGCTTCTCCACGCCGTGCGTAGCTTCATCCGCAGGGTCGAAGTGGCGTGCCATACGGCTCGCCCGGCGCACCGAGCGCTCCGTCTCCCCAGGCACTTCCGCCTTCAGAAACCCTCCCATCGTGGCGTAACCGCCGGCCAGGTATTGCGGTGGCTCGCCTTCCACAATGTCGCCCAACGCCTCGCAGCGCTCGTCCCAGCCCGACGTCTCCGCCTCGCGCGCCGCGCGGTACTGGTCAATCGCCC
>DYRS01000036.1 GCA_020718585.1 Chthoniobacter flavus
ACAACTGTCTTTTTGATCAATGCCCGAATTCTTTTTGAAGCAACTGGATCTCCCGGGGGCGCAGTCCATGCGCGCTCGCAGGTGACGGGCGGGATCTTTTCGATTTTCATCAACTTGGTTCTTTGCCAACCGATTCTTTCCTGCGGCTCACGACGGCAAAAAAGAAGGCGGTTGGCCACTGTCACCCCGACCGCATGGATCGCCACGCAAACCGCCATCAGCGACCACGCGAAGAGGAGCTTTACGAACATCAATCAGTTTCCCCCGCGCTAGTGTGCATGGAGTTTAAGGGTGCGTTTCATTTCCTCAATCGCCTTCGGGTTTTGGTGGGCTCCGTGGTCCGACGGCACAATGAGTTCGCTTTCTGCGCTTTCGAGATGGCTGCTCCAGTATGGCACGATTCCGTCCGACATGACGGATGCCTTTTCCTTCTGCGGGACGAGAAAGCGAGAATGTCCGGTAGAGAATCCATGACGCCAGATGCCTGCAGAAACCTCAGGTCTCCGGCCGGTGCCGCCTCGCTCATCCGCCCGCGAGCAGCGCCTTCTTCGCGACGGCGAGATCCGCGAGCTTCGCTTCGTCAACCTTCGGATAGTGCAGATCGAGCGTGTCCAGCGCGTCGATAACTGCGGCGGCCACCACCAGGCGGGTGAACCATTTATTGTCCGCCGGCACCACATGCCAAGGGGCATCCTTCGTCGCGGTCTCTCGGATCGTCTCCTCGTAGGCGGTCTGATACTGTTCCCAAAAGCCGCGCTCTTTCATGTCAGCTGACGAAAATTTCCAGTTTTTCTCGGGCAGTTCAATCCGCTCGAGAAACCGCTTCTTTTGCTCTTCCTTCGAGACATGGAGGAAGAACTTCAGCACGATCGTTCCATTGCGCACGAGATAGCGCTCAAATGCGCGGATGTCCTGGAAGCGCTCTTCCCAGATGTTCTTCGTCACGCGCTTCTCCGGCAGCTTCTGCCCGGCGAGAAACGCCGGATGCACGCGCACGACCAGCGTCTCCTCGTAGTAGCTGCGGTTGAAAATTCCGATCCGCCCGCGCTCGGGAAGGTGTTTTTGGCAGCGCCAGAGATAGTCGTGGTCGAGTTCCTCGCTGCTCGGCCCCTTGAATGACGTCACCTGGCAGCCCTGCGGGTTGATGCCCGACATCACGTGCTTGATCGTCCCGTCCTTCCCCGCCGCATCCATCGCCTGGAAGACCAGCAGCACCGACCACCGGTCCTGCGCGTAGAGCTTCTCCTGCAGCTCCGCGAGCACCTCAACGCCGGATTGCAGCGCCTCTTTCGCCCGCGCCTTGTCATCCGATTTTAAGTCCTGCGTGTCGCCCGGATCCACGTCCTTGAGGCGGAATCCCTTCCCGTCCGTAACGCGGTAGGGCTTGGAGAACTTGCGGGCGGCCTTGATGACTTGCTTGGTTTTCATGAGTGCATTCGGGGAGGGGAGAGAATACAGCGAACTCCGATCTCGGCTGTTTGTCACGCTTTTCGTGCGTGTTTCCCATTGACTTTCCGGTGAAAACAGTCGCGGGACGAAACCCCTCATGAATTTTTGCAAGCTCTCCCCCTCCTCGCTCTCCCCCTCCTCGCTCTCGCCATCTGCTCCTGTGCGCCATCCGTCGAAAAGGCCAGGGGGACAAGCCGGGGATACCAATCTGCCCGCTTTGTAGAAACAAAGCGACCGGACCGCGCGGCATCGGCCACGGCACCCGAGAATGACCCGGTATTCAACGCGGCGGTCCGGAGCGCGATCACGCGGGAATTTGCTGCGAACGGGGTTCCCGTGACCGGATCCTCGGCCGACCTGATCCTCGCCTACATGCTGATCCGCCAGAACTCCGTTGCGACAACGATGAACAACGATTACTTCGGAAACGGTCGCAACCCGATGGCTATCCTCGAAGAGGCCCACGAGCGGGGGGGTCATCAAAAACACCAGCCCGGACGACTTCCTCCGGGGTGCCATCCTGATCGATGTCCTCGATGCCAGGACGAACAAGCTCGTCTTCCGGAACCATGTGGTGCGCCCGGTCGTGACCGGACTGGATCCTGCATCGCGCCAGAGTCGGATCGACGCCGCCGTTTCGCAGGCACTGGCACCGTTTTTCAAGAAGCAATAAAACACTAATCCTCTCACACAACATGAACAGCACCCACCCCGCGATTTTCCTTGCCGTCTTTATCCAGCCGGGAAGGAACATCTTTGGCCGGTTTCATCGCCGTTGAGCACTTGCTCCAAGGGCAGGCGGCGGAGCAGCGGGGGCTTGGGGGCGGAAGCCCCCATCAAACCGGTCCGTTCAATCCACTCAAAATGTCAAAGTGCCGTTTAAAATGCCAGCAAACCCTGTATTGATGCGCCTCGCCGGCTTTTTTATCTCTTGAAATTCAGTCTAAACAAAATAGCCGGCTTTGAGCAGGCGTTTTCGGACGGCGGGAAATTCGTCGTTCGGGATTGCGACCCGTCGGCCCTCGACCCGGAGGCAGGAGTTGCGCAATTCCGGGTCGGTAGCAAACAGGCGCGCGAGTTCGGGCGAGTCGCCTAGGGCGTAGATTGTGCAATGAAGTTCCGGGCGGAGAGCGAGCCCCTCGCGGGTGAGTCCCTCAAGGTATTGCTCCCAGAATGGCGGGAGCGCGGCCGGGAAGCGGCGCTTGAAATCCTCCACGCGCGCACGGATTCCGTCCGGATTCCAGCACCCCCTGAGAAACCGTGTGCGATCGAGCCGGTAGAGCCCGGGCCCGATCTCCTCCATGAATTCGCGCAGCACTTTTTGCGTGAGCGGGTCGGGGAGCGTGGCGCGGACGAGGAGTCGGTCTGGATGCGGGTGGACCTCGCACTTCGGTTTTTCGCGCACGGCGAGGGCGAGATCCTTCCGGTGGCCGAATGCGAACGCTCCGATCGGGGTGAGCCTCACGGCTTCGAGTCCGTCAAATGGCGTGAAGTAATGCCGCTCGATGAGCCGCCATTCCGAGTGGCCGGCCGGCTCGTTGTAGCAGATCTCGAGCATCCCGAGCGCGGCCAGCAGGAATGCCATCCCGCGGATCATCGGCTCGATGACAAGTTCGGGCTCGTTGGTTGTGGAGATCCTGGTCCGGTCGCCGTGGTGGTGGTATTGCGGCTCGGTGCTGGCTTTCCGGATATGGCGCGCGGAATACTGGCCGACATGAAAAAACCGGAGATCAAGCTCGCGATACATCCGGAAGGCGACGAGGTTTTCGGCGGTCACCCAGCGTCCCTCGGGCAGCCCGGAAAATAGTGCGAGGAGCCGACAGAACGGGGATTTCTGAAATCCGGGATCCGCGCCGGGAGAGTCTGGGCGGAGGTGGCGGAGGATCTCCCTGGCGAAGAACGATTCGCTCTCGACCAGTGCAGCCGAGATATTGCGCAGGAACCCGGCGAGCGATTCGGCGGTCAGGTTCTCCGGCGGACAAAGCGGGTTCCCGTTCCTGTTAAAAAATTCCACGAGCAGGAGCAGACGGAGGTTGGAGAGATCGTCGCCGGATTCCGGAAAGAATTCCTCGCCGGACACGAGTTTCCTGAAGTCGTTCAGGCAGCTTTTTGAGAGCGAGCCATTTTTGTTGCGCTTGACATTCCCGCGCCGGAACCCGTCGCCGAGCCCGCGCAGATCCTCCGCGAGGAACCTGGCGGCATCATAAAAGTTGGTGCTGTCGCCCTCGCCGCTCCATTCCTCAAGCGCGATGATCTCGGCGTGCGCCGGCGCGGGCAGACCTCGCTTGAAAAATTTCCGCATCGCCGGCGGGAGGCGGACGGTCGCGCTCGTCTTGCTCGGCCCCGAGTAGCTCCAATACGGCCTGAGGTTTTCAATGAGGATGAGATCGAAAAGCTCGACCTGCTCGACTTTGACGTCCGGGCTCCGGTAGTCGCCGACCCGTCGCGGGGGGCCGGTCACGATCTGCACGATCTCGGTGGCGATCTCCTTTTCGAAATCAATCAACGGGCGGGACTCGGCCCACGCCAGGATGAGCAGCGCCTTCTGCAAAACCGGGGGCATCCGCAGGCAGAACGCCCGCAGGAGGTCCGGGTTGGACTCCAATCCGGCCAGTGCCGCAACCATCACGGACTTCTTCGGCTTCTCGGGCGCGGACGCCTTCGAGACCGGGAGATAACAATTCCGATAAAGCTCGGCGACGCAGCCGACGGAATACAATTTTTCCAGAACATCGACGACGGGTGCCGCGAAGAGCGTCGGGCTGAGGTTTTGCGCAATCATCGGGGGCTATTCGTGGAAGAGGAGGTCGATCTCCGACTCGCTCAGCGATTTGAGCGCCGCGCCGTCGGATGAAATGATCTGGTCCACGAGGTGGGTTTTCCGCTTTTGGAGCTCGAGGATTTTTTCCTCGATCGTCCCGCGCGCGATCAGTCGGTAGGTGAGCACGCTGTTCTTTTGTCCGATCCGGTGGGTGCGGTCCACCGCCTGGGCCTCGGCGGCTGTGTTCCACCACGGGTCGAGGAGGAAGACCGTGTCGGCGGCGGTGAGGTTGAGGCCGACGCCGCCGGTCTTGAGGCTCATCACAAAGACCTTCACGCGCGGGTCGTTCTGGAAGGTTTCGACGAGTTCCTGCCGGTTGACCGTCGCGCCGGTCATCCGAAGGTGCGGGATTTCCTGCGCGTTGAGCATCTCGCAGACCTGCTCGACCCCGGCGATAAAATTGCTGAAGACGAGGCATTTTCTGCCGTTGGCAAGCACCTCCTCGAGTGCCTCCATCAGCCGCTCGCGCTTTGCCGAGACGACCGCTCCGTCGGTTTTTGATTCCGGCACGGTCGCGATCTGGCGGAGTTCGAGGAGCGCCTCGAGGACGACAAACTGGCTGCCGGCGAGCCCGTTTCGCTTGATCTCTCCGCTGACCCATTCCTGAAAAAACCTTCGCCGCTGGTGGTAGTAGGCCCTTTGCTCCTCGCCCATTTCGACGTAGAGGACCTGCTCGACCTTCGGGGGCAGTTCCTTGAGGACATCGGATTTCAGCCGGCGGAGGATGAACGGGTAGATTTTCCGGCGCAGCTCGAGCGCGGCCGCCGGGTCGTTTTCCTTCTGGATCGGCCCGGCGTAGTCGCGCTCGAACTCCGCGCGCCCTGCAAACATCCCGGGGTTGAGGAAGCGGAACAGCGCGTGAAGCTCGCCGAGGTTGTTCTCGACCGGCGTGCCCGAGAGCGCGACCCGGAATGCGGCCTTGAGAAGGAATGCGGCGCGCGCGGTCTGGGTCTGGATGTTTTTGATCGCCTGCGACTCGTCGAGGAGCACCGCATGAAACGTCGTCTGCGAGATCGTCTCGATGTCCGCCCGCAGGGTTCCATAGGTCGTGAGCACGATCTGGCTGCGGACCGCCGCCTCCCAGTCGCGGGTCCCCGCATGGTGGGTGTAGAAGGTCAATGCGGGAGCAAACGTCTCGATCTCGCGCGACCAATTGAAGAGCAGGCTGCGCGGCATCACGATGAGCGTGGGCTCCTTGACCGCCGGGTAGATGCGACCGAGAAGGGCGATCGCCTGCACTGTTTTTCCCAGCCCCATGTCGTCGGCAAGGCATCCGCCCAGCCGGTGCTCGTGCAGGTAGTCGAGCCACTGGACCCCGGCGGTCTGATACGGCCTCAGCTTCCCCCGGAATTTTCCCGGCGGGACCGGACGGTCGGACAGGTGGTTGAACCCCCGGAAAATCTCGCGCGACTTCGGAAGCGCGGCGGCCGCCTCGTTTTCATCGAGCAGATCCTCGACCAGCGGAAGGTCGAAAAACGAGACCTTCACCCCCGCGCCCGCCTTCTTGAACAGCCGCTCGAGGCGCGCCATGTAGCCGGGATCCATCACCGCGTGGTTGCCGTCCGCCAGCGCGATGAGCTTGTTCTTCCGATACTGCTGGAGCGCGTCGAGCAGTGGGACCCGCTCGCCCTCGAAGTCGAGTTCGCCGCTGCCCTCGAGAAAATCAATCCCGTGCCCGAGGTTGAGATGGAGCTTCGGCCGACGGTGCACAATCTTGTATCCGCGCAATTTTTCCGCCCCGAACAGCGCGAACCTCGAGGTCAGATCGCCGAGGTGGTCCACAAGAAATTCCCGAGCCAGCCCCGGTCCGAGCAGGAACGCCCCCTCGTCCATCTCGCTGAAATACGCGTCCGGCAGGCGGTTTTGGCGGGAGAGTTTTTGCAGAAGGCGAACCAAGTCGTCGCGCACGCCGAGCACCGGCGAGAAATCGAGCTCCCGCACGCGCAGGCAGCCGGACGTCTCGTCCAGATACGCGGCGCGCGAAATTTCGTAGTCGCGAAGAAATTCGACCGGAAGATCGCCCGCCAGATCGGCCAGGTCGAAGATCAGCGCGGCATGCGTGTCCACCTCCCGAAAAATCAGTGCCGGTCGGACGGGCAGCGGATCGCCCGGCGTCTGTGGGAATCCGGGGCAGTCCACCCCGACCCCTGCGAACGTCGAGAGAAATAGGCTCAAAAAGACATCCAACTGCGAGCGGGGGACCGCCGCCACAAACCCGGGCATGAGGGAAAAATGGCGGCCGACCGGCGCGAAGACGCGCAGGGTTTTTCCGTCGAGCAGGCAGCCGTCGGCGACCATCAGCGGCTGGTCGAGCGGGTGCGTGGCACCGTGCGGACCGCGCAGCTCGAGCGAGGTCTCGAATCGCCGGCGCTCATCGGACGGACGAACGAACAGCGCGATCGCCATCGCCTCCGCGTTCGCCTCGAGCGGGGACATCGCCTCGTCCACAAGGTTTTTGCAGCACAGCAGCCCGGGGAGCAGCCCCGGATGGGCGGCCAGCGGAAGCCCCTCGGCGGCAACCTCGGCCGCATCCCAGCTCAGCCTCTCAAGAGCCTCGTCACGCGCCTCCGCAATGTCCCGCACGACCGCGCGCGCATCCGCCGGACACGCCCGCGCGTCCACCTCGACCTCCCGCCCGCGCGTATCCACGGTCCGCAGGAAACACGCATTCCCGATCCATCGGAGCTGGAGGAAAAATTCCGCCCCGCCGGCCGAACCCGGCGACGGCCGCGGGGTCCGCCGCAGGGCATGGAGAACATTGGGAAGGTCGTCGGTCACCCGCGAAGGAAACCAAGCATTCGCGCCGTGGTCAACCGCGCGCTGAATGCGCCGGCGGAAAAAGAAACATTGCATCAGCCCCTCAAGCTGGCATGCTATACGGCCATCCTTTCAAGGAGTCTTAGCTCAATTGGTTAGAGCGCCGCCCTGTCACGGCGGAGGTTGCGGGTTCGAGCCCCGTAGACTCCGGTTTTTCTAAAGCCTATCGTGCGCGGGTGCTGGAGGGAGTGGATGCCCACCGGAAATATGTCGGATATCGCCATGCCTCCCGCCCGTCTTTTCAGGATCGCCGCAGCGGGGATATTTTTATTTTTCACGCTGGGCCTCGCGCTGGCGGCGTTCACATGGAACCGCGAGGCTGTCTATTTTGGGGACGCGGTTTATTTTGCCGACGGCGACTGCTATGCGCGGATGACGCGCGTCCGGATGTTTCTTGAGCATCCGCTCACCCCGATCCGGCACCACGAATTTGAGAATTACCCGCAGGGAACCGCGCCGCACACGACCCTCCCGCTCGACGCGCTGATCGCCGGTCTGGCCGGCCTGCTGGGCGGGATTTCCGGCGATCCGCTTTCGGCGGCGGGGGCGTGGGTTTCTCCGCTGCTCGGGCTGGCGATGCTCGGCGGACTCGCGGTTTGGGGGGGGCGAATTCCGTATCGGAACGCGATGCTGATTTCGCTGGCGGTATCGCCGATTGTGTCGCACGGGTTCTTGCTCGGGCGGCCGGACCACCAGTCGCTGCTCATGCTTCTGGTCGCGGTCGCCCTTGCGGCAGAGATCGCGATATGGCGCGGTGCAAAATGGGGGGCGGTGTCCGCCGCCGCGTGGGCACTGGCGCTCTGGGTCTCGCTGTTTGAGCCGGCGGTCCTCCTTGCAGCCGTGCTGGCCGCCCGGCTCGCCTGCCGACGCTTGGAGTTTTCTAAAATCCCGGCTGCGATATTTTGTGGAATCCTTCTTGTCGCGTTCGTCTGGGACGGATTCCGGGTGGCGGCGTTCGACCCCCGGTTTGCGAACTGGGCGCGGAATATCGGGGAGCTTCGGCACGGCTCGCCTGGGATACTGTTTTCCTGGGTTGGGTGGCTGATTGTGCCAGCGCCTTTTCTGCTGGGGTTCCGCGCGTTCCGGGCACGCGACCCGCTTTGCGCGCTCCTTGCATGGCTCCTTGTCCTGCTTGTCGCGCTCTCGCTCTGGCATGTGCGGTGGGGGTATTTTTTGGCTCTTGTCTTCGCGATCAGCCTGCCGTGGATCCTGATCTCCTTCCGCTGGCGTCTCGCGGGCTGGGCGGTCTTCGTGATCGCGCTCTGGCCGGTCGCCGCTGCGTGGGAACAGACCCTCTTCCCGGATGGCGAGATGTTCCGCGCGCGCGGGGAATCTGTTGCCGATGCGGTGGCACTCCGCGACGCGGCGGTCCGCCTTCGCGACCTCCCCCGGCACGGCGTCATCGCCCCCTGGTGGTTCAGCCCGGCCGTCGTCTGGTGGTCCGGCCAACCCTGCGTCGCCGGAACATCGCACCAAAGCCTCCCGGGGATCGCGGAGACGGCGGAGTTTTTTCTCTCCGAAAGCGGCACGCCGGAAATCCCCCGCCGCGCCGGCTACGTCATCACCTACGAGCCCGACCGGGTGATCTCAAACGCCGCCCAAATCCTCGGCCGCGAAGCACCGCCAAACCCGCTCGTCAAGCGGCTCTACGAACACCCGCGCCAGCCCGGATTCCATCTCGTCCATGCCAACCGGTTTTTCAAGGTCTTCCGAATTGTCAACCCCGGCGGGTCGGATGCCATCAGGCCATGATGGCCATGCGCTCATCGCATCAATAGAGAACAATAAATCATGACTGGTGATCCCATATTTTCAGGTGCGATGTATGTGCGGGTGCTGCCGGATCAGGCGGCGGGGCGGCTTTTAGATTACCGCGTGCCGGAGGCGTTCGCGGGGTCGGTGGCGGTGGGCTCGCGGGTGCGGGTGCCGGTGCGCACGCGGCTGCTTGCGGCGACGGTCATCGAGGTGCTGGGGGAGTCGGATGTGCGCGGGGTGCGGGATGTGGCCGAGCTGATCGACGCGAAGCCGATGATCCGTCCGGCGCTGCTGGATCTCGCGCGGTGGATGTCCGAATACTACTGCTGCCCGCTGGAGACGGCGGTTTGCAGCGTGCTTCCGGTGGCGGTGCGCGACGGCCGGGTCGCGGAAAAACGAAGGAACATCGCGCGCATCGCGGGGGAGGTTTCGGACGAGGATCTCGCGGCGCTGGAAAAGCGCGCACCCCGGCAGGCCGACGCGCTGCGCGCGCTGATCGAGGCGGGCGGGCACCTGGCCGTGGCCGAGGCGGCCGGGCGGGCGGGCGTGGCCGAGGGGGTATTTCGGGCGCTGGAAAAGCGCGGGCTCGTCGTCATCGAATCCGAGGCGGTCGCCCGTGACCCGTATTCCGAAAAATTCGTTTCCACCGCCGGGGTGACTTTGAACTCCGAGCAGGAGGCGGCGATGCTGGCGGTCGGCGAGGCGATGGAGTCGCCGGGCATGCCGATCCTGCTCTTCGGGGTCACGGGGTCGGGAAAAACCGAGATCTACCTGCGTGCGATCCGGCAGGCGGTCGAGTGCGGGCGCACCGCGCTTGTGCTCGTGCCCGAGATCGCGCTGACCCCGCAGACGGTCGAGCGGTTCAAATCCCGGTTCTCGGACATTCAGGAAAAAATTGCGGTCCTGCACAGCCATCTTTCCGAGGGCGAGCGGCACGACGAGTGGCACAAGATCCACAGCGGGGCGGCGCGGATCGTCATCGGCGTGCGGAGCTCGATTTTTGCGCCGCTGGAAAACCTCGGGATCATCATCGTGGACGAGGAGCACGAGAATTCCTACAAGCAGGATGAGGCACCGCGCTACAATGCCCGCGACATGGCGGTCCTCCGCGGGCATCGCGAGCGCGCGGCCGTGCTGCTCGGGAGCGCGACCCCCTCGCTCGAGAGCTGGCACAATGCGCAGTCCGGGAAATACCGCCTCGTGCGGCTTGACCAGCGGGTGGATGACAAGCGGATGCCTGTCGTGCGGGTGCTCGACCTCCGCCAGAAATCCCGGCAGTCGCCCGAGGGCGGTCTGCTCTCGCGCCCGCTGAAGGATGCCCTTGAGGGCCGTCTAGCCAAGGGCGAGCAGGCGATCCTTTTTCTCAACCGACGCGGGTTTTCGACCTCGATGCTCTGCGAGGCGTGCGGCCATGTGTGCCAGTGCCCGGACTGCAGCGTCTCGCTGACCTACCACCGCGCGGCCGAGCGGATCGTCTGCCACATCTGCGGGCACACCGCGCGCGCCCCGAAGGTCTGCCCGAAATGCAAGGACCCCGGGATCCGCCACGCCGGGGTCGGGACGCAAAAGATCGAGGACGCAGTCCGACGGATATTTCCGAAGGCGCGGATCGCGAGGATGGATGCCGATTCGATGACCCGCAAGGACGCCTACCGCGAGACGCTCGGCGCGTTCAAGGAGGGGAAAATTGACATCCTGGTCGGCACGCAGATGATCGCCAAAGGCCTGCATTTTCCGAATGTCACGCTCGTCGGGATCGTCAATGCCGACCTCGGCTTGCACATGCCGGATTTCCGGGCCGGCGAGCGGACGTTCCAGCTTCTCACCCAGGTCGCCGGGCGTGCGGGACGCGGGGAGATGGAGGGCGAGGTCCTCGTGCAGACGTTCACGCCGTTCAGCCCTTCAATCCAGTTTGCGCGGCACCACGACTACGAGGGGTTCATGGAGCAGGAGATGGAATTTCGCCGCGCTTTTGGGTATCCGCCGTTCGCGCGCATGGTCCTGGTCACGCTGCGCGGGGTGATGCGCGAGCGCGTTGAGTTCTCGGCGCAGACGCTCGCCCGCAAGCTGAGGGCGGCCGCCCCGAAGGGGGTTGCGGTCGGCGAGGCGGCTCCCGCGCCACTCGAGCGCGCGAAGACCTACTACCGGTTCCAGGTCTCGCTTCGAGGCCCCTCCTCGATGGCGCTTTCCCGGCTCACCCGATCGGTGCTCGACTCGCTGCCGATGCCTGAAGACGTCTTTGTGGCGGTGGACGTGGACCCGCTCCACCTGCTCTGAAGCGGTCGCCGCAGGCAGACCGGACTGCGCCACGCGGCCGGAAATCGGCTGGAAGGCGAGCCGTTACCCCCGGCCAGGGCCGGGCAGCAGCGGCGGGAGCTCGTGGAGGCCGATGATCGTGTCGTCCGGGATGACTTCCGCGTATTCCTCCGAGCCGGGAACCTTCAGCCAGATCGCGCGGGCTACCCCGGCATTCCGTGCGCCGGCGATGTCCCGCGCGAGGCTGTTGCCGACCATCGCCGCCCGTTCCGGGGGCGTTCCGAGACCACCGAGGATGATGCGAAAAATCTCTGGCTTCGGCTTTCCAACTCCGTGCTCGCCCGAGACCGTGATCTCGTCGAAAAATCCGGCGAGCCCGGAGGCCGCGATTTTCTCGCGTTGGAGCGAGGGAATCCCATTCGTGAGGAGTCCGATTTTGAACGAGGACTTGAGCCGGGCGAGGGTCTCCCGCGCATCGGGCATCAACCGCTGGAGCCTGCGGCGGGAATCGGCGAACGCCTCGGCGAGCGCTCCGTCGTCGCCGGGAAGCTCCTGCGCGCGCAGCACTGCGTCGAAGAGCGCGTGCCGGAAGCCGAGCGACCAGTCACGCAGGTTCGCGAGGTCGTCCTCCATGTCGGCCCAGAGGCATTCCTCGGCGGTGACGCCCATCTCGTTGCACCATCCGAGTGCCGGGTTGCCCCGCCAGAGCGACTTGGAAAGGGTTTTGGCATCGGCCAGAAACCGGGGGATGTCCGCGTCGTGGAGCTTCGCCGCGAGCTGGGCGGTCGCCGCCATCGCCTCGTGGGATACCGCCTCGTCCACGACCAACGTGTCGTCGAGATCGAAAAGAATCGCTTCCATCGCTCTTTCCCCCCCCTCAAAGCGGCGGCAATCTGTCCATCTCGATTTTCCGTGCCCAACGAGACGCTCAGCCCTCGCTGACCATCTTGTCGTAAAACGCGACGATGTCGGTGTTGTCCGCATCCTCGCAGAACGCGATCGCATTCCTCGGATGGGCATTGAGCGCGCCGGTGATGAGATACGGGATGTTTGGACCCCAGTCGAAGCACGATTTCATCGGCATGATCGTCTTTTGGATCAGATCGAGCACCGGTCGAAGCTTGAACTTCGGGTTTCGCAGGAAGCTCAGCAGGATTTCCATCGGGCAATTTCCCGCGCCGCGTCCGAGGCCCATCATCGTGGCATCCACCCGGTTGCAGCCGAGGATGATCGCCTCGATCGTGTTTGCGAACGCAAGCTGGAGGTTGTTGTGCGCGTGGATGCCGACCTCCTTGTCCGTTCCTTCGAGCGCCCGGCGGTATTTATTCACCAGATGGTCGATCTGTTCGCGGTAGAGTGCCCCGTTGCTGTCCACCACGACGACGGTCCCGGCCGGGGTCTCTCTCGCAATTTCGAGGACCCGGTCTATTTCGACGTCATGCACGGTCGAAATCGCCATGATGTTCAATGTCGTCTCGTAGCCGAGCTCGTGGCAGTGGTGGACCATCTCGACCGCCTCGGAAATCTGGTGCGCGTAGCAGGCGACCCGGATCATGTCGAGCACGCTCTGGTCGGCCGGCAGGATCCCGGTCCGCCAATCGCATTTTCCGCCGGCGTCGGCCATCACCGCAAGCTTCAGCCCGGTGCGCTCGAACGTGTGATCGCCCACGACCCTCCGAAGATCCTCCTCATCGCAGTGCCGCCACGGACCGTATTCGGATTTGGGGAACGCCGCGTGCGAGTTCTTGTAGCCGATCTCCATGTAGTCAATCCCCGCCTCAATGCAGGTCCGGTAAACCGCGCCCACCTCGTCGTCGGAAAAATGGGAGTTATTCATGAGCCCGCCGTCGCGAATCGTGCAGTCCAGCACGCGCAGCTCCGGGCGAAATGTGATCCAAGGCGCTTTGTCGCTCACTTTATTTTTGGCTTTCTGTTTTGAGGTTGTGAAGCGCGGCATCATACAGCCCGACGCCCGTCGGTCAAACCGGGAATTTCCGCTCCGGCTTTCGGGGGGCGCATGCCCGAAAGTTGCAAGTATCCGGGAGCGCGGGCATCTTGCCTGCTTTCCGAAGAAGCGGGCGGGACGCCCGCGCTCCCGGGGGCCGCCTCGTCTGCAACTTTCTGGCATGCGCGATTTCGGTCTCCGACCGGCACTTGCGGTCCATGAATTGCTGCAATTTTCTGCTGGCGCGGGCGGGGGTTGAAATTCTATTCAAACCCCCGTAGCTTTCCCGCCATGTCACTCCACAAAGAAATCCTCCTCTCGCGCGACTGCGATGCGATCCAGATTCCAAGCGGGCACCCGCTCGTGCTGCCCTCGGGCATGTCGGTTGTCGTCACCCAATCGCTTGGCGGGACGTTCACGGTCGCCACGCCCGGCGGGCTCGTCCGGATCGAGCTCAAGGACATTGACGCGCTCGGGCTCACTCCCGAGGATGCCGCGCCAAAAATCAAGGTCGAGGGCGCGCTCGACCAAGCGGTCTGGGACCAGTTGAAATCGGTCTTTGATCCGGAGATTCCGGTCAACGTCGTTGACCTCGGCCTCATCTACGACTGCCAGGTGAAGACCGGCGACGACGGTCAGACATCGGTTGCCGTGCAGATGACGCTCACCGCTCCGGGGTGCGGGATGGGGCCAACGATCGCAGCCGACGCGCGCGGAAAGATCCTTTCTCTCGAGGGGGTCTCCGACGCGACGGTGGACCTCGTCTGGGATCCGCCGTGGAACCAGGCGATGATCAGCGAGGTCGGAAAAATGAAGCTCGGCATCCTCTAGCCCGGCTTCCATGGGATTTCCCGACATCCTCCGAACCCCCGAGTTTCGGATCGGAGATTTTTTGCTGCCCTGGGGGATGGTAATCAGCTCGCTCGGGTTCCTTGCCGCATGGCTGGCGGTGCTCGAGCTTGAGCGTCGGGGCTGGACGCGCGCGATCTGGCACGTCCCGCTGTTTTTTGTCGCCCTCGCCGTTTTGTTCGGATGCACGCTCGGCCTGACTTTCGCCCCATGAAACCGACCCTCTCAAAATATGCCGTGACCTCGGTGGTCATCGTCCTGGCTGTTATCGCATCGCTGGCAATGTATCACCGCTATGTCACGCGACCGTGGACACGCGATGCGCAGATCCGCGCGAACATTATCGGCATCGCCTGCCGGGTCGCCGGGCCGATCCTGCAAATCCCGGTAAAGGACAACCAGCAGGTAAAAAAGGGAGACCTGCTTTTCGAGATTGATCCCGCCACCTACGTCGCCGGGGTCAACACCGCCACCGCGAGGCTCCAGCAGACTCAGGCAAAGGCGGTCCAGGCAAAGCAGGAACTCGACCGGCAGACGCTCCTTTACCAGACGAAGGTCATTGACATCCGCGACCTCCAGAATGCGCAGGATACGTATGTGGCCGCGCAGGCCGACGTCGCCGCAGCCTCCGCCGCGCTCGACTACGCGAAGCTGAGCCTGGGATACACGAAGATCTTTGCCCCGGTGGACGGCTATCTCACGAACGTAACCACATCGCCCGGCGAATTTGTTACCGGCGGGCAGGGGATATTGACCCTGGTGGATTCCAGCTCATTCTGGGTCGCGGCCTATTTCAAGGAGACCCAGCTCCTGCATGTGGCCGAGGGCGGTCCCGCGAAAATTCGCCTCATGGGACATGACAGCCAGCCGTTCGACGGCGTGGTCGAAAGCGTGGCATGGGGGATCTTTGTGCCCGACGGCTCGACCGTTCAAATGCTTCCCAACGTCAGCCAGACGATCGACTGGGTGCGGCTTCCCAACCGGTTCCCGGTCCGCGTCCGGGTCACCGGCACCCCCCCGGTTCCGCTCCGCATCGGCCAGACCGCATCGGTCTCGCTGTCCGGAAACTAGTGGGAAATAACACCGGTCTCGCCGGATGAAAACCAAGGCAGTTGAACCGCAAAAGAACGGGCACAAAGAGTACTAAAAACAAGACCTGCATTTCTCTGCGATCTCTGCGTTCTTTTGCGGGCTAAAAGGCTCGATGTATAGGCATTGATTGCAAGCGATGGCGGACGCGATAAATCAAGTGTTCCAGCTCACGAGGGGAGGTGGCGGATGTCCTCGGCCTCGACGGCGAAGACCGTGTCCTCTGCGATGTTTGTCGCCTGATCGCCGATCCGCTCGAGGAATCGCGCGATGAAAATCAGGTCGAGGCATTCCTCGATCCGATCGGGGGTCTTCTGCATTAGCCCGGCAAGCCGGTTGGCATAGTCGCGGTTCATCGCGTCGAGCACGGCATCCCGATCACGGAGCGTCCTCGCGCGCTCGGGATCCCGGTCGGCGAACGCTCTGATCGCATCCGCTACCATGGCGTCTGCGCTGTCAAAGATCGGCTCGATCCCAGCGACCTCCGGATGTCGGGCTTTGAGGTTGAGCTTGCGGGCGCGGCGGGCGATGCCAACCGCCTGGTCGGCGATGCGCTCAAGGTTCGCGCTGAACTTCATCGTCGCGATCACGAGGCGGAGGTCGGACGCCATCGGCTGAAACTTGAGCAGGAGCGCGATACCATCGCGGTCCATCTCGACTTCGAGGACGTCAATCTCCTCGTCGTCGACGATCACCGTATTGCATGCGCCCTCGTCGCGTTCGAGCACGCCCCGGCGGGCTCGCTCGATGCTCGACCGCGCAAGGCTCGCCATGACCAGCGCGTTCTTTCGGAACTCCATCAGGCGGAGCTCAAAGCCGGAGAGGATATGCGGGTTCGTTTGCATGGCGGTCGTTTTACCCGCGATTCTCCCGTCCGAAAAGAACTGGATGCTTGAATTTTCACATCCGCCCGACAATCTGCAAGCCCGGTCTAAAAACTGACGGTGGACTGGACGGCCTTCGCAGCGTGCGTTCCTCAAAGTGCGAGGACTCAAAGCGATCACGACGGCAGTGTTCTTCAAAGTAACGGGGTGGATTATCTGTGCGGCGGCCAAAATTGCGCTCAAGCACAGGAAAAAGGCCGAAAAGGCGGCCTCGCGGAAGAAAACCACGGGCCATGCGCCGAAGATGCGCAGCCTGGCAGACCTCGCACGCCGTTGCCAACCAAATGAAGTGCTCACGCTGCGTTTTTTGCACCGCCAGCGGGCGCCCGCGACCGGACGGAACGGAAATTTTTGACCATCCGGCCCCCCATGAGTGATTGACCTCGCGACGCGGCGCGCTATTGTCCCTCGACATAGATATGAACCTGAACAATTTGACCTCATTTGCAGCCGAGCCATCCTCCACAAAAAACGTCCTCGCCAACGACGTGGAAATCCACGGGACGCTGAAATTCGAAAACGAGCTGATTTTTGATGGAAAGCTCGACGGGGAGATCATCTCCGAGGGTTTCCTCACGCTCGGGAAGAACGCGCAGGTCAAGGGCGAGGTCAAAACCAAGGCGGTCACCGTTCACGGAACGGTCAACGGGAACATTACGGTGACCGAACGCTGCGAGCTCAAGGCGAGTTCCCAGCTCAACGGGGATTTGAAGGCGATGCGGATCATCATCGAAGAGGGCGCGACGTTCATCGGAAAATCCGAGGTCACGCCGTCGAAGACGGCGTCCGGCTCGGCCCATCGCACCACCGCCCCGGCGTCGGCACAGGCATCGGCCGCCGAACCTTCCCGCAGCAAGTCTACTTCGCTGGCGGGCTGAGCCCACCGTTCATGGCCCGCGCTCCGCAGAAGTCGAGCTTCGGGTGTCCGGACTGCGGGTTCGTGCAGTCGGAGCCTGTCGGTCTGATTTCCACATTCTGCCGTTCGTGCGGCGGACATTACCGGGTTGCGCGCGGTGCCGCCGAGCCCGCCGCCGTTCCCCCGCTGCCTCCCGCCCCGGTCGAGGCTAGGCAGGCGGTCACATGCCGCCAGTGCGGCTGCGAACACACGGTCTCCCGGAGCGCATGGTGCACGATCTGCCCGGGCTGCGCGGCATCAATCGACCTTCTCGGAGTCTCGATTTTTTCGAGTTCCTCGCGTCCGGTGGACACCCGCGGGAAGCTGGTGATCGGTCCGCAGGGATGCCTGACGAGCTCGCGAGCGATCTGCGGTGCCGCGAACATCCAGGGGAGGATCATCGGCAGCCTTGTCGCCGAGGGGGAGGTCCGCATCGGCACAAACCAAACCTGCGCCTGCCACATCACCGCACCCGTCATCGTTATCGAAAAGAACACCTGCCCGATTTTTACCCGCCCGCTTCAGACCGACCACCTGATCGTTTTTGGCACGCTGACCGGTATCGTCCGCTGCCGCGGAACCGTGCATGTGCGGCGCGGAGGTCGCCTCGAGGCCAAGGTTTTCGCGCGGTCGATGACGGTGGAAAAGGGCGGAGCTCTCTTCGGAGCCTGCCGGGTCGCCGACAACTGCGCACACGAACCGCTGCGGCCAGATTTCCCCTGCCAATCGGCAGAAAGTCGCCGCGAGATCCTCCGCAGCACATGGCTGGCCAAATGCGGCACGCGCACCCACAGCAAGATCAGAAAGCGCGTGTTGTTGGTCACATAAGAGAGACCCCTCGCACGCGT
>DYRS01000173.1 GCA_020718585.1 Chthoniobacter flavus
CCGGGAGCTCGGGCAGCTTGCCCGCTTTCAGAAGAAGCGGGCGGGGCATCTTCTGAACCAGCAGGCCATTCTTTCGCGGGGTGGGTTTCTTCCATGGCGGCAGACTACCGCCCGTCCACGATCATGAGCAGCGGGTTGAACTGCTGGACGCCGTTCGACTCGGTAATGTCCACAGGGGTATT
Source organism: Chthoniobacter flavus (assembly GCA_020718585.1). Taxonomy (GTDB): domain Bacteria; phylum Verrucomicrobiota; class Verrucomicrobiia; order Chthoniobacterales; family Terrimicrobiaceae; genus QYQL01. Next base: position 183 of record DYRS01000173.1, read on the forward strand.
GAGAGGGTCGTTGGAATCGAATCGGACGAACCAGAGCCGCAACTGACCGGTTTTTTTGGAGCGGATGGCCGTCTGGACGATATACTCGCCCGGTTCGGGAACCTTGAGCTCGAAACGCCCGTCCGAGTCGGAACTCGTCGAGTCGAGCGCGTCCGGCAGGCCTTTGAGGTAGTGGGCGGCGAGGCGGGTCGAGTCGGTACCGCCGGCCAGACTTTCGGTTTCGTGGCGGGCATTGAGGTGGGATTCGATCTGCGCTCGCGGATAGATGCAAAGCTTCACGCCGGGCAAGGCGGTCCGCCTGCCGGTGGCGTCGCGAAGGATGATCCGCCCGCGGACGAAGCCGCCGTCGGCCACCTCGCGGGCGGCGAAAAGAACCTTGTGGAATTTTTCCTTCCACTCTGCGCATTCGGACTCGGCGCGGGCGAGGCGGGCGGTCAGTGCTCGCGTTTCCTGCTGCCATTTCCATGCGGTGAGCCCAAGCAAAAATGTCACGACAAGCGATACGGAGATGAAAATGCCCGCACTCTTTCGGAACTTGCTTCTGCGCTGATCGACAACCTTGACCATTTCCGGATCCGCCTCCCTGCGGGTGCGCTTCGTGTAGGTCGGAATCCTGGTGATCATGTCGACGAGTCGGACCGACTCGTTGGTCTCCGGGTCGAGGCAATGGTCCTCCGGCAAAAGGTGGCCGGTATCGAGCAGCGTCGGCAATTGGAGGATCGAGTATTCGTCGAGGATTTTTTCGTCCCGTATAACCTGCACTTTCGACGGGGTTTTCTTTGCTTTGGCGGGGATCGAAATTTGCGGCGCGGAGGCGCTTTTCTCAGTAGGAGCGTTCAAGGAATCAAGAGAATCAGGATCGGCGGGCCGGGCAAGTTAAAATCCAGAACTGTCGGGGGGCCGGGCCTCTTCGTCCTCGTAAAAATGCACCACCCCGGCGGCGATGTTCATGGCCCTCGCTTGCCATGAGGGTTGCCGCGCACCGCTAGGACAGCACCGACCGGTTATCTGATTTATCCCAGTTGGACTGTACTCACCAGAAGCTCTGCGGCACGTAGATTTTGTCGCCAGGCTTCACTTTCGCGTCCTTGGCAGGGTTTTTGCGGATTTCCTTGATATTCATAATCCGCACCTGTCCCTCGCTGGTGTGGCTGACCTTGCCCTGATCGGCGTATTCTGTGAATCCTCCGGCGGCGGTGATCGCGCCGAGCACGGTGAGATCGGCCGTGAACGGAACCCGCTGCGGAGCCCGCACATCGCCGCTTACCTCGACAAACCGGGCGGAGTTCGGGACCGCGAGCGTGATCGAGGGGTTCGTGTAGATCTGCTGGGACTTGTAGCCCGATTCGATCGACGATTGGAGCTGCGACTGTGTAGCCCCCGCCGCGCGGACTTTCCCAATATGAGGCATGTTGATGTAGCCGTCGCCATCCACCGTGTAAAGCCCGGTCACCTGCGCGATGTCTTCGGCAGGAACGCTCCCAAGGCGTATCTCGATCTGATCGCCCGGCCGGAGCACGGCGTCCTGCCCGCGGAGTGCCGGCGCGGCAGCCAGAAGGAGTGAGAAAAAAACTGCGGAAAGAAGTTTAGTAGGCATCATCGCTGGGATCGTTGGTGGGTCCGGCGGATGCGGCGGATGCGGCGGTGGTCGCCTGCTGTTGGACTTTCTTTTTCCGGGCATCCTTGCGCTTCGCGTCCTTCCCCGACTTGTGGTAGTAGTTGTTGTAGCTGGTGTAGTATTCGTAGTGCTGGTCGTGGCGGACGTCTACGTTGTTGAGGACGACGCCGAGAACGGTTCCACCGACATTGATGATCGCCTGCTTGACCCGCTGGAGCATCGCGCGGGGAAACCGGCGGTGCTGGACAACGATAATGGTGACGTCCATCGCGCTGGCGAGAACCGACGCGTCGCTTACGCCGAGGATCGGCGGCGAGTCGAAGAAGATGATGTCGAAGCGTTCCTTGACCTTCTCGATGAGCTCGACCATGCGCTGAGAGTTGAGGATGCCGACCGCGTCGCTCGGCAGATGCCCGCTCGTCATCAGGTAGAGGTTGTCAAATTTTGTAAGGTGGACGACTTCCTCGAGGTCAATCTCGGTCGTGAGGTAGTCGCTGAGCCCGGTTTCGTTTTCGATCCCGAACTTCTGGTGCTGGGACGGGCGACGAAGGTCAGCGTCAACGATGAGCGTCGTGTAACCGCCCTTGGCAAACGTGTAGGCGAGGTTGACGAGCGTCGTTGATTTTCCCTCGCCCGCTCCGCCGCTGACGATCGTGATCGTGTTCACATCGGGCGACTTCCGGTTGAACTCGATGTTCGTCCGCATGATCCGGTAGGCCTCGGCGTCCGGGTTGTCATCGGTGCTCTCGATGAGCAGGGTGATGTTCTTCGGGATCACCGCCAGCACCGGGACTTGGAGGAACAATTCGACGTCCTCCATCGTCTTAACACTCGTGTCGAGATATTCGATGAAGAACGCGAGGCCGACGCCGAAGACGATGCCGACCACGACGCCGAGAAGGATGTTGAGCATCACGCGCGGGCGGGTGGGGGCGTTGGCGGGCGACGGCTCGGCGCGCTCCCAGATGATCGCCGGGTTCTGAGGCATCGTGCGCTCCATCGTCTCGGTCGAGAGCCGCATTTCCGCCGCTTCGAGAACGTTCTTCGCTTGGATGTAGGCGTTCTTCGCCTCGAAATACCCGGCAGCGCGGCTCTTCGAGTTCTGCTGGTTCAACTGGGCCTCTTCGAGTCGGGTCTCGAGCTGGCGCATCGAGTCCTCTGCGATTCTGATGTTTGCAGCGAGGCTTGTGCGGAGCGACTTGATCTGGTCCTTGAGCTGAGCGTCCATCACGGCCTTCTTCGCGCGGAGCGATTTGACGTTCGGGTGGTTGATCCCGAGCCCGCTCTGGAGCATTTTTGCCTCTTCCGAAGAGGCTTCCTGATACATCGGAAGCACCTGGGAAATCGTGGGATCGGGAATTTCGAGCGTCGTGATGCTGCGCATCACCTGGTCGTCGGTGAGCTTCTCGATCTGGTCGTATTTTGCACGGAGGCTCGAAACGCGGAGGCGCTCGGTGCTGACCTGCTGCTCGACGGCCAGCAGGACGTCGTTCGCGGCGTCGCGGGGGTCCTGGATGCTGTCGGGGTTGAGATCCTGAATTTTGCTTTCGACCCGGATTCTGGCGGCCTCGGACCGGAGTGCCTCGACTTTTTTCCGTTGCTTTGTGACCTCGTCCTGGAGCTGCGTGAGCGAGCGGGACACGACCTCCTGCTGGTCTTCGATCCGCTTCCTCTGGTATTCGTCGGCGATGCGGTTGGCGATTTCGGCCGCCTCCTTTGGGTCGGTGCTCATCACGCCGATCGAGATGAGTTCGGTATTTCGGATTTCCCGCACGTCAATCATTTTGCGGAGCTTGAAATACGCCTGCTCCTTGCTGGCGAGCCCGTATGCGGTTCTCCACCGCTGCTCGAGCCCCAGCGAATCAATGACCGGATAGAGCATCTCCTTGCGCTGGATGATTTCGAACTGCGTGGTGAGAAACCGGGGGTCGAAACCCATCCCGCTCTGCCGATCGAACACCTTCATCAGCGTGTCGTTCTGCTTCACCTGCATCGTGACAGCCGACTGGTATTGCTTCGGCATGAAGTAGGTGACGACAGCCGCCGTGATAACCACCAGCAGGAAGACTAATATGATGAGGGGAAGACGAACCCGGATGACCCGCCAGTAGTCTAGGAAGTGGAGTTTCAGTTCACCGCTGTCGTTTTTGTTCATTAATTCGAAATTGTAACTATTCAGGTCGTTTGACCTGATCTGCATGGTAGCGGAGGTAGGGCGGGATGCAAGGGGATTTCCCCAAGAAAAATATTTTGTAGCCGTTCACGGGGTGTAGAAGCAGAAGTCAAAATTGCAATCAGTCATC
>DYRS01000174.1 GCA_020718585.1 Chthoniobacter flavus
TCTGCGGATTCCGGGGCGGATTCCGGGGCGGATTCCGGGGCGGATTCCGGGGCGGCGGCCGGCTCGGGCGATTCCGGCTCGGTCTCGGCCGACGGGTTTCCGGAGGCTTGGACGAATGCGAGCTGGAGGTCGGCGAGCACGCGGGTGAGGATGTCGGATTCCTCGGCACCGAGATTGCCTCGGGTTTTTTCGCGGATCATTTCGAGCTGGTCAATGAACATCCGGGCGATCGGGAGGTTGACCTCCGGCTTTCCGGTTTGCGGGTTCGGGATCCGCCCGAGGAACATCGCGGCCTGCTGTGCCTCCATCATTACAAATTCGATGAACCGTTGGGTCATTTCGCCAAGGGCGTCGGTGCGTTGGATTTCTGCCATAATATTTATTTTTGTGGTTTGTCCGGCGGGAGGACGGTGACCTCGACCGGGTTCTGAAAATACTTTGAGGCCACCCGGCGGGTATCGTCGAGGGAGATTTTTTCGATTTCTTCTTTCCTGTGGGCGAACGCGTCGAACCCCTCGCCCATCAACTCGTCCACCGCGCAGGTTGCGGCGAGCGCGGAGTTGCTCTGGTTGCGGATCGCCTCGCCGCCGAGCAGCTTCTTTTTTGCGCGGGCGAGCTCCTCTTCGGTGAGCCCGTCCTTGGCGAGGCTGGCGATCTCGTCGCGGAGCTCGACCGTGACCGGGTCGACTTTTTTCGGATCGGTGCCAAGGTAGAAGAGGAACGCGCCGGGGGCGAGCCCGTAGAACTGGGCGGCGCCGACAAAATATGCGAGACCCATTTTTTCGCGGATGCGGTTGAAGAACCTCGACCCGAGGTCGTTCGACGCCTCGGCGATCAGCTCCATCACCGGGCGGTCCGGATCGTCCACCGTGGTGCTCCGGTAGCCGACCATCACGATCGCCTGCTGCTTGTCGAGGCGGGCGGTGGCGGGATCTGTCGCGGCGGGGGCCGCAGGGAGTGGCGGACTGGCGAATGCGAGCTTGCCGGCCGGCATCGAAGCAAATTCCTTCTCGACGATTTTGTGGACGGCCTCCGGGTCCACGTCGCCGAAGACGCAGACGACGGTGTTTGCGCCGGTGACGAATTCTTTGTGAAACGCGCGGAGCGCGTAGGGCGTGAGCGCGGCGACCGATTCGGCCGAGCCCGAGTTTCTCAGCGAATACGGATGGTCGCCGAACAGCCGCTCGCGGGCGAGGTTGCGCGCGGCCGATGTCGGCTGCTCGTCCTCGGCCTTGATCCCGGCGAGCTGGCTCTGCATTTCGAGCGCGACCTCGCGCTCGGGAAATGTCGGGTTGATGAGGACGTCGGCCAGGAGCCCGATCCCGAGCGCAAGGTCCGGACGCATCACATCCACCGACACGCTCAGGCTGTTGTTCCCGCTGTCCGAGGAGATCCCGCCGCCGACATTTTCGATCTGCGAGGCGATCTCTTCGGCGGAGCGGGATTTCGTGCCCTTGAGAAGCGCGCGGGCGGCGAGCTTTGTGATCCCGTTTGTCGCCTTCGTCTCGGCGAGCAGGCCACCCCGCGAGACCGCGCCGATCGAGACGAGCGGCAGCCGGGGATCCCTGCGCACAAGCAGGCGGAGGCCGTTCGGCAGGGTGAATTTCTGGATGTCGCCCGCCTGCGAATCTGCGGGCGCGCCGCCGGCTTTGGCGAGCGTTCCCGGAGGGTTCAGCGACGTCGAGTTCAGCCGGTCAAGGCCGAGGTATTTGCGGGCGACCCGGCGGATGTCGTCCGCCGTGACCTTGCCGAGCTCATCGATGTAGTGCTTGCTGAAATTCAGATTGCGGGTGAGCAGCCAGTTTGACCCGAGGTCCGAGGCCACCCCGCGAGCGGTGGTCAGCGCGCCGAGCTGATTGGCGAGGATCGATTTTCTCGCACGGTCGAGCTCGTCCGCGCTCACGCCGTCGGCCTTGACCTTCGCGACGAGCTCGATCGCCTTGTTTTCGACCGCCTCGCGCTTGTCGGGATCGGCGACCGCCTGGATCACGAAGACCCCCTCGTTTTGCATCGCCATCATGCCAGCACCGATCTGGTGGACGAGCTGCCTGCGCTCGCGAATCTCGCGGTTGAGGATCGAGCTGCGGCCGGAGCCGAGGATCTCACCGAGGAGGTCGAGCGCCGGCGTGTCAGGATCGGCCAGCCCGGGGATCCTCCATGCAAGCGCGAGCCGGGTGAGATCGGTCGGGAATTCCTCGTGCGCGTCGCGCCGCCCGAGCTGCTCCGGCTCCTGCGCGATATAGAGCGGGGCGAGCGCGCGCCGTAGCTGCGACTCGAACAGCTTCCCGACCTCGTCGCGGATCTTCATCGCATCCACATCTCCGGTCACGACGAACGTCAGGTTGTTCGGGACGTAACGGGATTTGTAATACCGCATCACGTCCTCGCGCGTGAGCTTGTTGTAAACATCGAGGTAGCCGATGACCGGATGCCCGAGCGGGCTCGTCGGGAAAACCGTCCGCAGCAGGAGCTGCGTGCTCTGGCGTCCGGGATCGTCGAAGCCCATCGCAAACTCCCGTCGGATGACCTCCTGCTCCTTGTTGTATTCCGCCTCCGGGAGCGTCGCGTTCATCATCGCGTCGGCGAGGATCTCGACCGCCTTCGACGCGCCGTCGGAGGGGACGTCAATCCAATAGACCGTGCGGTCGAACGACGTGTAGGCGTTGATGTAGCCGCCGAGGTTCTGGACCTCGCCGGCGATCGCGCCCGGTGGACGCGTCTCCGTGCCCTTGAAGAGCATGTGCTCGAGAATATGCGAAAGCCCGGCGCCCATCCGGTCGGACTCGTGGATGCTGCCCGTCGCGCACCACGCCTGCACGCTGGCCACCGGCGCGCTGCGATCCTCCCGCACGATCAGCGAGAGCCCGTTGTCATACGTGAATACTTGCGCGTTTGTGTCCGGCAGCGACGGAGGTTTTTCCGGCGAGGTATGGAGCGAGGCGACGGCGAGGGCGGCAATCATGAAGCTCATTCTACGTCTCGGACGCCCTCCTCCGCGTCGGCGTTCAAAGAAAATTGTCCGGATTTGAACGGCATGACGAACGCGCTGTGGAAATCGAAGCCGCCGCAGAAGCTCTCGGCCGTATCGTCGTCGGTCTTCCCGAAGACCTCGGCCCGGACGAGATTGAAGACCATCTGCCCGACGTCCTCGCACGACCGAACCCCCCAGTATTCGAGCACGGTCATCGCCATCGGCCCGAACTCGCCGATCGCGTGGATCCGGAATCCGTCAAGCAACTCGCCCGCCGCCACATGCGCGCCGACTTCCTTTTTCGCTTTCTTCCGCCGCTTCAACGTCGCATCGAGCGAGTCGCGCAGGAAAAGATAGGCTTCGGGATGGTATCTCTGATCGTCGCGCGAGACGGCTTCGACGGCTTCTTGGAATGCGGTGTTCTGCATGAATGGGATTCAGGGCGTCCGGGTTGGCAGGGCCGGGAGCGGCGCGGATTCCCTCCAATGCCCGACCCCTAGGCCAAGCAAAAATATGAGGAGAAATCCCGCGACCAGTGCCTGCTCGTTGCGCGTCAGATCGAACATGCGGAACACCATAGCGGGAATCGCGTGCGGCGCAAGACATGCGGTGCGCGCGGTTGCTCTCACGCTTTCAGAAGAAGCGTGCGGGACGCCCACGGTCCTGTAAGCCGCCTCGTCTGCACTTTTCGCAGATGCGCCCCTGGAAAAACCCCAATCATTAGCCGCACGAAGAAATAAGAAAAAATGGTGAAAAATGTCTTGCATGAACGGCACCACTACGGTGCTGTTCATGCATGCCTTCCTTTTTTCGAAAAAAACGCTCCACCGTTGATCTCACCCTCCAAGATGCGCGCACCGCGACGGCCCACGGCGGACAGTTGATTGTCGATGCCCTCGCCAAGGACTTCGGGCTCTGGGAGAAGATACGAGCTTGCTGCTGCATGGACCCGCGCAAGGACAAGTCGCGTGGTTTTTCCCCCGTTGTTGACTCGGCGCATCGCGCGGAGGGAAAAATGAAGATCCAGCAGGCTTGA
>DYRS01000175.1 GCA_020718585.1 Chthoniobacter flavus
GGCGGGCTTCACAGAGGCGGGCTTCACAGAGGCGGGCTTCACAGAGGCGGGCTTCGCAGAGGTGGGCTTCGCAGAGGTGGGCTTCGCAGAGACGGGCTTCGCAGAGACGGGCTTCGCAGAGACGGGCTTCGCAGAGACGGGCTTTGTTGTCGGGAAGAGGTTTGCCGGGGGTGGAATTGGGGTCGAGTGCTTTGCCGTGGCGATCTGTAAAGGTGCGGATTTTGCAGCGGGCGTAATGGCGGGAACTACAGCGGCGGGAACTTCAGGTTTCGCGACAGGCTTGTGAGGTGCGGACCTCTTCGCGGGCTGGGCCTTGGGCGAGGATGGCGAGTGGGCTGGCTTTCGGATATCCGCAGATGACCGGTTTGCGAGCGGAGACGCGGGCTTGGATGGCGGATTTTTCGCGGTGGCGGGTTTGGCCAATGGAGCTTGGCTTTTCGACGAATGGGATGTTGTTTTCAAGCAGCGTGCCGGTGAATTCCCTCTACGGAGAGGGCCGAAAACTATCGGCCACCCGAATTTTCAGGTCAAGGATTAGTTTTTGAATCCGCGCCCGTTCGGTCGCGAGGATTCCGGATTCCGCGAGCCGGCTCTTCAGCCCCTCAATTTCGCGGCTGAGGTTTTGGGATGCGAGCCCGGCCCACGTCTCGCGGGCTTTCGGGAGCGGGTCGGTGATCGGGCGGGACATGTCGAGGGCCGAGAGCGCACGCTCCGCCGCGCCGCCGATCAGGTGGAGGGCGACCGGATGGTCGTCTTCGCATTCCACGCGCGCGATCTCGTCGAGGATTCGGCCGTTCGGATCGAGATCCTTAGCGGTACCCGCTTCGCGGAGCCATTCCCGGACGCTCCGGCTGCCGAGCGCGAGCCGGCAGAGCATCGAGAGGCCGGGCGAGAGGGAAATGGTTTCGACCTCGGGGACGGGCTGCGAATCGTCGTCGGGCTCGCTCGCGGACGGCGGCTTCATGGCAGCGCGGACCGCCTGTTGGGGGAGTGCGAGACGGGAGGCAAGGCGGCCGAGGAGCGACTCGCGCAGCGCGGCGTCCTGGATCAGCGCGAGCGGCGGACCGAGCCGGCGGACGAGGCCGGCTTTGCCCTCCGGGCTCGAAAGCTCGCCGGCTGCCGCCGCCGCATCGGTCGCGTGCTCAAAAAAATCCTTGGCATCGGCAACCGCCTGCAGGAACGCATCGGCCCCCTGCTTGCGAATCAGGGAATCCGGATCCTCGCCGGGCGGAAGCGCGATGACGCGGACCGAAAGCCCCTGGCCGAGGAGCGCGGGAAGCGATCGGGCGACCGCTTTTTGCCCGGCGGAATCGGAGTCGAAACAAAGAAGAACGGTCTCGACGAAACGCCGCAACAGCCGCGCCTGGTCGCCGGTGAACGCCGTGCCCTGGGGCGCGATCACATGGCGGACGCCGGACTCGTAGGCCGAGATCAGGTCGATTTGGCCCTCGCAGACGATCGCCGCATTTTTGTCAATCAGGTCGCGCTTCGTCTTGTCGAGCCCGTAGAGGATTTTTCCCTTTGTGAAGAGCGGGGTTTCCGGCGAGTTGACGTATTTCGCGGCCTTGGGATCGTCCGCGAGGACACGCCCGCTGAACGCGACGACCTCGCCGTAGTCGTTACGGATCGGGAACATCACGCGCCCGCGGAACCGGCTGTAGAGGTGGCTTTCTTCCTTCGATGTCGCCAGCCCGCTCTGCGCGATTTCATCCTCGGAAAACCTTCGCTCCCGCAGGAAGTCGAGGAGGGCGTCCCATGAATCCGGCGCGTAGCCGAGCAGCCACGAGCGGGCGATGTCGCCGGTGATGGCCCGCGCCTTCAGGTAGGCTCGGGCGGGCGCGGCTTCCGGGGATTTGAGCAGGTTTTTGTGAAACCACGCGGACGCCTCCGCATGCAGCCCGAGGAGCCGCTGGCGCAGCCCCCGCTTCTTGTCGTCATCCGGCCCGCCGACATCCTCGATGACCGGCACCCCGGCCCGCTGGGCGAGCCGCCGCACGGCGGTCGGAAAATCAATATGCTCGTAGTCCATCACAAACCGCAGCACCCCTCCCCCGGCACCGCATCCGAAGCAGTGGAACGACTGCCGGGCCGGGGTGACATGAAATGACGGCGACTTCTCGCGGTGAAACGGGCAGATCGCGCGGAAGCTCGTGCCCGCGCGCTTCAGCGGGAAATACGAGCCGATGACCTCGACGATGTCGTTCGCCTCGACCACACGCTGAATCGTTTCCTCTGAGATCAGTGCCACGCGGGCAAAATACCTTGCGGGACTCGGCCGCGCGAGTGAGATTCGCAGGAATGGTGCGAATATTTTTCCTGTTCCTCGTATTGATTGCGTCCCGGTCGGCCATGTCTGCCGCTCCGGAGCTCGCCAAGGGCTCGGTCGTCGTCGTCCCGGTCAAGGACGCGATCGGCGAGGCCGGGTTCTTTTTTTTGCGGAGGGTTTTGAAAAATGCGGAGTCGGCGGGCGCGGCGGCGCTCGTCCTCGACATGGACACCCCCGGCGGGTCGCTCAAGGCGACCGAGAAGATCGTGCAGATGTTCATGAAGAGCCCTGTCCCGGCCTACACGTATGTGAACCCGAATGCCGGCAGCGCGGGCGCGCTCATCGCCCTCGGCACAAAAAAGGTTTTCATGTCGCCGGTCAGCGCGATCGGCGCGGCCGCCCCGGTGGTGAGCTCGGGCGAGGAAATCCCGACCACGATGAACGCGAAGATCGTCTCCTACTATTCCGGATACTTCCGCAGCGTCGCCGCGCTCAACGGCTACCATCCGGAGCTCGTGGACGGGTTCATGAACCTGGACAAGGAGGTGAAGATCGGCGATGTGGTCATCAATCCGAAAGGCGCGCTCCTCACGCTCAGCGCGCAGGAGGCGGTCAAGGACGTCGGCGGTCGTCCGCTCTTCGCGTCCGGCATCGCGAAGGATCTCGACGAGGTCTGCAAGGGAGCCGGCCTCGACGCCAAGGCGCTCGTGCGCGTCGAGCCCTCGGGGTTTGAAGTCCTCGCCCAGTGGGTGACGATGCTCGCGCCGCTCTTCCTGCTGGGCGGCGCGATCGGCGCCTACATCGAGTTCAAATCGCCCGGATTCGGGGTCGCGGGCGTGATCTCCGCTGCCTGCTTCCTGCTGTTTTTCACCGGCCACTACATCGCCGGGCTCACCGGGCTCGAGGTCGTTGCGGTCTTCACGCTCGGCGCGCTGCTGATCCTTGTCGAACTCGTCTTTTTTCCCGGCATCGCCGTCGTCGCGATGCTCGGCGCGGCGCTCATGGCGGGCGCGCTGTTCTTTGCAATGGTCGATTTCTATCCCGCGCAACCGCCGGATTTTTCCTTCGAACTCCTCGCCCGGCCGATGCTCAACCTCGGGATCGCCGTCCTTGCCTCGGTATTTTGCATCGCGATCCTCGCCCGGTTTCTCCCCGACCTCCCGCTCTTCCGAAGGCTTTTCCTCGCCGAGCAGGCAACAGCCGGCCCGTCCCGTCCGTCCGACCTTCCCGCCGCCTCGCCGTTCGCAGCCGGCGATACCGGCACCGCCCAAACCATCCTCCGCCCGGCCGGCAAGGCGCTGTTCGGAAACTCCCTCGCCGACGTCGTCACCGATGGACAATTCGTCGATGCCGGCACCCCGGTCCGAATCCTCTCCGCCTCCGGCGACCGGATCGTCGTCGAACCGGTTTGATCCCTGAACGACCGAGTGCCAGTTGACACGAGCAAACCGAAAGGTATTTTTTCCAGAAAACCTTCCACCAGCCGCTCAGCGGATGGCAAAATGTTGAGGGCTTATCTTTTCCTCCGGGGTCAATTTTTGCTTGCCCGGTGGCCCTTGTGCTTTTTTGCCTCGCTCGCCCCGGCATTCGCCGCGACCAAGGTCCTGCCGGTGCTCAATTCCCCGATCAGCGACCGCGCCGCGCTGGCCGGCAGCCCGCTGTCGGTGAATCTGAATTCGGCATTCGGAACCGAGGCGATTGATGATCAGGTCGTGAGGTTTACGTCTGACAACT
>DYRS01000037.1:0-15158 GCA_020718585.1 Chthoniobacter flavus
CTCGCCGGTGCCTCAAATACCTCTGCCCTCGCGAAATTCCTCTCCGAACGTCTCGGATCGGCGGACGGGGGGAGGTGAACGTCGAGCATCTGCACGGCGGCGAACTTTTCGAATGCAGCCCTCGGTGTCAGGCCGCTGGCGCGGGATTTGAGCCGGGCCTTGAGTGTGACCTGCAGGCAGTAGGCAAGGAACGAGCTGCTCCCAGAGTTGGCAACCCAGCCAGCACGCTCCCCACTGGCGGGGCTTGAGTAGCCGCAGCTCCGAGAGACGGATGCCAACGGCGGGAATCTCGCGCCCGCCAACATCCCAGCATGTGTTCTTCCGGGAAGAGCGAGATCTGCTGCGGGGGCGGTATCTCCTTCGCGTGCAAAAAGGTCGATGGTCTTTTGCCAGGATGCCTCCTGCCGGCCGTTGAGTTCGCCCAAATAAAGAACGTGTTGTTGGAGAACTCGACCGCCCGACACCCTGCGATTTTCGACGATGCTTCAGTAAATTGCAGCAGCCGGCTCGTGTGCCCATGCCAAGCTGTCCGTTGATCCAATCGAGTCGGACAGATGTTTGCGCCTGAATCATCTCGGCAAGGAGGCTTTTTCGGACATCGTTTTTCCGCGCGGCTTTCAATTCCTCCTGCCCGACTTGCAAATGACGCAACCGAAGCATCAGATGACCCTGGTGACGGGGAGGGTCGGCAGGATGGGACCGGTTCCGCCGACTTCGAGGCGGGCGAGGTCGGCGCTGCTCATGACCCGCTGTGGGCGGCTGACGAGCGACGAGAGGCCGCCGGCTGCGAGCATCATCACCGGGTTATACATCGCGTTGAGGAGGTCATCGATCATTGTGACGCCGAGGATCACGGCGAATGCGGCGGCTGGGGCGACGAGCGGGTCGCCCCATGTCTTCGCCGGCCATTTGAGGGTGAAAAGAAACGGGGCGAGCAGGAGGGTCGCCGTGAGCGCGGTGAGCCCGAAGAGGCCATTTTTTCCAAACGTGAGGATCCACATCCCATCGGGCACCGAGATGTATTCTCCCTCGTCGTTGGTGACGAACGAGCGCCGGTAGCCGGACCACCCGAACATCCTCCGCTGGCCGGCCTTTTCGGCGAGGATTGTCTCGTTGTGGATCCGGTAGGCGAGCGACTCCGAGCGCTCGGCACCGACTGCGCGCTCGGCGGCATCTACAAAGCTCTGGCCGTCCCATGCCCCGGTCGCGCGCAGGTTCATGTAGATGACCGGGATCGCGAGGAGGACATAGAACGGGAGCGCGAAGCGCATGATTTTCGAGGCCATGAACACCCCCATCGCGAAGAAGAAGAGCATGAGCGCGCCGGACGACCGGCAGGCGACGGTGACAAACGTGAGGAAGAGCACGGCGGGAAACGTCGGGACCTTGAGGATCGGGACCATCTTTGGAATCACCTTTTGCAGGAAGAGCTGCCATCCGAGGAAGAGACCGGCCATCATCCAGATCGCGAGTTCGAGCCCGTGGTGCATGAAGATGGACGGGCGGTAGCCGCCGCCGCGTTTCGTCTGGCTGAAGTCGTGCGGATACCATCCGTAGAGGATGATGTGGAGCTGCGGGCTGATGACGATTTCGATGAGCGCGAGGGGGGCGAGCACAAGCGCGCCGACAAACATCGCGATGCCGAGGATCTTCATCGCCTCGAGTTCCCCGAAATACAGCCGCCCGACAAAATACGGAATCCCCCACTCGAACACCTGCTGGAGGATCGCCGAGAACCCGTCCCAAGCGCCAAGATCGTTCGTCACCGAGGAAAAAAACGGGGCGACGCACCATGCGGCCATCGGCAGGTCAATCGCCCCGAATTTGAACGTCGAGAGGATTTTCGGATCTTTGGCGTAGACCCCCCAGATCGCGGCGATTCCGAGTGCGCTCACCTTCGTGTAGTCGGGGATGACCGGGAAAATAAATTCCGCCTGCGGGAGGAAGCACCAGCCGACAACGAAGACCGCCGCGACCGCGACCCTCGGCGGGTATTTTCCGAACAGCCAGAGCGCGAACGGGACGAACCCATACATCACAACGTATGTGAGCGGGGTCATCGGCGGGTCACGGCTTCTTGGCGGGCTTTTTTGAGAACCGAGAGGACAGCTTGGATCCCAGCGATTTGACCCTCGCGAGTGTCTCGACGTGGAGGTGGGTGGCAAATTCCATGAGCATCCGCAGGAGGTGCTGGGCGCGGATCTGCATCGGGTCGGTCGCCGAGAAATTCAGGAGCGCGGTGATCGCGGGAACCCCGCCGGCCGCGCACCACTCGACGATGTGCTTCGCGTCGCCGAACCGCCCGACATCCTGCTTCGCGACAAGCACGACGACGTCCGACTTCAGCGCGACCTCGTGCGCGAGGTCGGATTCGGAAAGCTTCCGGCTGTCGAGGAGGACGACGTCGTAGCTCGCGCGGGCGGACGCGAGGAATTTCTCAAGCGTTGCGCGCACGTCGTCCTCCGTGGTGCCGGGCACCCACGGGAGGATGTCGGCCGTGCCGAGCGGGTCCGGCGACTTCGAGGCCCAGGCATTTTTCGGGAGGTTTACGGGGTCTGAAATCCCGGCGAGGGCGGCGAGGCCGGGGGTCGGGGTCGGCAGCTCGGCGGCGAGCACCCGGAGCCCGTGGCTGGCGAGCGCACGGGCGAGGGTGAGCGTGAGTGCCGAGTTGCCGGCGCGCGGGTGGATCCCGATGAGGTCCACCACGCGTGCGCCCGAGGTCTGGCATTCGAGCACGAGGCGGACCGCAAAATCCCGGATCGCGAGGACGCCAGGGCCTTCGCCTTCGAGGATTTTTGGGAACGCGGGATCTTCGGCGCCTTCGGGGAGGAGTGCTGGCACAGGCTCGCAGCCGGGGCCGCCGATCGCCGCGCCCAGCTCGGCGCGGGTGCGGACGCGTGGGTCGAAGAAATCGAAGACGACGCAGAGGCCTGCGATGAGCCCGAACGCGACGACGATTGCCATGATCTGGAGCTTCGACGCATTGCTCGACGCTGGGCGGTCGGGCGGCAGCGCGTGCTGGTCAATGAGCACCGGCAGCGGTGCCTTCGCCTCGAGCTCGGCGTCGTCAATGCGCACATCAATCGAGGACAGCCGGGTGCGGAACTGGGTGACCCCGTAGGCAAATTCGCCCGCGCGGAAGATCGCCTCCGAGACCTTCGACGCCTCGGTGGCCGCTTGATTGAGATTTGCCTTGAGGTCGTCGGCGGTCGCCTGAGACCCCTGGTAGGCATTGCGGGCGCGGATCACGTCGGCCTCGAGCTCGTAGGTCCGCTTGTCGGCGAACGTGTTCTTTGTATCGGTCGCGACCTTCTCCTTGTAAACCTTCAGGTATTCGAGCATCGACTTCATCTGGTCCTCGACATTTTTTCTGTCCGAGTTCCCCGTGGTGAGCCCGTCAATCGTCTTCCGCAGCCCTTGGGTCTCGACATACGTCCACTGCTCCATCTGGTTGATGCCGAGAAAAGTTGCGACCTCGGCGTCTGCGAATGGCGTGATGCTCAGGAGCGAGATTTCCTGCTGGTCTTTTTTTGCCTGGTCAAATTTTCCGCGGCGGTCGAGCGCGACCCCCTCGGATGCCCAGTAGAGGTTTTGGAGGAGGCGGAGCTTGTCGAGGTGTCCGGTGTAGCCCTCGCTGAGCACGAGGTTCGAATCGAGTTCCTTCGTGATCGTGAACAGGCTTTCCTTTTCGGAGTTCACCCTCTCGGCAATCTTCTTGCGCTCATTTTTGAGGTAGTTGAGCTGCGAGAGGTATTGCCGTTCCTGCTCGGTCTGGAGCTTTTCGATAAACGTGTCGAGCACGGCGTTGAGCATCTCGGCGAGACCCTTCGACTCGCTCCCCTGCATCGAGATGATGATCATATACGTCCGCGCCACCTCCTCCGCCTTGATCCGCGTCATCAGCCGGAATACCGCCCGGTCGGTGTCGCCGAGACCGCGGAGAAAATCCGGACGCTCGTTCTCCGGGACTTTTTTCAGCGCCGTGCGCAGGATGTCCGGGTTGCTGAGGCGGAGGACGAGCGTGCGCGAGAACCATCCGACGTCGCCCTGGATGATTTCGCGGTCGCGGCCATTGATGCTCGGTGCCTTCGTCGGCGTGATGAGGACCTTGGCGTCCACCTTGTAAACCGGGCTGACAAAGAACCTGAGAAGCACGCTGAGGACGATGAAGGCCGGAACGCCAAAGCCGACGATGAGCGGGACACGGCGCCATGCGAAATCGAGGATTCCGAACGGCTTCATCTTTTTCGCCTTTTCGAGCGAGCCGCGCTGGATCGCGGACGAGGCGGGAGGTGAGGGATCGGTGCTCATTGGCTGGAAGATGTCGTGGACGATGAGGACGACGAACTCGATGTCTCGGAGTTCGCTGTTCCCGAGCTGATCGCATTGCCGAGGACCGCCGAGTTGAGCGCGTCGAGGAATCCGATGCTTGAGACCGTGCTGGTCGTGAGCCCGAGGATCGTGAAGAACGGCTGGAGCTGGGTTGCGAAGTAGCTCAGCTTGCTGATCCCGGTCTGCGGGACGTAGATGAGATCGCCGTCGCGCAGCGAGTAGTTCTTGCGGAAGTCTCCCTTGGCCGCGATGTCGCTCAGGTTGATCCTCTGCACCGCGCCCTTGCCTTCGGAGGTCCGGACAAGAAAGATGTCGCGCGTGTTCGCGTCCCTCGTCGGGCCACCGGCGGTCATTAGGACATCGAGCAGAGTCATCTCCGAGCGCAGCGCGACGACGCCCGGGGTCTTGACCTCGCCGAGGACGTAGGCGAGCTGGTCCTCGCTCTGCGGGATGAAGATGACATCGCCGTTCTGGAGGCGGGCGTTGAGGCCCATATTCCCACGTTCGAGGAGTTCCTTGAGGTCAATCCACATGACGATGCTGTCGCCGCGCACGATCATGCAGCGGCTGAGGAAGGATTTCGTCTGGTCGGTCGGGAGGCCGCCGGCGAGCGAGAGTGCCTCGAGGAGGGTCCCCTTGCCCTGGAAGCTGACCGCGCCGGGGATCGCGACCCGACCGAGCACGAAGACCCGGTTGTTGTTGAACCGCTTCATCACGAGCGTCACCTCGGGCTTGTCGTAATAGGCGCTGAGAAATTTGACGAACTCGTCAGTGAGTTCGGCCGGGGTGCGGCCGCCGACTTTGACGATTCCGACGCGCGGGAGCGAGACCTCGCCGTCCGGCGAGACGACGATTTCCTCGCGCGAGATGTCCTCGCGTCCGCGCACGAGAAACGAGAAGACGTCGCCCGGTCCGAGCCGGTATTGGCTGTCGATTTTTGAGGCTGCCTGTTTGAGTTGGTCGGCGTTTGCGAACTGTTTTGCGGAGGTTTCGAGTTCGGAGGTGAACCGTTCCCCGACCTTGAGCCCCTTGATCCTTGCGAACGAACCGCCCTCCTTTTTCGCCTCGTAAACCCCCGGCTTCACGGATGTGCAGGCGGCCAGCAGGACCGGCAGGGCGGACGCCAAGAGGATGGCTCTCATCGCCCGTCTGTTCACCGCAGCTTCACAGACCGCTCTGCGGCGGAGGCATCGAGTTCAGCGGTGGCCCGGGATTTTCCCACGAGGAGGCAGCGGTGCTGGTAGGTGTTGAGAAATTTTCTGAACGCGAGGTCCGGGTAGCGGGGTTTGCCCTCGAGGGCACTTTTGACATACCCCCACCACATTGCGAGTCCGCCGACGACGAGCGGTGGGTGGGCGAGCCGGAAGACCGCGCTCACCGACATGTAGAGGAGGTCGGTGCCCATGAAATACTGTCCGAACCCGTGGCGCATCCGTCCGGTGAAGATGCTCTTCTGGCTTGATCCCATCGGGCGGAGGTGGACGAACCTCAGGTTGGGATCGTCCCAACTGCAGGCGACCCAGCCGAGCATCCGGCACCGGTGGCAGTCAATGCCGTCCCACATCACCTCGCGCACAAAGCCGCCGATCTCCTGGAAGCAGGTCACGCGGTAAAACTTCGTCATCCCGACCGACATCTCGTCGCCGCATTTTTCGCTCACCAGCCGGTCGCCATCCTCAAAATACGGCTTCCCGCTGCACGTCCCGAGCCGGGGGTTTTCAGCCATCCGGCGGATCAGGATTTCGAAATATTTTTTTGGCAGGTCGAGGTCGAGGTCGAATTTGCAGAGGAATTCGAAGTCCTCCGGGCGGATCGTTTCCATTCCGGCGTAGAATGCGTCCACAACTCCGGGTCCGACCGCGCGCTTCCCGCGGTCCTCCCGGCGGACGACTTTGATCCACGGGTGCTTCGCCGCGTATTCGGCGAGGATCGCCGGGGTCTCGTCGCTCGAACCGTCATCCACGACGACCCACAGTGCGGGGGTGACCGACTGCGCAAGCACGCTCTCGATGCAGCGGCGCGCGTATTGCGCCTCGTCGCGGCACGGCGTGATGAGGACGTATCTTCCAGTTTGGGATACGGGATTCATGGATAATTATTTGCGGGTGAACGCTGAGGCTATCCTAGCAAGGTTTTTTTCGGAAGAAAACTCTTCTTGCACGCGGGAGCGTCCGGCATCGGCGAGCTGGTGCCGGTGGGCGGGGTCGCATGCGAGCCGACGCAGGCGGTCGGCGAGGGTGTGCGAGTCGCCGGGCGGCACGAGGCATCCGGTCGTCCCGTCGGCGATGAGCTCGCGGATTGTCGGGAGGTCGCCGCTCACCGAGCAGACGCCGTGAGCCATCGCTTCCATGAGGACGACCGGGATTCCGTCGCGGTCGCCGTCGTTGCAAATCTGGCAGGGGAGGACAAAAACATCGGTGGTGGCGAGGAGTGCGGGCACGTCGCGGTTCGCGACCGCGCCGGGGAATGTCACCGCGAATCCGGCTGGCAGCCCGGCGGCGAGACCCTTCAGCTTTTCCATCTCCGGTCCGTCGCCGGCGATCACGCATTCGAGCGCGATCCCTTCGTCCGCCAGGATCCGGCAGGCACCGATCAGGACGTCGAATCCCTTTTTCGGGACGAGCCGGCCTAGCCCGAGCAGGCGGAGCGGCGGCTCGGCGCGGGCGGCAAACGGGGCGTCCGGCACATCCACCCCGCAGCGGATCACCGGGTAGTCGGAGTGCGGACGGTCAAAAATCGTGCGATACCATTCGCGGTGCCACTCGCTGATGCACGCGACAAACGCGGCGCGGCGGAGTTTTTGTTTCAGCAGGCAGCGCTCGCGGAAGAGGTCGGCCGCGTGCCCGGTGAAGCTGAATGGGATGCCGAGCGCCCGGGCCGCATACATCCCGACCGTCGCCGCCGCGTGCGCCATGTGGACGTGCAGCCGCTCGTGGCCGCCGCCCTCGACCCGCCGCGCGAGCGCCAGTCCGGCGAGCCCCTGGAAGACGATTTTTGGCCGATCCTGGAGGCTGATGTCGCCCGCAGTGAGCGCGTCCCATTTTGCGAGCGCCATCGCGGCGGCCGCGCGCAGCGGGTGGCTGAAAAAGTAAGCGAGCGCATCGCGGACGAGGCGCACGTGCCCGCCCTCATAGACGGTCACTGCGTCGGCGGCCATCGCGTCGAGCGCGGGTTCGCCGAGGTTTTTTTCCGGCGGGTAGAGCGACGCGACCCCGACGTCGAGCCCGAGCGCGCGGAGCCCGAGGACTTCCTTGTAAACAAACGTCTCCGAGCGTTTCGGGAGGACCGAGCTGAGATAGAGAACCTTCATGCGGACAGCTTCGGTGGGATAATTTTCGCGGGGATGCCGACCGCAGTAGCTCCCGGCGGGACATCCTGGAGCACGACGCTGAGCGCGCCGACCCTCGAGCCATTGCCGAGCCGAATCCCGCCGAGCACCTGGGCGTAGGCGCCGAGCTCGACATCGTCCCCGATGACCGGAACCCCGCCGCCCTCGTGGCGGTTGCCGATCGTCACGCCCTGACGGATCGTGCAGTTCGCGCCGATCTTCGCGCCCGAGTGAACAAAAATATTTCCAAAGTGGTGGATCCGCAGGCCCGGCCCGATCTCAACCGCCTTCGTGAAGCTTACCCCGGTGAGCGTCTCGACGACGCGGAAGAGCAGCCAGTAGATCCGGTCGCACATCTTTTGGGAGAATCCCTGCGGACGCGAATCGTTCCAGCGACCGAACCGATAGACCGCGATCGCCCAGAGCGATTGTTCGCGGACGTAGGCGGAGGCTGGGTAGCGCGCGCGGTCGGCGTCGAGGTCGGGGATCTTCATGATTTGTATTCGATGAGTTTTGCCGCGCGGTTTTTCCGGCGGTCGCGGCGGTAGTTCCGGATGCCGAGGAACTGCGGGAATTTGGCGAGGACCGTGAGCGCGCCGTATTCCGCGGCGGCCTGCGCATTCGGGCAGCGTTGGCGGGTGCCGCGCGCGATCCGCGCCGCCTGAAGGACGAGCAGCCCGCCGCCGGCGGCCACGAGCCCGAGTCCGAGCCACCAGAGGCCAACGACCGCGAGGGCGAGCGCGGCGACGAGAGCGGTCGCACACCCGGTGAACCACCGGTCAGCACTCTTCACTTGGCTGCCAAAAAGAACCTCGGCACCGGCGGTATCGGCGGCCGTGCGCGCGGCGACATCCGCCGCGCCGTAGCCACCGCGCACGCAGCGCTTCCACCACTGGACCCAGCGGAGGATGTTCGCGTCGTGCCGGGTCATGTCGCGGTCGATCCGCTGGATTTTCCATCCGGCCCGGCGCATGCGCAGGCACATCTCCGGCTCCTCGCCGGCGATGAGTACCTCGTTGTAGCCTCCGACCGCTTCGAGCGCGGACCGCCGCATCAGGGAATCTCCTCCGCAGGATTTTGCCTCGCCGACCGGGGTGTTCCACTCGGTCTCGCACAGGCGGTTGAAAACCGACTTCTCTGGGAACCTCTCGCGGCGGCGTCCGCAGACCGCCGCGACCTCCCGGTGGGCGTCAAGGAATTCGCGCGCGGCGTCCACCCAGCCGTCAATGAGTTCGCAGTCGCCGTCAACAAAATGCACGAGATCCGTCTCCGGCCATTTATTGACGAGCAATTTCCACCCGGCATTCCGTGCGCGGGGCATGGTGAACGTCTGGGACGTGTCGAGGAGCAGGACCTCGACGCCGAGCGAGCGGGCAAATTCGACGCTTCCGTCGGTCGATCCGGAATCCACATAGACGACGCGCGGGGTTTCCCGGACAAGCGAGCGCAGGCAGAGCTTGAGCCGCTCGCCCTCGTTGCGCCCGATCGCGACGAATCCCGTCGCCCGCGCGCTCACCCGGCCGCTCCCCGGTTCCCGGCTTTCAGGACGTCACAAAAAAACCCGTGATACTCGCGCGCGATTCCGGCCCATGAAAACCGGTTTTCGGCGAGGTCCCGCCGCGCGGCGACATCAGCCGGCGAGCGCCTGCCGAGCGCGGCGACAAGGCCGTCCGCAACGGCAGAGATGTCGGTGGCATCAACCAGCACGCCGGTCTCACCGATCGTCCAGCGGGTGACGTGGCGGTCGTGGGTGACGATCGGCAGGCCGCTTGCGAGCGCCTCGATGTAGGCGTTTGCGGACGACTCGATCAGGCTCATGTGGAGGAAGATGTCGGCCGAGCGATACATCTTCGGCATCTGCTCGCGCGGAAGCGTGCGCGGGTGGAATCGTCCGGGCATGAGCTCGCTGCCGAGCGCCTGGACATTTTCGCGTTCGGGTCCGTCGCCGCAGACGACGAGGTGGAGGTCCGGGACTTTTGCGGCCGCGCGGATCCCGTCGGCGACCCGCTTCGACTCGATGAGCGCGCTGACCATCATCGCCACCGGCACCCCCTCGGGCAGCCCGAAGAGCTTGCGCTCGGACGGCCCCGGCGAGAACAGCGTGGGATCGACGCCGTTCGGGATCAGCCGGCAGTTCCACCGTTCGCGGTTGCGCTCAAAAAAATCCGGGTTCGTGCAGACCAGCCCCTCGCAGCCGAACCACCGGTATTCGCTGGTGCGCGCCTGCATCGCATGGTCGCCGTTCTGCGTGACAAAAATTTGTGCGGGTGCCCGGTGCCGCCGGTCGCGCAGGATCTGGAGCGCCCAGTTCATGAACGGGAAGCTACAGGTCACGGCGATGTCAAAATCCGACGGACGATACCGCGCGACGAGCCCGGGGATGAATGTCGCCTCCTCCCAGACATACTCGGAACGGAAGACCGGGAAGTGCGGGAACTTCTCGAATTTTTCGCGGGGGATGTTCCCGATGTGGACAAATTTGTAGGGGGTTCCTTCGCGGGGATCGCCCGATCCGAACAGTGTGACCGAGACCCCCGGGATCCGCGCCAGCTCGGCGGCGACCGACTCGAACGCGACCTCCGCCCCCCGGCAGACCCGGTGCTGGCCCGGCAGAACGAATGCGACCCGGATGTTATCGGCTTTCATGGTTTGGTCTTATTTTTTTCCTGCGGGATCCGGCTTCGCGGCGGCATTGAGCTCGTCGAGCTGCTCGCGCAGGCCGGCGGCTTTTTCCGTGCGTCCGGCGATCCGGGCGAACCCGATCCGCAACGCATACATCACGAGGTAGCACCCGCGCACAAACCGTTCGGCGAGCGGTCCGTAGCATTTCCTCTGGACCAGGAACCGTGCGCGCCATGTGTAGATCTCGCGCTGGCGGTTGTGGACCCGTGTCGCGTCGGACGACGCGCCGCCGAGGTGGACGATTTCCGCGCCGGGATCGAAGCGGATCCGCCAGCCGTGCTTCCAGATCCGGTGGCACCATTCGCAGTCCTCGCCGTAAAAGAAAAATTCCCGGTCGAGCACGCCGGATTCCTGGAGCGCGTCCGTGCGGGCGAAGAAAAATGCGCCGCTGATCCAGCCCGCGTCGCGGGGTCCGGCGGTCCGGTCCCAGCCGGCGTCCTCGAGGTCGGCCCACTTGAAAAGCCCGGGTGCGAGCCACGGAAGCCCGAACGCGCGGACCGCCTCGACGAGCGGAGCGGGAAATTTCCTGCAGATATTTTGGACGGTTCCGTCACGGTTCCTGAGCATGCAGCTCAGCGCGCCGATCTTCCGATCCGCGTCCATGACCCGCGTGCAATACGCGATGCAGCCCGGCCGCACGAGCGTGTCGCTGTTGAGGAGCAGGAGGTATTGCGGCGGATTTTCCAGCGCCATCTGCTCGAGAAGGATCAGATTGTTCCCGCCAGCAAACCCGTGGTTTTTGTCGAGCGCGCGAAACTCCAGCCACCCGCCGGACCAGCCATTTTCGCGGATTGCGGACTCAATGCGCGGGACCGAGTCATCGCCCGACGCGTTGTCGGCCAGGATGACTTTCATCCCGGGATTTCCGGGGACCTCGGCGGCAAGCGTCCGCAGGCAATCAATCGTGACATCCGGGGTCCGGAAGTTCAGGACGACGACGACGAGCGACGGGTTCATCCTGCCGGACGGAGGCTATTCGACTTTGAAGACGCGGTGCAGGCGCAGGAGCTCGAGGACGGCCTGCACGCTCGGATGGACGTTGCGGAGAAGCACTTCCGCGCCCTCCTTCGGCAGCTTGCGATACATCCCGAGGAGGAACCCGATTCCCGAGCTGTCAATAAACTGGACGCTCGCCATGTCCACCTCGGCGCGCCGGACCCCGGTATCGAGATCAGCTTTCAACTGGTCCTTGATGGACGCGGCGGAACTGGCATCAAGCCGAGGGAGGTATACGGAAACGTGCAGCACGCCGTCAACGACGCTTTTCTGGAATTCATTGGCCATGCGCGGAGTATTGGTAATGGCCTGGCTTCTTGCAATGCAAAACCGACATGCAAAACCGGCACCGATTTCAGGGCAGGGCGCATCTCAGTTGCAGCCTGCGGCTGCACCCGCGACAACCAAAAAAAACGCCGCCGACCATATCTTATTTGAGCTTCTATTGGGCTAAAAATCGTGGCCACCTCATACTTCCCACTCGGGGATTTCCGCGAGGTTCTTCTCGTCAACGAGCGGGAGCCCGGTTAGGTTCCATGAACATGAAAATGCTCCTCACCTCCCTGAATTTTCTCGCCGTGACCACCCTGATTGCCGTTGCCGCAGGCTGTGCGGCCGATCTCAAGAGCAAGGAGAACGTTGCGGTGGCGTGCGGGTTCAAGGTCATCACTCCAGTCAAGCCGTCGCAGGTTGCGCTCCTCTCGACGCTCCCGAAAGACAAGGTCACCCTCACCGCCTACCAAGGCGGATCGTATTATGTCCTCCCCGACGTCAAAAATAACCGGGCCTACGTCGGCGGGCAGAAAGAATATCAGGCCTACAAGCAGCTCCGCATGCAGCAGCAGATCAGCGAGCAGAACCTCGAAGCCGCTCAGATGAACCAGATGGCGGCATCAGAGGATTGGGATGGTTGGGGCGGTTGGGGCGGGGTTGGCGGCGTGCCGTGGGGCGGAATGGGATTCGCGAACTACGGGCCGGTCGGCGGCGGTGGCCACGGAGGCGGCGGCCACAGGTAGCAGGAACGAGCGGACCGAGCTCTCCCAGCAGCGCGACGGTTGACCTCGTGGATCAGCGGCGGCGTTTTTTGGGGGAGATGGGAAAGCGGGTGCCCACATCGCCGCCGGCGAGCGAGGCCGCGATCTGGCCGGGTTTTCTGCCGTCGAGGATCGCGCAGGGGATCCCGAAGCTGATCGCAAATTCGACGGCCTCGAGCTTGGTCTTCATCCCGCCGACCGACTCCTCTCCTTTGTCAGGACGCACAAGTTGCGCCGCAGCGGCAATGTCTCGAACCTCCTTGATCCGATTGCCATCGGAGTCTTGAAGCCCGTCCACACTGGTCAGGATGATCAGGCGGTCGGCGCGGACGAGGTGGGCGACCTCGGCGGAAAGCCGGTCGTTGTCGCCGAAGCGGAGTTCCTCGACGGCGACGGAATCGTTTTCATTGATGACCGGCACGACCGGTCCGGCGGCGAGGAGGCGCTCGAGGGTGTTTTTCGCGTTCGTCCGGCGCATCCGGCTGTCGATGTCGCCGTGGGTGAGGAGGAGCTGAGCCGCATGCAGCCCGTGCTGACGGAACGACGCCGCGTAGAGCCGCATGAGCTCGGGCTGCCCGGTCGCCGCGCACGCCTGCTTGCCGGGAAGGTCGTCCGGCCGATGCGTGAAGCCGAGGACCCGGACGCCTGCTGCGATCGCCGCGCTGCTGACCAGGAGGCACTCCGTGCCAGTGCTGTGGAGCGCGGCGACCTCGCGCGCGATGCGGCGGAACTGCGCGGTGTCGAGTGCTCGCCCACCCGAGCGGGAAAGCACTCCGGTCCCCAGTTTGATGACAAGTCGGCTCATGTGTGCGGGACGATCATTCCCAGAAATCCGCTCTCCAGCGCAAGCCCTTCCTGCACCCCGCGCGCCATAAAATCCCGCACCCGGTCGAGCGCGGCAATTCGCTTGAAAAGGATTGTCGGCGGGTTCGCGCGCGCAATTTTTTCGATTTCGGCGGGAACCGGTTCCGACGGCGCGTGGTGGTGACGGAGCGCGGCGGCGAGCACACCGCCCGCCTCGTGCAGCAGGATCTCCCGCTCGCTGATCACCGCCGCCTCGGCCTGCGCTTTGATCTGGCCCTCGCGGATCTCCTCCCAATCCGCGCCTGCGGACTCGCCGTAATGCTTGACCTGCCGCTTGAGCTCGGCTTCGAGCTCTCCGATCACCCGCTCGCGCACTGCGGCCGTGGCCTTTTGGAAAACCCGCGTGAACCGCACGGACGCCGCAACATCGGGCCCTCCGGGCATGAGCAGCGCGGCGGCCAGTGCCTTCGCCACCGGCCCGCCCATGACGTCCTCCCGCGCGCCGACCTTCGCATGCAGGGGGACGGCGATGCACCGTGAGGTGATCGTCTCCATGACCGCGTCGGGAAGGGTCGTCAAAAGGAAAAGATGGCATCCGGGCGGCGGCTCTTCGAGCGTTTTGAGAAACGCGTTCGCAGCACCCTGCTGAAGTCGGTCGGCGTCGCGCAAGACCGCAAACTTCGTGTGTCCGACCATCGGCTTCATCTGGAGCGACTGGTCGAGCGCGCGCATCTGGGCGATCACGATCCGCCGGGATTTCGACTCCGGCGAAACGCTGTGAAAATCCGGATGAGCGGACGGATTATCGGTCTCGAGGATGACCTCTGCCATGCGCGTCGCCAGCCAATCCTTTCCCGATCCATTCGGCCCGACAACCAGATACGCGTGCGCGAGCCGTCCTGCCGCTCGGGCGGCATTCAGTCGTTCCAATGCGCTCTCTTTCAAAAATGACATCCGGTCGGCAAGAATCTGCGGGCGCGGCTCCCAAGTCGATGCGAATTTGATCCCGCTGCCTACTGCCGGACCTGCATGATCGGCAGGGGAAACCGCAGGCGAAGCTCGTTGTCCACCCGCACCTCGACCGTGTGGAGCCCGTGCTTCACAAACTGGATGCCTCCGAAGACATGGACGTTCGTGGCGTGGGCTTCGAGCGAGGGGAGCGAGAACTGGACTTCGCTTTGCGCGATCGGCTCGTCGTCTGGGGTCAGGATGAGCGAGGTCTGAAGAAAATCCCCGGTTCCGCCGCACCACCTAGTCCAGAGGCAGAGCTTGAAAAAAGCGATCGGCACGGCCGGTGCGGGGATCAGGCCGATGATCCCGACGAGCGTCTGCTGGCCGCCCGCTTCCTGGCGCACATCCTCGCAGAGCACGCACGCCTGAAGGTCGGGGATGATGTCGCTCTCCGAGCTCACGCCGGGTAGGCTCCGGTCACGTAGCGCTGCAGGTCGTCAATGCGGTTCGATTGCGCGAGGATGATCCAGTTGACGAGATCCCCGATCGAGATGATCCCGAGGAGTTGCCCGTCCTCGACGACCGGCAGGTGGCGGACATGGTTTTTTGTCATCGCCTCTAGGCAGTCCTCTACCGAGTTCTTCGCGCCGACTGTGATGACGTCGCGCGTCATGATGTCGGCGACCGGGGTCTCGCGCGAGACGCGCCCGAGCAGGATCACCTTCCGGCTGTAGTCGCGCTCGGAGATCATCCCGAGCAGAGCTCCGCCGTCCACCACGGGGAGCGCACCGACATTCTTTTCCGCCATCAGCGCGATGGCCTCATAGACGGTCGCGTCTCCGGTGATCGACCAGATCTGGTGACCTTTCCTATCCAAGACCAATCCGACGGGGGTGGTAGTTTCCATGTGTATGCGGGTGCTCGGCTCACAGTCGCCGCAATCCGCCCGTAAGGCAAACCTCAATTCCCGAGCGAAAACGATTGGGAACGATTGGGAACGATTGGGAACGATTTCGCGTCTTGTCCGCCGT
>DYRS01000037.1:15258-17312 GCA_020718585.1 Chthoniobacter flavus
AACGATTGGGAACGATTGGGAACGATTGGGAACGATTTCGCGTCTTGTCCGCCGTGAAATCCACGTGGCAGACTGCGCAATGCAGTCGGCTGAAAAAAATGTGATCCCCTTCGCGGATGCGGAGGCGCGGGATATCGGGCGGGCGATCCGCCGGTCGCGCGACTTTTTGCTGGGCCAGCAGCGGGAGGATGGACGCTGGGAGGGCGAGCTTTTTGTCGATGCCACGCTCTGCTGCGATACGATCCTTTACCTGCATTGGAGCGGAAAGCCGGACCCCGGGCTCCAGGAAAAATGCGCGGCGCACATCCGCGGACGGCAGGCGGACGACGGGGGGTGGAATATTTTCCACGGCGGGCCGTCGGAGATCAACGCCTCGGTGAAGGCGTATTTTGCGCTGAAGCTCGCGGGCGATCCGCCCGGCGCGGCGTGGATGCGCGACGCGCGCGCGAACATCCTCCGGCTCGGAGGGATTCCGCAGGTGAATACCTACGGGAGGTTGTATCTCGCGCTGCTCGGACAGTTCCCCTGGGAATACGTGCCGGTGATCCCGCCCGAGATCCTCCTGCTTCCGAAGTGGTTTTTTTTCAACATCTACGAGATGTCGGCATGGAGCCGGACGATCATCGTCCCGCTCGCGATCCTCAACCATTTCAAGCCGACGCGCACGCTCCCCGCCCACCTTCACCTCCACGAACTCTACCCGGCCGGACTCGAAAACACCGACCTCTCGCTCAAAAATGACCGGCGGAAACGTTCGTGGCGGAATTTTTTTCTCCGCTGCAACGCCGCGCTCAAACTCTACAACCGGTTTCCGTTTCATCCGTTGCGTCGGCTCGCTCTGAAGCGGGCGGAGGCATGGATGGTCGCGCGCATGGGAGAGGGAAGCGAAGGGCTCTCGGCGATTTTCCCCGCCATGCTCAACGCGATGATGGCACTCCATGTGCTCGGCTACCCGGACGACCACCCGATCGCACAAAAGGCTTGGAAAGATTTTTCCGGCCTCTTTGTCGGGGATGCCGACGGGAGCTTCCGCATTCAGCCGTGCCTTTCTCCGGTCTGGGACACGGCGATCACGACGATCGCGCTCGGCGAGTCGGGCGTTGAGAAATCGCATCCGGCGATGCTCCGAGCGGCCCGCTGGCTCGAGGAGCGCGAGGTCCGGACCCCCGGCGACTGGTCGGTGCGCATCCCCGGGGTCGAGCCAAGCGGATGGGCGTTCGAGCACGCGAACCGGTATTACCCCGACACCGACGACACGATGATGGTGCTCATGGCGCTAAACCGGGCTGCGACCGACGACCCGGAGGCCCGCGCGAAGCTCGTCCGGCGCGCGCTCCGTTGGCTGATGTCGTTCCAGTGCCGCGACGGCGGCTGGGCGGCATTCGACAAGGACATCACGGCCGCATGGCTCGAGCACGTCCCGTTTGCCGACCACAACGCGATCCTCGACCCGACGTGCAGCGACCTCACCGCGCGCGTGCTCGAGCTCCTTGGCGACCTCGGCCACGACCCTCGCTCGCCCGCAGTGCGCCGCGCGGTCGCGATGCTCCGCCGCACTCAGGAGATCGACGGCTCGTGGTATGGGCGCTGGGGCGTCAACTATATCTACGGCACATGGCAGGCGCTCCGCGGGCTCGCGGCCATCGGCACGAACATGAATGAGGAATGGATCCGCCGCGGCCGGGATTGGCTCGAAAGCTGCCAGAACGACGACGGAGGCTGGGGCGAAACCTGCGAAAGCTACACACTGCCCGCGCTCAAAGGCCGTGGCACCAGCACCGCCAGCCAGACGGCATGGGCACTCATGGGACTCTGCGCATGCGGCAACGCCAAACGCGATTCGATCAGTCGCGGGATCGCCTGGCTCGTCCGCGAGCAGAACTCCGACGGATCGTGGACCGAGAACCACACAACCGGCACCGGATTCCCCGGCGTCTTTTACCTCAAATACGACATGTATCGGAACCACTTCCCGCTCCTCGCCCTCGCCACCCGCGCAAAGATGGTAAATATTCGGTGAACCCCGTGAGGGTTCAATCGGCGAGGATGGCGCG
>DYRS01000038.1 GCA_020718585.1 Chthoniobacter flavus
CTCGGGCGGCTTCGACCTTGAGGCGGTCGGAGCGATTTCTCAAAACACGACGTTTTCCTTTTGGGCGTCGCGGAGCAACCTTCCCGCAGACTCGGAAAACCAGGACACCGATGCCGACGGGCTCGTCGATCTTCTCGAATATGCGTTTGCCCGTGAGCCGACCATCTTGGACAACACGTCCCCGCCGACCGGGCTGAGCATCGCTGCCGGACGGCTTCAAATCACCTTTCGTCGCGACGAGCGCGCGGTGGACCTGACCTATGAAGTCCAGACTTCCGACAACCTCAGCTCATGGACAACGATTGCCACAAGCCGAAGTGGAGGTCCTGTCGTCGGAACAAACGGCTTTGCTCCAGAAGTTTCTGAAACATCCGCCGACCCGATCGCATCGGTGGGAGTGATCCGCGCGGTCGAGGTTCGTGATGTGGTGGACTTGTCAACAAAACCCCGCCGCTTCCTGCGGGTCCTGGTCAGTAAATCGTGACATGAAAACCCGCAACAAGCTTCATCATGCTGCGTTTACGTTGATCGAGCTGCTCGTCGTGGTTGCAATTCTGGGAATTCTGATTTCCCTGGCTCTCCCTGCACTCGCCAAGACGATTGAGAGCGCACAGTCGGTGCAGAGCACGGCGAACCTCCGCCAGCTCGTCACCGCGAATGTCGCCTACGCGGCGGAAAATGGGTCGTATTGCCCGGCAAACAACCGGGCGAACACGATGCGCTGGTGCGCCAAGAAAGTCGGAGGAAAATTCGATCCGACGCAGGGCTACCTCTCCGATTACCTCGGCAGATCCCGCCGTGTCACAATGTGCCCGCTCTTCAAAGACATGCTCAAGGGCAGCCAGAGTTTCGAGGATGGCACCGGGGGCTACGGATACAATTCCTCCTACATCGGTGGCCGCCCGGACCTTTCAGGAAATTCCGCATTCACCCCGGCTCCCGACCGGATGCGCATTTCGATCCGCGCGATGGAAATCCAACGCGCAACCACCGTCATGTTCACCACTACTGCCTACGCCAACGGGGCCGGCGTCCAGGAATACCCCTATTGCGAACCACCGAACTGGCCGGATGGCAGCGGACGCCCCTCGCCAAGCGTGCATTTCCGATTCAACAACAAAGCACTCGTCGGATGGTGCGACGGACGGGTGACCGCCGAATCCTGCGACCCGCGCGATGTCGGATTCAATCCCCACGGCGGTGACGCTGATTCGCAGAAGCTCGGATGGTTCGGACCAGACGAAGAAAACGGCTTCTGGAATCCGAAGCGGAACAGCGAATAGGCGTCAGCTCTCCAGCGAGAGCACGGCGGTCGTGCCGTCGCCGAGCCAGTCGCGCGACGCGTGCTATGCGAGGGACGAGATCCCGGCGTCGAGGCTCAGCCTCTTGCGCAGCACGCGTTCGAATAGGGTGCGTGGACGCGAAGAAATAAAGGCAACGACGCCAACCCGTAACAGGCGGCGCATTGAACAGATTCCATTCGAGACATCACCGGATCCCGCACATCCGCGCGACCTCGGCCGGGCTCGATCTTTTTGTGAGCAGTCCGGCAAGGTAACTGTCGCGGGCCGGCAGGGCGGCGGAAATCCTTTCCGGCGACTCGAGCCTCGAGAAGATCGCGCGGGCGATCTTCTCGCGCGGGACGGATTTTTCGCCGTATCCACCGGGCTTGTTGCTCGACCAAAACCGGACGTGTTCGACTCCCGCGATGGCCTCGAGTCCGAGGAACACCACCGAATGACCTCGCTCGTTTTTTCCGATCTCGCCGGTCCAGAAGATTTTCAGAAAATCCCCCGGTCGGGCGTCGGAAAACTCGGTGAAATTCCTTCCGAGCCCGAGTTCGTGGAACAGGCGCGGCGTGCCCGGACCGTTCGCGTTCCAGCGTCCCCAGATGCCTTCGCCATCGGCCATCTTCGCTGGCAGGAGTGCCTGCCATGCGGCGCGGTCGAGACGGATGTCCCCGCGCCGCTGGAGCTCGCCCAGAGTTTTGAGGAGGACAAGATACGTTGCGCCCGAGCAGTAGCTTGGGGTCGCGGATGCCGTCCGGATATGAAGTCCGGCTGCGTCAATGGTTGTTGTCGACGCGAGCGCGTCGTGCGCCGCCGTCGTCGTCGCATACCCGCCACCGACCGGCATCGCCGCGACCTGCCGCAAAACAACATCATTGAAATTCCCCGCCCGCGCGGCGAGCGTGCAGGCCAGCAACCCGGCAACCACCTTGAACATCCCGCTGAACATTCCTCCAAGAACGTCTGTTTTCCGCATGTCCGCAAGACGCATTTCTTTCATCCTCGCCGTCATCGCAGTTTCCGCAATCGCACTCTGGACGGTTGGGTGGATGTCAAAGCGTCCGCTTGAGCCGTCCGGCGGGCTTTTCATTCCATGGGTGCTCTTAGTCCCCGGGCCGCATTATCTCCAGGGGGATCCGAAGTGGGCTACCGACCTGCTTGGGGCGACCGACGACACGCTCGCCTCGGTCGGCTGCGCGGTGACCTCGGCGGCGATGGTTCTTGCCGGATACGGGATGGAAACCGACCCGGGAAAATTAAACGCGTTTCTGCACGGCCTGCCGGGCGGCTACACGCCGCAGGGATGGGTTTATTGGGAAAAGGCGGCGGAGATTTCTCCCCGGCTTGCGCAGCAACTGCTGCCCCACTACGAAGACGCTCCTTCGTATTTTCTTCTCGATTCGAACCTTCTGCGCGGGAACCCGGTGATCATCCGCCTGCGATATCCTTCGGGGGTCACCCACTTCATGGTCGTCTGCGGAAAAAGCGGCTTCGACTACCTTGTACGCGATCCCGGCCCGGGCGGTCTGCGCGGGGTCTATCCGCTGAAGGAATTCGGCGGCCCGATCGAGGCGCTGAGGTTCTACCGGCCACCGGGAATACCCCGCGCGGGTTCCTAGCTCTATTTGGGGCAAGGCATTTTCTTGACCGGGGCGTGACATCTTCCGGCAACTTTGGAGATGCGCGAGCGCCGATTTTATCTGTTGCGCGCGGGCGGGCGGGCGGGCAAAATGCCTCGCATGGTCACTATTCTTCTCGCGATAATTCTGGCAATCCTTGCGGTTGTCGTCATTGGCGGCCTGTTTGTGATCGGGCAATACAACGGTCTGGTCGCGCTGCGCAACCGCTTCAAAAATGCGTTCTCGCAGATTGATGTACAGCTCAAGCGCCGGTATGACCTGATCCCGAATCTGGTCGAGACGGCGAAGGGATATATTGCGCACGAGCGCGGGACGCTCGAGGCGGTGACCCAGGCGCGGAACCTCGCGCAGGCGGCGGGCGGACGCGCGGCTGCGAATCCCGGCGATCCGCAGGCGATGAAGGATCTCGGCGGCGCGGAGGCCGGACTCACCGGCGCGCTCGGACGCCTGCTCGCGGTCGCCGAGGCGTATCCCGACCTCAAGGCGAACCAGAACATGATGCAGCTCACCGAGGAGCTGACCTCGACGGAAAACAAGGTGGCGTTCGCGCGGCAGGCCTACAACGACTCGGTGATGGCCTACAACACGAAGCGCGAGGTCTTCCCGACAAACATCCTCGCCGGGATGTTCAACTTTCAGGCGGCGGAGCTTTTTCAGATCGACTCGCCGGAGGAAAAACTCGCACCGAAAGTTTCGTTTTCATGATTTGTCCCGAACGATCGGCATTTGCCGACCGGGCATCCACCGCGCGCGTCGTGCCGGTCTGGACTGAGATCGTGGCCGACGGCGACACCCCGGTCTCGGCATTTGCGAAGCTCGGGGGGAATGCGCCATCGTTCCTGCTCGAATCGGCCGAGCAGAACGACCAGATCGGGAGGTATTCGTTCATCGGGTTCGGCGCGCGCGCGACGTTTGAGGCGACCGGAAATTCCGTGACCGTCACCGAGGATCGGCTCACCGAAACCCGCGAGGCCGTGCGCGATCCGCTCGACGAGCTCGAGCGGTGGATGGAAAATTACCGGGTCCCGCCGGATCCCGAATTCCCGCCGTTTTGGGGCGGCGCGGTTGGCTACCTCGGCTACGACTGCGTCCGGTGGTTCGAGCCGACAATCCCGGAGCCGCCGAAGGACGAACTCGGGATACCGGACATGTTTTTCCAGATCACCGAGTCGGTCGTGATTTTCGACCACAAGCGGCGGCGGATCCGGATTGTTGCGAACGCGTTTATTGACGGGCGCGGGATCGACGCCTCCTACGATGCGGCCTGCGTGCGGATCACGCGGATCCTCCAGACGCTCCGATGCCCGATCGCGTTCGACCCGATCTTCACCGGCACAACCCCGCCGGCATCGGATTGCTCGTCGAATACGACGCGCGAGGAATACCATGCGATGGTCGCCAAGGCGCAGGAATACATCCTCGCGGGCGACATTTTTCAGATCGTCCCCTCGCAGCGGTTCGAGACGGATTTTTCCGGCGACGCGCTCGACCTCTACCGCGCGCTGCGGTTCGTGAACCCATCGCCCTACATGTTCTGCCTCCGCTGTCCGGGCGGGTATTCGCTGGTCGGCAGCTCGCCGGAGGTCCATGTCCGGCTCACCGGACCGCTCGTCGAGATCCGCCCGATCGCCGGAACCCGGCGGCGCGGCGGAACTCCCGCCGAGGACGCCGCAAATGCGGACGACCTGCTCGCCGACCCGAAGGAGCGCGCCGAGCACCTGATGCTCGTGGACCTCGCCCGCAACGACGTCGGCCGGATCGCCGAGTTCGGCTCGGTGAAGGTCACCGACTTCATGACGATCGAGCGCTACAGCCATGTCATGCACATCGTCTCGCATGTTTCGGGAACCCTCGCCGGCGGCCGCAGCGCCTACGACGTGATGCGCGCGACATTTCCCGCCGGGACCGTCTCCGGCTCGCCGAAAGTCCGCGCGATGCAGATCATCAACGAGCTCGAAAACAGCAAGCGCTGCTCGTATGCGGGCGCTGTCGGGTATTTCGGATTCGACGGCAACCTCGACTCGTGCATCGCCCTGCGAACCGTCCTCCTCAAAGACGGCCGCGCCTACGCGCAGTCCGGCGGCGGGGTCGTCGCTGACTCGACCCCCGAGGGCGAATACCAGGAGACCGTCAACAAGGCGATGGCCGGGATGCGCGCGATCGACCGCGCCAGAAAGGACACATGATCCTCGTCATCGATAACTACGATTCGTTCACCTACAACCTAGTCCAGTATTTCGGCGAGCTCGGCGAGGAGATCGTCGTCCGCCGCAACGACGAGATCACGATCCCGGAGATCGAGGAACTCGCGCCCGCCCGGATCTGCATATCGCCCGGGCCCTGCACTCCGAACGAGGCGGGGATTAGTTGCGAGGTGATCCGGCAATTCGGCGGGCGGGTCCCGCTGCTCGGCGTGTGCCTCGGCCACCAGGCGATCGGCCAGGTCTTCGGCGGCGAGGTCGTCCGGGCGGACCGCCTGATGCACGGGAAAACTTCGCCGATCATCCACTGCGGCGAAAACGTTTTTGCCGGCCTTCCGAGCCCATTTGTGGCGACCCGCTACCACTCGCTACTCGTCCGGTGCGCGTCGCTTCCCGCCTGCCTGAAGATCACCGCCGAGACCGCCGAGGGAGAGATCATGGGCCTCGCCCACCGGACGCTCCCGGTCTTCGGCGTCCAGTTCCACCCGGAATCCATCCTCACGCTCGAAGGGAAAAACCTTCTGCGCAACTTCCTGCGGATCTCCGCCTAAACCAGTGGAAACAAACGCCGCGGACATGACGGACCCGGACGCCGGGAAGATTTGGGAGCGAGGGGACTGGGTGGCCGGGCTGGCGACTGGGCTGGTGGCTTTCGGGGTTTACGCCTGGACGGTGGCACCGAACGTGACGCTGCTCGACTCCGGCGAGTTCATGGTGGCGGCGCAGCATTTCGGTGTGCCGCATCCGACCGGATATCCGCTCTGGACCTTGCTCGCGTGGCTGTTCCAGCTTCTGCCGCTCGGCAACGCGGCCTGGGAGATCAACCTTTTCAGCGTCGTGTGCGGCGGGCTGGCGGTCGGGCTTGCGACCGCGCTCACCAGGAGCACGCTGAGGTGGCTGATGAGCGCGCAGCTCGCGCGCTGGCCGTGGTTTGGAACGCTCGTTTCGGTCGTCTGCGGGATGCTCTTCGCGTTCAGTTTTTCGATGTGGTCGCAGGCGACGATCGCCGAAGTCTATACCCTGCATGCGCTCATGATCGGGCTTTTTCTGACTGCGCTCTTTGTGTGGCTGCGCGACCCTGAGCGTCTGGGACCGCTCCTGCTGGCATTTTTTCTGCTCGCGCTGTCGTTCTCGAACCACCATCTGAGCATCGCGATGGCACCGCTGCCGTTTCTCGCGGTGCTGCTCCTGAGGCGGGGGATGTTTTGGGATCTGGTGATCGCCGCGCTGCTTACCGCTCTCCTCGCCTACCTTGGGTTCGCAATCCTTTCCGCCGAGCCGCCGCTCCTGAAAACCGCCATCCGATTCTTCTACGTTGTGATGACCGGGTTTGCCCTGCTGGTGGTGCTGCGGCGGTTTCAGATCGAGTGGCGCATCGTCGCCTACCTGCCGTTTGTCGTCGCGCTCGGCCTCCTGCCGTATGCCTACATGCCGTTCGCCTCCTCGACCAACCCGCCGATGAACTGGGCCTACACCCGCACGCCCGAGGGGTTCTACTTTTCCTTCAACCGCTCGCAATACAGCGGAAGCCTCTCGCAGCAGAGCCTGCGCAGCCTCGGACGGCTGGTCGGAACCACCGGAGAAAAGCCTCCCGAACAGCCCGCGCCGGGCGGGATCCCGCCGACCTCGATGTATCGTCAGCTCCAGGAATGGGCCGGGTTTTTCTGGGCCCAGCTCGGCCGCAGCTTCACGCCGATCGGAATCCTCGGCTACTTCGGCGCGCTCTTCGTAGTCTTGCGCCTGCCCGACGTCGCCCGGCGGACGTGGGTTTACCTGCTCGAATTCGCGTTTGTGCTCGCGGCGATCCTCCAGCCGGTCGCCGACGGAGCCACGATTGATCTCGGGGGATGGTGGCTCCAGATGCCCTTCCATACGTATACGAACTTCATCTTTGCGATCCTCGCCGCGCTCGGGATCGCGTTCGGATTCTGCGCGCTGTTCTCGAGATATCCGGCTGCCGGGTGGACCCGGTTTCTTCTGCTCGCGCTGCCGATGATGCCGCTCGCGCTGAACCGGGCCGGGTGCAGCCAGCGCGACCGGTGGTTCGGATGGGATTTCGGGCATGACATGCTCGCCGACCTGCCGCGCGACAGCGTGGTTTTTGGGGGGACCGATCCCGGTCGCTTTGTGCCGACCTACATGATCCTCGGCGAGAGCACCCAGCCGCCGGAGGTCAAAAAAGATCCCGCCTTCGACCGTCGCGACCTCTACATCATCACCCAAAATGGCGTGGGCGATCCGCTCTACAGGAAATACCTTGCCGACCAATACGGCCCGGACCGGCCGGCTCCGAAAAATGCGTTCGAGCGGTGGCTCGGCCGGGCGGACGCCTACCCGAAGACCCCGCTTGTTTTTCCGACCGAGCAGGAAATTGATGCCGCGATCAAGGCCGAAATTGACGACTGCGCGAAAAAGGGGACCGCGCCGGATTCCGCGTTCGCACACAGCACCGTCACCAGGCTGATCTGGGAAAAAAACCGGGACGCCCACGAATTTTTTGTCGAGGAAAGTTTCCCGCTCGAATGGTCATACGACCACGCCCTCCCGCACGGGCTCAGCTACCGGATCATGAAAGATCCGCAGAAGGAAATCCCGGACGACGTCGTCCGCAAGGACATGGCATTCTGGGATGGATATCTGAAAAAGCTTCTCGGTCACCCGGAATTTTTCGACGACTTTGACGCGCGGCGGTCGTTCTCGAAGCTGCGCACGACGACCGCCAACCTCTACCGGCACAGGAAAATGATGAAGGAGGCGGAGATCGCCTACCGCCAGTCGCTCGTCCTCTGGTCGGGAAATCCTGAGAGCCTGAACGCGATGAGCGCGATCCTCTGGGAGCGTTCGGATTTCGACGGGGGCATCCGGCTGATCGAGGCGGCCAACCTCGAGGACATCAACAACATCGGGCTCTGGAGACTCCGCGCGATCGCCGAGAAACGCAAGGAACTCGAAGGCGAAATCCGCGAGGTCAGCGCAGATCTCGCGAAGACGCCGGACGATCCGGAAAAGACCGAAAAGCTGCTCGCCCTCTACTACACGACCGGCGACACGAACAGCACGTCCGACCTCCTCGCATCCTCGGTCAAACGGTTCTACACGAATGCCGATTTCCTCAAAAAAGCGGTCCGATACAGCGAGATGAACGAAATGCCGAACTGCGAACTCGACGCCGCAAAGATGCTCGCCACCGTCGCCACCAACCCGGGCGACGCACAGTTCCTCCTCGCCCGCGCATGGTTCCGAAACAATGACAAAACCAACTTTTTCTCGGCCGCGCGCGAAGCGGTCCGCCTTGGCGGGATCCCGATCCGCGAGGCGATCTTGGCGGACCCGCTGTTTGCGCCGTGGCGAGAGGATGAGGAATTCAAGAACCTGAAGTCGCCGACCGCACCGGTGCTCAAGGACGCGAAGTGACCGGCCGTCCGCGCCGCTCCCGGAGCGCAAGGACGAGCGGGACGATGAGGAGCGGGCAGATCGCGGTGAAGAGATAGCCGGCTTTGAGGCCGAGCGCCTGCGG
The DNA here is from genome assembly GCA_020718585.1 of Chthoniobacter flavus. GTDB lineage: Bacteria > Verrucomicrobiota > Verrucomicrobiia > Chthoniobacterales > Terrimicrobiaceae > QYQL01. Next base: position 8,648 of record DYRS01000038.1, read on the forward strand.
CGAAAGCGACGATCCAAAAACCGTCAGCACCCATGCGGGCGGCGCGGCGCTCACATGGTCGGCAATCAGCCCGACCAGCCACGGCATGACCGCCGAACCCGCGTCTCCGGAGGCCGCGAGCAGCGCAAACATCGATGCGCCCGCGAGCGGAAACCTCGCGGCGGAAAGCGAGATCGTCCCCGGCCAGAGCATGCTCACAAAGATCCCCGAGAGCCCGGTGGCAGCGAGCGCGAGCGGCGGCGAGGGCGTGAGCGCCATGGCGAGGCAGGTCGCGCCGGAGAGCACGGCGCTCGCCCACATGATCCGCGGCAGCCCGGAATGCCCGCCTTTCCATGCGAACCACACTCGGCCGACAAGCATCCCAAGCCCGAACAGCAGGAACCCGACAAGATCGGCGACGACCTTGGAATACCCGAGCGCGGTCTCGACATAGGCGGACGTCCACTGGGCGATCGTCACCTCGGTCGCCCCGGCCAGAACCATCGTGGCCAGCAGGAGATACATCGGGAGCCCGAGCAGGATCGAGCGCAGGGTCTGCCGCCGCTCGGGATCGGCCAGCGGCGGAAGCCGGACCAGCCAGAACGCCACCGTGTTCAGCACGGGAAGCACGCTCCACAGCACCATGATCCACGGCCACGCGCGCACCCCAAGCACATGCAGCGCAGCTCCCGTCGCAAGGATCACCGCCACCTTGCCGATCGGATAAAACGCGTGCAGCCCGGCCATCGAAGCGCTTTTGTTTTCCGATGGCAGCGCGTTGATCAGCGGGCTCAGCAGTACCTCGAGCAGCCCGCAGCCGATGGAAAAAATCACCGTCCCGGCCATGAGGCCGGAATACGGGCTCGCGAACACAAACGGCCCGAACGCAAATATCCACATCCCGACCGCAGCCATCGCGTTCGCGCCGACGATCAGCGGCCGCGGATGCACCCGGTCGGCCAGCGCGGTGCAGAGCAGGTCAACAGCCATCTGGGTCAGAAAATTCACCAGCACCAGCCGTCCGATCTGCTCGAAGCTCAGCCCGAACTGCTCGCGCAGCGGGATGAACAGGAGCGGGGTGATGTTGATCACCAGCGCCTGGATGAACATCCCCAGGTGGCAGCAGCGGGCGACCCAGCGGGTGGAGTTGATCACAGTGCTTGCCAGTTCCGCTGACCCGCTTCTCAGGCGGTCAGAAACCGGAATGCCCGATCTGAAAACCCCGGAAGATTCTCATGCCCGAAGTCCGAGTAGATCGCGCATTCCTTCTCCGAGCGGATCGAATTATAGACAGCGAACTGGGTCGAGGGCGGGCAGATGTTGTCCATCAGCGTTAGCCCCATGAGCACGCGCGCGGTGATCCGCGGGGCGAGGTGGTGGACGTCAATGTAGCCGAGGGTTCTGAAGATTTCCTCCTCACGCTCGTGGAGCGGGTCAAACGCCCGCAGATACGTGCGGATCTCGCCGTAGGCATCCTTTGCGAGGTCCATCTCCCAGACCCGCTTGTAATCGGAAAGAAATGGAAACACCGAAACGCAGCGAGCGATCCGAGGCTCGAGCGCGGCGCAGGCGATCGCGAGCGCGCCGCCCTGAGATCCGCCCATGCACCGGAGCTCGCCGACTTCCGGGAACCCGGACATCACGCGTGCGAGCTGCACGGTATCCAGAAAAATCTGACGGAAGAGGAGCTTGTCAGGAGATTCGTCGAGCCCTCGGATGATGTGCCCGTTGAGGGTGTTCCCGCGCACGCCGCCGGTGTCCTCGCTGCGGCCGCCCTGCCCGCGACAGTCGAGCCCGGCCACCGCCATTCCCTGCCCGACAAACTGTAGCTTGTCCTGCCAATCCCCGCTGCTCCCGGTGTAGCCGTGAAAAAGCAGAAGTCCGGGAGCTGGGGTTGCCGTGCGCTCCGGACGCAGGTATTTCGCGTAGATCCGCGCGCCTCCGACGCCGGTGAAAAACAGGTCAAACGTCTCGACTCCCTTCGCTCCCAGCGCGTCGCAGGGGATGAGCTCGGGCGCGGGATCAGTCGCGTCCAACTCAGCGAGCGCCCGGCTCCAGTAGGCGTCAAAATCTTCGGGAAGCGGGTTGATCCCGCGGTATTCGCGGAGTTCGGCGAGCGGTTTGTCGAGGACAGGCATGGGATTTTATAAAAGAAATTGAAGAATCGGTGCTGGATAGATCCCCAGGATGAGAATCAGTGCCGCAAGGAATGCGACGGCAAACCGGGTGAGCCCGGAGACCGTGATCGGCGGCGCATCTTCTGGCGCGGGCTGCCAGAACATCGCGCGCACGACTTTGAGGTAGTAGTAAAACCCGCAGGCGACTGTCACGATCCCGAGGATCACCAGCACGAAATGCCCCTGCCGCATCGCGACCTCAAAGATGAAAAATTTCCCGAGAAACCCGACGGTGAACGGAAGCCCGGCCAGCGAGAGCATCGAGATCAGCATCCCGAACGCTAGCCCGGGCGCACGTCGTCCGAGCCCGTTGAAATGCGAGATCTCATCTCCTCCCGACGCGGCGGCAACCGGCACAAGAACAAGGAACGCGAGGAACGTCATCAGGAAGTAGGCGATCAGGTAAAATACGACCGCGCGGCCGGCGAACGGCGCGCCGACGCTGGCCACGCCGATGAGCAGGTAGCCTGCGTGCGCGATGCTCGAATACCCGAGAAGCCGCTTGAGGTTCGTCTGCGGCATCGCGGCGAGGTTGCCGTAGATCAGCGTGAGCCCGGCGAGGAACGCAAGCGCGGCGACGAGCTTGGCAGCGATCGCCGACGCGATCAGGAACGGTTCGATCACGCGGATCAGCACGACGAATCCAGCCGCCTTCGAGCCGACGGAAAGGAACGCGGTCACAGGGGTCGGCGCACCTTGGTAAACGTCGGGAACCCAGAACTGGAACGGTGCCGCACCGATCTTGAATCCGATGGATACCAGCACGAGTCCGAGTCCGAAAAGCAGCGCGGTCTGGCTCGCCTCGGGGACCATCCCGAGGACGATGGAGATCCCGCGCAGGCTCGTCTGGCCGGTCATTCCAAAAATCCATGTGATCCCATACACAAGGAACCCGGTCGAGAGCGCGCCGAGGATCAGGTATTTCGTCCCCGCCTCGAGGCTGGCCACATTTTTCCGCGCGTAGGCGACCTGGATGTAAAACGAGATCGTGACCAGCTCGAGCGCGCAAAAAATCATCACAAAATCTGCGGCGGAAGCCATCCACATCAGGCCGACGCAGGTGAAGACCGGGAGGATAAAAAACTCTCCGAGCCCGGCGCCGGGCTTCGAGCCGGGGATCTGGCATTCGAGGACCGGCGCGTATTCGAGCGAGAGCACGAGCGTCACGATCCCGGCCCCGAGCGCAAACCGTTTGAAGAGGATCGCCAGCGGGTCGTTGAGGTAGAACCCGCCAAACGCGGAACCGTCAGCGCGTACAAAAAATGTGAGGGCAAAGACCGCCGCCAGCCCGATGATCCCGCCCCACGCGATCGCCCGCTTGTCGAGTTTCTCCTGGAACGCATCGGCCATCAGCAGGAAAATCCCGAGGCAGACAACAAAAATTTCGAGGGCGATGGCCGGGATCATATCTGTGCGGACTCGATGAGTTTGATGAGGAGGCCTGGGAAGAACCCGGTGACGAGCATCACGACGATCAGCCCGGCGACCGCGATCCGCGCGGATGCGGAGATTTCAGGGAGCTCGGACCACCGGTCGTTGAGCGGTCCAAAAAATACCCTGCGGTAGGCGCGGAGCATATAGACCGCCGAAATGACGACCCCCCAGACCGCGCAGATCGTGGCGATCTGGTAGTTGTTGAGCAAAAAGATTTCCCTGCCCGCCACCGCACCCATCAGCGGCTCGCCCCCAACAAACGATCCGAAGAAAATGAGCAGCTCGCCGGCAAACCCGACAAATCCCGGCAGCCCGATCGCCGCGAATGCGGCAAACCCAAAGAGCAGGCCGAACGCGGGCATCGGCTTTGCGAACCCGCCCAGCTCGGCGAAATCGAGCGTGCCGGTGCGCTCGCGCAGCTCGCCGCTCAGCGCAAACAGCGCGGCAATCGAAAGCCCGTGCGCAAAGAGCATCAGCGAGGCCCCGGTGAGGCTCAGCACGCCGAGTGCCGCAAACCCGAGGAAAATATACCCCATGTGCATCACGCTCGAATACCCGAGCATCCAGTCGAGCTTCCGCTGCGAGATCGTGATGTAGCCGACGTAGAGGATGTTCCCGACGAGCATGACGAGCAGGAGGTTGCCGAACACGACGACCGCCTCGGGAAATACTGGCACGGCAATCCGTATCAAACCGTAGAGCCCGAACTTTTTCAGCACCCCCGCATGGAGCATTGCGGCCGGCGCGGGCGCGCTCGCATACGCCTGCGGTGCCCAAGTGTGGAACGGGAAGAGCGAGACCAAAATCCCAAACCCGATCAGGAGCAAAAGATAAACCCAGTCGGCGGGCAGCAGGAATCCGGCATCGGCTAGCCCGATGATCGCCCGCAGGTCGAACGTTCGCATCCCGTCGGGCTGGATCAGGTAGAGCCCGATGAGCCCGAGCAGCAGGACAAAGCTCCCGAGCGCAAGGTAGATCGTCGCCTTCCATGCCGCCGCCTGCCGGTCGCCGGATCCCCAGATCCCGATCAGCAGGAACGTCGGGATCAGCGCGAGCTCGTGAAACATGTAGAAGAAAAAGAGATCAATGGACGCAAACGCGCCGTTCCCGCCGGCCGAGATGAAAAGCAGGCACGCATGGAACCATTGGCCATTTTTTTCCGGCGTCCTGGCGACCGCGACCGCCGCCACTGTCACGAGCGACGTCAGCAGTAGCATGAGCAGGCTCAGCCCGTCGGCACCGAGCGTGAGGCTGATCCCCATCGAGGGGATGACCGGCCACATCGAGACAAACTGGTAGGGCAGCTCGGAGCCAAACTGGTAGAACGCGACGAGGAAAAGGACGAATACAAGGTTCGCGGCCGAGGCGACGAGCGAGGTGAAGCGCGCGGGCGATCCCAGCAGGATGAGTGCTGCCGCCACAAGCGGGACAAGGATCAGAAAGAGGAGCGGGCTGGTCGGGCTCATTTGAATATCAAAAGGTAGAGAAGTCCGATCGCGCCGGCCCCGAAGAAAAATGCGTAGGCCTGGATGTTGCCAAGCTGGAGGAACCGGAGCACAAACCCGCACACCCATGCCAGCTTGCTCGGAACCTGCACGACAAGCAGGTCAACCACCCAGCGGTCGGCCCACGAAAGCACCGCCGCCCCGCCATCCTGGATCACCCGCACCCCCCACGCGTAGCCGGCATCAATGTAGAGCCGGTTGGCAAAAAGCGGGATCGAGATCGGATCCTTCGCAGCCCCTCGGTAGAGAAAAAATGCTGAGCCTCCCCCGACCGCAAACAGCGCCCAGAGGATCGGATGCAGCGCGTGGGGGATATGTTGCGGCTCCTCGATGTGGAAAAATAATTTTTCAATGACCGGCCAGCCGCCGATAAACGCGGGGACCGCGAGGCAGGCGAGCGGGACAAGCATGACGAGCGGCGACTCGGACGCGCACCTCGCATGGTCGCCGCGCGGCTTCCCGAGGAAGACGACAAAGAACAGCCGGAACGCGTAAAACGCGGTGAGCCCGGCGGTCGCGACCGAGAGCCACCCGAGCACCGGGTGCGACTCGACCGCCCACGCGATGATGAGATCCTTGCTGTAATACCCGCTGAAAAACGGGCAGCCGGCCAGCGCAAGGCTGCCGACAAACATCGCAAGCATCGTCAGCGGCATCTTGTTTTTCAGCGCGCCCATCTTCCAGATGTTCTGCTCGTGGTGCATCCCGACGATCACCGAGCCGGCGCAAAGGAAGAGCAGGCACTTGAAGAACGCATGGGTGAAGAGGTGGAACATTGGGACGTCGGCGGTCGGGGCGGACGCTATGCCGAGGACCATGTAGCCGAGCTGCGAGATCGTCGAATACGCGAGGATCCGCTTGATGTCGTCCTGCTGGGTCGCCATGAGCGCGGCCGCAAAGCAGGTGATCCCGCCGACCCACGCGATCACGTCGAGCGCATGCGGCGCGGCCGCAAGGATCGGAAAAATCCGCGCGAGCATATAGACCCCGGCCGCAACCATCGTGGCCGCGTGGAGGAGCGACGAAACCGGGGTCGGACCCTCCATCGAGTTCGGCAGCCACACATGCAGCGGCATCTGCGCGGACTTGCCGACCGTGCCGCAAAAGAGCAGCACGCAGGCGACGGTCAGGTAGATCGGATAGTCGGCAAACCCGGCAACCCCACGGGTCAGCTCGCCAAACATCAGCGTGCCGGTCGCAGCCCACAGGAAAAGGATGCCGAGCAGGAACCCGAAGTCGCCGATCCGGTTCACAATGAACGCCTGCTTCGCCGCATCGGCAGCGCTGTCCTTCTTGAAGTAGTGCCCGATCAGGATATACGAACTCAGGCCGACAAGCTCCCAGAAGATGAACATCATCACGAAGTTGTCCGCGAGCACGATCCCGAGCATCGAAAACAGGAACAGCGAGAGCCCGGCAAAATACCTCCAGTAGCCCTCCTCGGTCCGCATGTAGCCGACCGAGTAGATGAACACCAGCGACGCGATCGTCGTCACCACCACCAGCATCACCCGGCTCAGGTGGTCAACCGTCATCCCGATCGGGATTTGCAACTGCTCGCCAAAATCCATCCAGTAAAACCGGATCGCCGGATCCGCAGAGTCGGGCTGGAAAAATACCCACCAGCTCAGCGCGCAGCCAAAGACCGCCGACCCGATCGCCAGCCCGGCACTCAGCGGCTTCGAAAACCTCCCGAGAAAGAGGATCGCCACCGCTGCCGCCAGCGGGGTGAACAAAATGATCCAGGGTGCCGAGGTCATCAAAATTTCAAGGTGTCGAGGTCCTCGACGTGGGTGGTTTGGCGCGCACGGTAGAGCGCGACGATGATCGCCAGCCCGACCGCCACCTCGGCCGCCGCAACCGTGATCACAAAAAACACGAAGACCTGCGCGTTGTAGTCGGGAAACCCGTCCTGCCCGAGGTTGAACCTCGAAAATGCCACCAGCGACAGGTTCGCAGCATTGAGCATCAGCTCGAGCCCCATGAAAATAATCAGGATGTTCCGGCGCAACAAAACCCCCGCCAACCCGACGGAAAACAACAGGCCGCTGACGATGAGGTAATTTGCCAAGGTTGCCACTTTATGGAAAATGCGAAATTCGAAATGGGGAATGCGAAATGCAGGAGGTCCGGCACTCGGCGCATCTCGCGGCTGCCCGCTGAAAACTGAAAACTGAAAACTTCCCCATCATTTCAGCTCCCTCCGGCTGAGGACGACGACTCCGATGGTGGCGACGAGCAGGAGGACGCCGATGACCTGGAACGGGAGGTTGAAATTTCTGAAGAGCGCGAACCCGACCATTGCGACGTCGTTGACCGCCGGGTTGGCGAGTGCCGGCTTCGTCTGCTGGAGCGCCGGAAGCGATCCGACGACCTGCACGAGCACCGCCATGAACCCGCCGACAACTGCTCCCCCGCCCGCCCACGCGGCGAGCTTCACCGGCCGCCGCTCGTCGGCCCGCAGGTCGAGAAGCATGATGATGAACAGGAAGAGCACCATCACCGCGCCCGCATACACGAGCACCTGCACGACCCCGATGAAAAATGCGTCCAGCGTCACAAACAATGCCGCAAGCCCGACAAACGCCATTACCAGGCTCATCGCCGCCGAGACCGGGCTCCGGAAAAATACCACGCCGACCGCCGAGGCGAGCGTGATGGCGGCGAAGATCCAAAAAAGGGCGAGCGACATAAAAATCGGGCGGATTATTTAACAGGCGCGGGTGCGGACGGCTACTTTTTTTCGTTCCACTTGTTGACCAGCCCGTGCATCACCCCGCCAAGTTCGTAAAGTTTTTCCTTGTCGTGGACCATCTCCGCGCGGCGATACCCAGTGAGCGAGTAATCCTTGCGCAGGAAGATCGCCTGCTCGGGACAGACCTCCTGGCAGAGCCCGCAGTAGATGCAGCGGCTCATGTCGATGTCGAATTCCTTCGGCCGCTTTTCGACCTTCCCCCACCGCTCGTCGTGCGGGATCTCCTCCGGCTTGATCGTGATCGCACGGGGCGGACAGATGAACTCGCAGAGCTGGCAGGCCACACACCGCTCGCGCCCCCAGTCGTCGGTGACAAGCGTCGGCGCCCCCCGATACCACTCGGGAAGATGCGCGTCCCACTTTTCCTCAGGATATTGCATCGTCACCTTCGTTCGACCGAGCACCCGGTTCATAAAATGCCGGAGCGTAATGAACAACCCGGCAAGGATCGCCGGCAGATAGAGCCTCTCGGCAAGCGTGAGTTGTGGACGTTGGACGACCAGTGGCATCGCAGACCGCTACCAAAGTTCGCGGCACCTGACAACTGCGGACTCAAAAATCTCGTCGAGATGGGCGCATCTCCCCAATCATTAGCCACACGGAGAAATAAGAAAAAATGGTGAAAAATGTCTTGCCTTAACAACACCGCAGTGGTGCTGTTAAGGCAAGCCTTCAGCTTTTTCGAAAAAAGCGCTCCAACGTTGATCTCACCCTCCAAGACGCGCGCACCGCGACGGCGCACGGCGGACAGTTGATTGTCGATGCCCTCGCCAAGGACTTCGGGCTCTGGGAGAAGATACGAG
>DYRS01000039.1 GCA_020718585.1 Chthoniobacter flavus
TGTGCGTGTCGGCGAAAAGGGTGCCCGAGGTCACTGAACAGTCATGCTTGCAACAGGCGCAACGGTAGAGCGCAGTTTTCATCTCCCAGACATCCTTTCCAGCACAGGCGGGACAGACGATTCCATCAGGCCACCGCAGTCCTGCCCAATGAATCGCCGCACGCAATTACGGACCGGTTTGATGGGGGCTGTGCGCCCCCAAACCCCGCACCGCTCGCCGCGGCAGGCGTTCGGGGGGAACTTTATCAAGATCTGCCTGCGGCAGGTGAGTCAGAACAAAATGCCAAAATAACCAAACTTTTTTCTTGCATGACTACATGCCCGATAGTTGCAAAGAACGCTTCAATAAGCGGGCAGGATGCCCGCGCTCCTATCCTCAAGCAACGTCCTTGCAACTTTCAGGCATGCGCCCGTATTTGCAGCTTTTGGGCAGAGATGCGCCCGTTTCGAAATTGCTGGCTGAGTTCCTATTGACGGATGCGCGTAGGGAGAGTATGCATTCCGCCGGATCGGCCGAAGGGAAGGGCTGGGGTGAAAACTAATTTTTAGCCCGTCATTTTCCTGCAAGCAGCCGGATTCGATGGAAGTAGGTGAATTTATGCCGGAGATTATGGTTAAAAAAGGTGAGCCGATTGATCGCGCGTTGAAGCGCCTCAAGTCGAAGCTTGACGCCGAGGGGCTGATGGACGAGGTGCGCAGGTTGCGCGCGTTCGAGACACCCACCCAGCGGTCGCGGCGCAAAGCGAAAAATAACGCGAAGCGCGCGAAAATGAAGATCCGTTTCAATTTCAACCCGGTGTCCTGATTTTGGACATCCCACGGGCGGTTGTTGCCGGCTGCGGCTTCCTTGGCGAAGCCGTAGCCGGTTTTTTTTGTGAATCCGGCTGGCGGGTTCTGGGGTTGACCGCGACGCAGGAGTCGGCTGCGGGCCTAGGCGGACGCGCGCATGGCGTGATCGCGGCGGATATCCGAGGGGATTTGCGCGGAATTCCGGATGCGTGGCAGGAGCCGGACGTGCTGATCCACTGCGCGAGTTCCGGGCATGGCGGGGCGGACGCATACCGGGCGGTCTATCGGGATGGGCTGGCGCGGCTGATCGGGCGGCTGAGCCCGAGGCTCACGATTTTTACCGGGAGCACATCGGTTTATGGTCAGGCGGACGGAGCGTGGGTGGACGAATCATCGCTGACGCTCCCCGAGCGCGAGACAGGGCGCGTGCTTCTCGAGGCGGAGAGGATTGCGCTTGATGCGGGGGGCATCGTCGCGCGGCTTGCCGGGATCTACGGTCCCGGGCGCTCGACCCTGCTCGACAAGTGCCTGACTGGCTCAGCGGTTTTGGAGGACGGTGGCGGGCACTGGATCAACCAGATCCACCGCGACGACGCTGCGCGCGCTCTCCTGCTGCTGGCCGGGCGTGGGGTTGCGTCCGGAATTTACAATGTAAGCGACGGCAGGCCCGCGACCCAGCGCGAGGTTTGCACTTGGCTGGCCGCAGCACTCGCAATCCCTCTGCCGCCGGTCGGTCCGCCATTGCCCAAACTCAAGCGTGGAAATTCGAACAAGCGCGTGAGCAACGCAAAGCTCGTGGCTGCCGGATGGCGACCTGCGTTTTCCTCCTACGCCGAGGCCATCCCCAGACTGCTTGCACGAGAGGCAGACGAGATCCGACATCGCGCGCCGGCGTCATGTGGGGCGATCTGCTAGCCCCCCTTCGCAAACTTCCGCGAAGCGGGGGGGGCTTACGCGCCGCGGAGCCTTGAGACGGCGGGGAGGGTGAGGACGCGCGCGGCAACGGCCTCGGGCGGACCGGCCTTGAGTTCATCAATCGTGATCGCGCCGTCCACGCTGAAGCGTCCGGATTTCGTGCGGCGGAGTGCCTTGAGGTGCGCGCCGCAGCCGAGTTCGTGGCCGATATCGTGCGCGTAGGTGCGGACGTAGAACCCCTTGCTGCAGACGACGCGAAAATCAATTTCCGGGAGCCTCACGGCGAGGATCTCGTGGGCATAGACGTGGACGAATCTCGGCTCGCGCTCGACGGTTTTCCCCTGCCGGGCGAGCTTGTAAAGTGGGACGCCATCCTTCTTGATCGCGCTCACCATCGGGGGGAGTTGGTAAAAGTCGCCGTGGAATTTTGCGAACGCATCGTCAATCTGCGTGCGGGCGAGATCCGGCACCGGAAGCGTCTCGACCGGCTCGCCGTCGGCATCCTGGCTGTCGGTCGAGGTTCCGAGCTCAAGCGTGCCGACGTATTCCTTGTCCTCGCTCATCAGGAGATCTTGGATTTTTGTGCCGCGCCCGATTGTGATGAGCAGGAGCCCGGTCGCGAGCGGGTCGAGGGTCCCGCAGTGCCCGACCTTCTTCGTGTTCAGCGCGCGCCGGGTGATGGCCACGACATCGTGCGATGTCATGCCCGGTGACTTGTCCACAATCAACACCCCGTCAATCCCGCTGTCTGATCTCATCGGATAATACTTTTAAAAATTCTTTTTTGACATTTTCGAGCGTCCCGCGAACGCGTGCGCCCGAGGCCATCGGGTGTCCACCGCCCTTGAATGCCTGGCAGACTTTGCAGACATCGAGCGCGGGATCTTTCGAGCGTGCGCTAACCCGGACTTTCCCCTCGGTAAGCTCCTCGAAGAAGACCGCCGAGAGGACGCCATCAATCGAGCGGAGGTGGTCAATGATCCCCTCGTTGTCCTCCGGCAGCACGCCCATGCGGGCGGCGTCGGCGAGCGTGAGAGAAAATGTCGCGATGCGGTCGTCGCAGTGGAACTCCACCCGGTTGAGTGCGAACCGCAGGAGCTCGAACCGGCGCCTCGGCTGGCTGTCATACATCGCGCGCGAGAGGTCGGCGACATCCACGCCGGCCGAGACGAGCGCGGACCCGGCGTCAAACGTCCGCTCGTCGGTCCCCCGGTATTGGAATGACCCGGTGTCGGTCGAGATCGCCGCAAAGAGGTTGGTCGCGATGTCCTGGGTGATCCCGATCCCAACATGCCGGAAAAACTCAAAAAGGATCTGCCCGGTCGCCGGGGAGGTGGCGTCAACGTAGTTGATCTCCCCGAAGCTTTCGTTGCTGACGTGGTGGTCGATGTTGATCCAGAGCGCGCCGGGCGCGATCGCGTCGTTGACCGTGCCAAGACGCTTTTTCACCGAGACATCGAGCGCGAGGAAGACGTCGAATTCCCGGGGATCTGCGGGCGGCGCGGAGATGAGGTCGGAGCCCGGGAGGTAGCGGAATTTCTTCGGCATCCCGTCCTCGTTCCATGCGGTGACATCCTTCCCCTCCGAACGCAGCCAGAGCGCGGCGGCGATCGTCGAGCCGAGCGCGTCGGCGTCGGGCCGGAGGTGGCTGGCGACCGCGATCCGGCGGGCACCGCGCAGCGCGGCAGCGATCGCGTCAAACATTTTCGTCGAGTCCGAGTTCATTCATGATCCCGAGCACGCGCGACCCGCGGGCGAGCGCCTCGTCGATTCTGAAATTCAGGTGCGGGGTGTGTTTGAGGGTCACGCGTTTGGCGATCTCCTGCTGGAGCCGGACGCGCGATTTTTCGAGTTTTTCGAGGACCGCGCGCTGTTCGCCCGGGGTCCCGAGGGCGGAGACAAACACATGCGCCTGCTTGAGATCCGGCGTGATGTCCACCTCGCTGATCGTGACAAGGGTCCCCCCGAAATGGAGGTCGCGGAGGATGGCCGCGCCGAGCTCGCGCTTGAGCACCTCGCAGACCCTTTCGATGCGGTGTTTCACCGGAGATCAGAGCTGCTGGGGGATCTTCTCGAGCGTGTAGCACTCGATGACATCCTCCGGCTGGTATTCCGAGTAGTCGCCGAGCTTGATCCCGCATTCGAGGCCGGCGCGCACTTCCTTGACGTCGTCGGTGAACCTCCGGAGCGTCGCGAGCCCGCCGTCGTAGATCGGCTGGCGGCGGCGGAGCAGCCGCGCGCGCGCAGTGCGGGCGATCCTCCCGTCGATGACCATGCAGCCGGCGACCTTCCCCTTCGTGAGATCGAAGACCTGGCGGACCTCGGCGTGCCCGATGATCGCCTCGCGCAGCTCGGGCTCGAGCATCCCGCTCATCGCGTCGCGCACCTGGTCAATGAGCTCGTAGATGATGCTGTAGAGCTTGATCTGGATCCCCTCGCGTTTCGCGGCGAGCGCGGCCGAGTTTTCGGTCTTCGTGTTGAAACCGATGATGATCGCGTTCGACGCGCTGGCGAGCAGGACATCCGAATCGGTGAGCGGGCCGACCGCCCCGTGGATGATGTCGAGGGTGATCTTTTTTTGCGGGATGTCGCGGAGCGACTGGATGATCGCCTCGAGTGAACCCTGCACGTCGGTCTTGACGATGATCTGCAGGACCGGCTTCTGATCGGCCGCAAGGTCGGAAAACAGGTTTTCGAGCGTCGCACGCTTCGGCGCGGCGAGCTTGTCTGTGCGAACTGCAGCGAGCCGTTCCTCTCCGAGCATGCGCGCGGATTTTTCGGAATCCATGACGACCAGCTCGTCGCCGGCGTTCGGCAGCCCGCTGAAGCCGAGGATTTTGACCGGCATCGCCGGCCCGGCCTCCTTGACCGGTTTTCCGAGGTCGCTGATGAGCTGCTTGACCTTCCCCCAGTGGTTTCCGCAGATGAACGGATCGCCGACCCGGAGCGTGCCCATGCGCACGATGACCGTGGCGGTCGGGCCGCGGCCCTGCTCGACCTGGGCCTCGATGACCGAGCACCGGGCGTCCACCGCGGGGCTCGCCTTGAGTTCGAGCATTTCCGACTGCAGCGTCATCATGTCAAGAAGCTCGCCGATGCCGGAGCCCTTCGTGGCGCTGACCGGGAGGCAGATAATGTCGCCGCCCCAGTCCTCGGGCGCGAGACCGCGCTCCTGGAGCTGGGTTTTCACCCGGTCAATATTGGCCGACGGCAGGTCGATCTTGTTGATTGCGACCATGATCTGGACCTTGGCCGCCTTCGCGTGCGAGATCGCCTCGAGCGTCTGCGGCATCAGCCCGTCGTCCGCCGCCACCACGAGCACAACGATGTCGGTGACCGTGGCGCCGCGGGCGCGCATCGCAGTGAACGCCGCGTGTCCGGGGGTGTCGAGGAACGTGATTTTCTGGCCGTTGCGCTCGACGCTGTAGGCGCCGATGTGCTGGGTGATCCCGCCCGCCTCGCCCGCCGCGACCCGCGCCTTGCGGATCGCATCGAGGAGCGACGTCTTCCCGTGGTCCACATGCCCCATGAACGTAATGATCGGGGCGCGGGTCATCAGCTCATCGGCCTTCGGCTTCTCCGGCTCCTTCGGTACCTCGACCTTCACCTCGACCTTGTGGTGGCCCTTTGACGTGTCCTTCCTCTCCCGCTCGAAGAAAAACCCGTGCTGGTCGCAGACCTTCGAGACGATGTCCGGCTCGAGCGTCTGGTTGATGTTTGCAAAAATGTTGAGTGCCATCAGATCCTTGATGATCTGGAACGGCTTCAAGCCGAGCTGCTCGGCGAGTTCCTTGACGATGATCGGCGGCTTGAGGTGGAGAACCTTTTTTTCCGGCTCGGCGGACTCTTCCGCACCCGGCACGGGTTCCGACGGTTCAGGGTGCGGAAGCTTGGTCGGCGGCTCCGGAGCAGCCTTCGGGACCGGCGGCAAAACCGGAGTGCCAAGCGGCTGCATGAGCGGCCGCAGGGAGGTCTTGCGCTGGCCTTCCGGCTTGCGGACTTTTTTTTGCGGCTCCAGGAGATCCACCGTCACCACGAGCGGCTTTGGCTCTGGAGGGACGGGCTCAGGCGCGGGAGGCGGCTCGGGAACTGGTCCCGCGAGCGGTGTCAACTTGCGTGCGACAGAGGATGCCCGCCTCGGCTTTGCGGCTTTGTCTTCGGTTGTTTTCTTTTTCTCTGCCATAAATCAATTGTCCTTCGGGCGCGGGTTTCATCGCCGTCAGGAAGCAGCGGGCTTCTCGGCGGTCGCGGCCATCGCCGCATCGAGGATCTTTTGTCCGACTTCGAGGTCCACTCCCAGAATTTCCGCAATGTCGCCCGCCCCGGCGGTCTGCACCGCCTCGATCGAGTTCATGCCCTCGGTGGCAAGCTTCTGGGCGTCCTCTCCGCTGATCTCGAGGATCGCGGCGATCGAGTGAGCGGCTTCGGCCTTGCGCGATTCCATGACCTGCGCGGCCGTTTTGTCCTCCTGAATGTCAATTTCCCAGCCGGTGAGCTTCGCGGTGAGGCGCGCGTTCTGCCCCCGGCGGCCGATCGCCAGCGAGAGGTCGTCCTTGTGGACAAGCACCCGGATCGTCTTCGCTTCGGGGTCGGCAGAAATGCTGCGAATGTTCGCGGGTTTGAGTGCCGCAGTCGCAAATTTCACCGGATCCGGATCCCATCGGATGATATCCACCTTCTCGTTGTTGAGCTCGCGGACGATATTTTTTACCCGGGTGCCGCGCATGCCGACGCATGCGCCGACCGGATCAACCTTCGAGTCCTCGCTGTGGACGGCGACCTTCGTGCGGTAGCCGGCCTCGCGGGCGATGACCTTGAGCTCGACCGTGTGGTCGGCGATCTCGCTGACCTCGAGATCGAACAGGCGGCGGACAAAATTCGGATGGCTCCGCGAGAGGATGATCTCGGGGCCGCGTGAGGCGTGGTCCACCGCGACGACGTAGGCGCGGAGGCGGTCGCCGACATTGTAGTCCTCGGTGACGACGCGCTCGCGCGAAGGCATGACGCCCTCGAATTTTCCGAGGTCAATGACGACGTCGGATTTCTCGAACCGGCGGACCGTGCCCGTGACGATTTCTCCGGCGCGGTCTTTGAACTCCTCGTAGATCATTTCGCGCTCGATCTGGCGGATCCGCTGGTTGATCGCCTGCCTGGCCGCCTGCGCGGCGATCCGCCCGAAATCTTTCGGTGTCACCTCGACCTCGACCTCATCGCCCGCGACGACGTCCGGCTTCACCGCCTTGGCCTTCGAGAGGAGGATCTCGTCGTGCGGGTTGGAGATTTTTTCGACGGCGATGAGTTTGGCCATCGCGCGGATCGCCCCGCTTTGCTGGTTGATCTCGATCCGAAGCTCGCGGGTTCCGGCGACAAAGCTCTTCTTCGACGCGGCCAGAAGAGCGTCAGAGATCGCTTCGACAAGGATTTCGCGCTTGATGCCTTTTTCTCGCTCGAGGTAGTCGAGCATCGCAATAAGTTCGGAGTTCATATGGAAAAAATCGTTCAGCCAGCCGATGAAAAAGGCGGGACCCTGACCATGTCCCGCCGCCTTCATTGAATGGGAAAACTCGAATATGCCCACCGCTCGGCACCGGGTCAAGCATTGATCCGGGCAGGAGGTCCGGGTTAATTGGTCATTCCCAGTCGCCGAGGGCTTCGATGTGTGCGGCAGAGCCATCGCGGAGCCATCCGTCGATCTGTGCCTGCGCCTTGATCTGCTGGCCGCGCGGGCGTGGGACGACGACAAACGAGCCGGGTACGTCGTGGATCGCTGGCATGTCGCTCCAGAGCTTTTCAAATTGTGCGACGGGAAAGATGTCCTCGTGTCCGTGGCCCCAGCACTTCTTTACATCTTTGAGCGTGATGTAGGTCGGGAGGCTGGTGGCGAAATGCCGGACGGCGGGTGGCGGTCCGGGCGGGGTCGGTGAGGGCGTCGCGGTCGAGGCCGAAGAGCGCAAGGAGGCGGTCCACGATCGTCTGCAAGGGAAGATGGCACTGGTTGCGACCCGCCGCCGTGATGAGAGCCTTGGGAGCATTTATCGCCGCCGAATACAAAATGAACAGCGCGAATCTGACGAGAAAAACCCAAGGAGGGCCGCTTTGCTGGGCTGCCCGAATTCCCGGCTAGATGTGGATCGCGTGTCCTTGGGATGCGTGGGCGGCCTCGTGGACGGCCTCGCTGAGCGTCGGGTGGGCGTGGATCGTGGCGAGGAGTTCCTCGTAGGTTGCCTCCATCGTGATCGCGAGCCCGAGCTCGGCGATCATCTCGGTCGCGTCGGCACCGATGATGTGGGCGCCGAGGATCTCGCCGTGCTTCTCGCCGATGATGAGCTTCACAAACCCCTCGCTCTCGCCGACCGCCAGCGCCTTGCCGCTCGCCATGAACGGGAATTTGCCAATTTTGAATTTCAGGCCTTTTTCTTTGGCCGCGCGTTCGGTGAGCCCGACGCTGGCGACCTGCGGCTGGCAATACGTGCAGCCGGGGAAGACCCCGACCTTGCGCGGCTTGCGTCCGGCGAACATCCCCTCGACCGCCTGGACGGCCTCGAAGCTGGCGACGTGTGCGAGCCAGGGGGCGCCGATGATGTCGCCCGCGCCGAAAATCCCCTTCACGCTCGTCTCGTAGTTCGCGTCGGTTTTCAGCCAGCCCTTGGCGTCGGTTTCGAGTTTGATCCCCTGCGGCATGAGCGGGCTCACTCCGATCGCGACCAGCGCGATGGCCGCCTCGATCGTCTCGTTTGCCTTGCCGCTGACCGTGAGCCGGACGCCCTTGTTCGTCGTCTCGGCCTTCTCGACCTTCGTGCCGGTGAGGATTTTGATCCCCTGCTTGGCGAGCGATTTTTCGAGCGTGCCGCTGACCTCGGTATCCTCGACCGGCAGGATGTCGGGGAGCATTTCGACGAGCGTCACCTTTGTTCCGAAGGCGTTGAAAAAATACGCAAATTCCACGCCGATCGCGCCGGCTCCGATGATGATCACGTCCTTCGGCTGCTCGGCGAGGACCATCGCCTGCTTGCTCCCGATCACGCTGCTGCCGTTGAACCGGAACCCGGGCATTTCGCGGCCGACCACGCCGGTCGCGATGAGAATCCTCCCCGCCTTGTGGGTGGACTTTTTGCCATCCTTGTCGGTGACTTCGACCACCCCCGCCTTCGGGATTGCCGCCTCGCCGCGGATGTAGTCGACCTTGTTTTTCTTGAAGAGCATCTCGATCCCGCCGGCGAGCCGGTTCGCGACCCCGCGGCTGCGCGAGATGACCTTTTCCCAATCGTAGGAAAGCCCCTCGACCTTCAGCCCGAAATCTGCGGCGTGGCGGCTGATGAGCTGGTAAACCTCGGCATTTTTCAGAAGCGACTTCGTCGGGATGCACCCCCAGTTCAGGCAGGTGCCCCCCGCGCGATCCATCTCGACGCACGCCACTTTTTTTCCGAGCTGTCCGGCGCGGATCGCCCCGACGTATCCGGCGGGTCCGCCCCCAACAACAATCAAATCGTAATCGGCCATATGGGTATTTTGTTTCGGCGAATCCTGCACGGAACTGGCGCGGGTTGCAATCCCCCCCAAGAACAAAATTTCCCACCGCCGTCGGCAGGGATCTCAATGGGATTGCGAAACTCACGCACGCGCCCCCATCCACGGATCCCGAGCTTCCGCAGCAACACCTCTTCTTGAGCAGGGCCATCAAGCGTGCTCCTCCGCACACCAAGGCGGTTTCCCGGCTTGCGGGAGCTCTTCCACGAGCCGGTAGGCGGCGGTTGCCTACTGCCTGCAGGTCACACTCAAAGCTCGGCTCTCTACCCAAAAGCCGCTCCCGTGGCCGTTCCTCCTCCGGCCACTTGGCGATCCCGCCGGGCTTGCGCGCTTTTCGTTCCATCTGGCGGGCAGTTTGCATCCCGAAGGAAATGCGCGACAATTACCTTTTTGCCGCCCGTTTTTTGGATTTCGAGCCGAAGGCCGCGCGAAGGCTTGCGTCGGCGCTCCGGCGCTGGTTTCCTTCAGCTTGAGATGAGCGCGATTTTTTCGGCTGACGACCTGACATCTGGCGGCGGGGTATTTTCGCGGCTGCGGCCGCCTGCCCGGCTCTGCGTTTTTGGGGCGCCGGTGGACCACTCGAAGTCGCCGGCTTTTCAGAATGCGGCGCTGGTGGCGGCGGGGATTGACGCGGCGTATGTTCGGATCCACGTGCCGCCGGAGAAGGCGGCGGCGGCATTCCGCGCGCTGCCGGGTGCGGGGTTCCTCGGTGCGAATGTCACGATCCCGCTGAAGGCGGCGGCACTTGCGGCGGTGGACGAGGCCGACGACTACGCGCGGCGCAGCGGAAGCGTGAACACGGTCGTCGTGCGCGATGGGCTGCTGCTGGGTTTCAACACCGACGGCCCCGGGCTCTCTCGGGCGATTCGCGAGGAGTTTTCGGTTGACCTACGGGATCTGCGGGTCGTGCTGCTCGGCGCGGGCGGCGGTGCCGGGCGTGCGATCGCCGTCCAGTGCGCGGCCGAATCGTGCGAACGGCTGGTGCTCGTGAACAGGACGGTCGAAAAGGCTCGGGCGCTGGCTGCCGAGCTTGCGCCGGCATTTCGCAGCGACCGGCTGCTCGGCCCGACCGACCGGGTCCAGGTGATCGGTTTCGGGGAGTCCGAGCTCCGCGAGCAGCTCTCCCGCGCGGACCTCGTTATCAATGCGACATCGGTTGGGATGCGGCGGACCGACCCGCCGCTGATCCCCGCGCCCCTGTTCACTCCAAACCTCATGGTCTATGACACCGTCTATGGCTCCGGCACGTCGCGACTGCTCGAGGATGCGGCGGCGGCGGGCGCGCGGTGCGCGAACGGGCTCGGCATGCTCCTCCACCAGGGCGCGCTTTCTTTTGAAATCTGGTTCGACCGTCCGGCTCCGCTCGACGTGATGCGGAGGGCGCTCGGGGAGGCCGCATGATCGTCAGCATCGCCGGCACTCAATTTGTTTTTCTCGCGCTCGGGATGCTTGCGCTCAACGTGCTGCTGAAGGCCGGCGGCTACGCGCCAAACGTGGTCGGCTCGTTCCCGCCGCTCGCTCTCACGCTCGCCCACCAGGGGCTCTGGCTGTTTTGCGTGCCCCTCGCATGGGTGTGCTTCGCGGCGGCCTGCACGCGGTTCAATAACGCGGTGCTCAACGAAAGGGTGGCAAGGGCTGCCGGAGTCGCTGTCGCCGCAGCGATCTTCCTCCTCTACACCTACGCGGGATCGCTTTTCTTCTGATGCCCGGCGCGGGTCACGGTGCGAAAAATGGAGGGAGCAGGTAAACCCGGCCGGGCTCAAGGCGGACGCTTCGCGGGAAGACATCAATCTCCAGCTTCGCACCGGCCCGCGACTCGCCGAACATTCGGAAAAATTTGTCGAACGAGTAATTCCGTTCGTAGCGGACGACCTCCGCGCCGGGCACGCCGCCGAGTTCGGCCGCCTTGTCGAACGCGTTCTCGATGTAGCCGAGCTCGTCCACAAGCTTGTTTGCAAATGCGTCGGTCCCGGTGAGGATGCGTCCGTCGGCGGGCCCTTCGCGCAGGGATTTTTCGTCGAGTTTGCGCGAGCGGGCGACGATCCCGACGAACCGGTCGTAGCTCTGCATGACGATCCCCTGGATGTAGGCCTGTTCCTCCGGGGTCATCACGCGCGTGCCGCTGAGCATGTCCTTGAATTTCCCGCTTTTGAAGACGACCGACTCGAGGCCGATCTTCCCGAAGAGGTCGCGGTAGTTCAGGGTGGAAATGATGACGCCGATGCTGCCGGTGAACGTCGTGTCGTTGCACATGATCCAGTTGGCCCCGCACGCCGCGTAGTAGGCGCCCGAGGCGCCGAGCGAGTTAAAATATACAACGACCGGCTTGTGGCGCGCGAGCCGGCAGATCGCGTCGTAGAGGACGTCCGACGCCGTGATTTCGCCGCCGGGCGAATCCACCTGGAGCACGACCGCGCGGACCTGCTTGTCATTTTCCGCCTGCTGGAGGGCGTCCTTGAAGTCCTCGACCATCGAGTCGCCGAGGCTGCCCTTTTCCCCAAACGAGATCACGCCGTCGAGCGGGATCACCGCGACCTTCGCGGAGGAATCCGTGCCGTCCACCAGCACCCGCTCCTCAAAAACTTTCGGGCGCAGGACCTTCACCCCGGCGAGCCCGCCCGCCCCCTTCGCGCCGACTGCCGCAAGGAGCCCGAGGTTCAGAAGCATGCTCGCGCACACCGCAACGAGCAGAAACACCAACAGACATCCGGATTTTTTCATGGGCAGGCTGCGAACGTGGACGAAAATCCGTCTTCCCACAAGCGGGGAAAAATCCCAATCTGACCACCCGCATGCTCCACTCCGTCCACCAACACATCACCGACCTCGTCGCCTACGAGCCGGGCAAGCCGGTCGAGGAACTCGCCCGCGAGATGGGCCTCGACCCGTCGCAAATCGTCAAGCTCGCGTCGAATGAAAACCCGCTCGGCCCCTCGCCACTCGCGCTCGCCGCGATGCGCGAGGCGCTCGGGCGCGCGCATTTTTACCCCGACGGCGGCGGATGGGCACTGCGCGGGGCGATTGCGGAGAAGCTCGGGCTCGTGCGCGGGAACGTGATCCTCGGGAACGGGTCGAACGAGATCATCGAGTTTATCGGCCATGCATTTCTGCGCCCCGGCGACGAGGTCGTGACCTCGCGCCACGCGTTTGCGGTCTATTCGCTGATGGCCCAGCTCTTCGGGGCGACGACCGTCGAGGTGCCGGATCCCGGGTTCGCGCACGACCTCGACGCGATGCTTGCCGCGATCACCCCGAAGACCCGCGAGGTCTTCATTGCGAACCCGAACAACCCGACCGGCACGCTGCTTGGGCAGGATGCGCTCGACCGGTTTATGGACCGCGTGCCCGACCATGTGCTGGTCATCTTCGACGAGGCCTACCACGAATTCCTCGACAACCCGCCGGATGTCCTCCCCTACGTCCGGGCGGGTCGGAACGTCGTCGTCATGCGCACGTTCTCAAAGATCCAGGGCCTCGCAAACCTGCGGATCGGCTATGCCGTCGCGCCGGAAAATATCGCGTCCGTCCTGCAAAAGACCCGCCAGCCATTCAATGCGAATGGCATCGCGCAGGCGGGTGCGCTCGCCGGACTCTCCGACTCCGCGCACATGCTCCGCACGCGCGAACTCACCCGCGAGGGACGCAATTTCCTCGAGTCCGAATTTGCCGCGATGGGCCTCGAATATGTCCCGAGCGCGGCAAACTTCGTCCTCGTGCGGGTCGGCGACGGCGACGCCATTTTCCAAGCTCTCCTCCGCCGCGGGCTCATTGTCCGCGCGATGCGAAGCTACAAGCTGCCCGAATGGATCAGGATCTCGATCGGCACGATGGACCAGAACCAGCGGCTCATCGCCGAGCTGAAGTCCGTGCTCGCTAAAAATTAGCCCGCGAGGCCGGGGAGCAAAGCGATGGAGCGTCGCCGCTCTGCCGCCGTCGTCCTCCGCTCGGTCGCGCTGGCAGATGGAGGGCGCGGGTTCACAGGAAGCTGACCACGTCGTCCACCGGCATCCCATTATCTCCGCTTTTTCCGGGATCCTGCTGCACCCTGTTTTCGCCGAAGCTCACGGCGATCACGCTGGTTCGAAAGTTGTTCTCGTAATTCACTCCGTAATATATTGCGCGCTGGCTCGCCCGCTATGGCTACCGCGCGAAAGCGGAGGAGTTGCGCGCGCGGACCCGGCAGGAAATCGAAATCTGGTGCATGGCCTGCGGCTCGATATTTGAGTTCTACGATGACCGGGGCGAGGTCCCGCCGCCGCTGCTGCTGCGCAAGGGAAAATGCGCCCCCACGAACACCCGAATCATCAGGTTTTCCACGACTACGGCTGGAGCTGCACCTTGTATACGGACCTTGTGCTCGTCCGGCATTCTGAAGATATTCAAGAGCCATGTATCACACGATTTTGATCCCACTGGAAAACGGTCCGGCCGACGAGACGATCCTCGACCACATCCGGCCGCTTGCGAAGCTCACCGGGGCCGACCTGCTGCTGATGCATGTGGCCGACGGATGGGTTGCGCGCAACTACAACCGGTTTGAGCTGGCCGAGAGCGAGGAGATGCGCGACGACCGCGCGTATCTTGAGCGCCGCACCGCCGAGCTTCGCGCCGAGGGATTCGTGGTGGAAAACGTGCTGGCGATGGGCGAGCCGTCGGACGAGATTGTGAAGTTTGTCCGCCAGCGGCATGTGGACCTGATCGCGATGTCCACCCACGGGCATCGGTTTATCAGCGACCTGCTCTACGGAAGCACCGCCGACAAAGTGCGCCATCTCGTGGATGTGCCGGTAATGCTCCTGAAGGCAAAAATGTAGCGTCCGGGACTGTTGGGCACTGTTCATAAATAACCTTTACAGTCTGGCTTGATCTTTTTGCCGGTGGCTGCGTTGCTCGCTTCTTACAGCCTGCAACGAGGCTGCTCGGCACTCGC
Source organism: Chthoniobacter flavus (assembly GCA_020718585.1). GTDB lineage: Bacteria > Verrucomicrobiota > Verrucomicrobiia > Chthoniobacterales > Terrimicrobiaceae > QYQL01. Next base: position 14,162 of record DYRS01000039.1, read on the forward strand.
GCCTTGACACCGACAAAAATCTGCTGCGCCATTTTCTGCAAACTTTTTTTCTGAACAGTGCCTTGATCGGCGGAAATTCGATTTTGCGTGCGCCTCGCTCAGCGGGCATGCCGGTGCTGAACGCGTGCCTGAAACGCTTCGCCCGGCACTGCGATCACGGTTTTGTGAGCACTTCGTCCGCTCGGATCAGCGCCTGCCAGATTTCCTTGTAATCGGGAGCGTATCGCTGGTCCTGAAAATCCGACATCGCCTCGCGGTGGGCGACGATTTTTTCGACGTGGGGCAGGAGCTCATGCCAGACCTCGCGGAGGACGCGCAGCGCGCCGGGCTCGCGGTCCCAGAGGACGGCGTAGGACTCGACAAATTCCTCCGCATAAGCCGGCTCCGCGCGGTCGTTTGGAAACCATGTCCCGCGCGGCGGCTCGTCGAGTTCGAGCAGTATCGGGGCAAGATGGATATTTTTGAGGATGGCCTCGGTATATTTTTTTCGCGCCTCCGCCTCATGGCCGTCGAGTGACAGGCAAAGCGCCCAGCCGAAATGGAAGGCCGGCTCGCAAAAATCCTTCGGGTAGGATTTTTCGTATCGCTCAAAAAACGCGCTGGCGCGGTCGTTCGACTCGGCCAGCAGGTGGAGCATTGGGATGAGGAAGCGGGTGCCCTGGTGGTCGCGCGGGTTGATTGCGAGCAGGTCCTCGAGCGTGGTAGCCGCTGCGGAATGCCGTCCGAGATGCCACTGGCTCATCGCGCGTCCGTAGAGCGCGCGCAGGTAAGGGCGGGTCGGGGTATCGCTCCACCAATCCGCCCCGGCGGTCCACTTCGGTGCCTCGTGCGCGGCAAGTACCTCGTAGGCAGTCAGGCAATCGGAAAATTTTCCGGATTGAAAATCTATGTCGGCGAGCTCGATTCGGGCGGCCGGGCAATCGGGATCCCGGGCGGCGGCGAGTTTCAGGAGTGCGGCCTTTTTCCCCTGCGAGCGCACGCGCAGCGCGGTGCGAACGAGTCCGGCTGCGACATCGCGCGCATGCGTCGGCCCCTGGTTTTCGCGCCCAACCCGCATGACAAGCGTCTTTGTGAGCGCGCGGAGGTCGTCCGGCGCGTGCGGGTCGAAATTTTGCAGCCGGATGTCGAGCTTGCAGTCGGCCGAAAAGCTTTGCCAATCCTCTGCATCCCAGTCGTCGCTTGCGGTGATGGTCAGCCGGTCCGGGGTGCCCAGCTCGTCGAACGCCTTGTAGAGGAAATTTTCGACCCGCGACTGGTCGAGTTCCTCAAGGATTTCCGGGGGTGCTACCGGGGTGCCGGAGTCGTCGCAGACGATGATAATCGTGGGGAGAAACCATCCGTGGGGCGAGGGCAGCGGCTCATCGAGGTCGACCCAGTAAAGGAACCAGTTGGTCTTCGAGGTCTTGAGCGGCTGGATCATGCGCTCCAGGTGATTTCCATTTTCTGCCGGCGTCCGAACCGGTCGTTGAAAAACAGCTCATTGTGCGCCGCACCGTATTCGTGGACGAGCTTGGTCACCTTGACGTCGAAGCAGCAGTATTCGGCGATTTCCATGACCTTGCCCTCGCGCCACCAGCGGATGGCATCGAGCCCCTCGGCGACCTTTCCCACACCGAGCGTGCCGATTGCGACGTCGTCGAGCTTGAGCCGGTGCCCGACCGACTTCTCGATGCCAATCAGCAGATCGAGCGTCCGCAACTCGTCAGGCAGCGAAAGGATTGTGTAGGCCATGAGCACCTCGTAGTCGAAGCGCAGGATGTTGTAGCCGACGACAAGATCGGCCCGCCGGAGCCGGGCGATCAGATCCTGAACCCGGCTCTCCGGGAAAATCTCATACTTCCCCTCGGCTGTGCTGTAGGTGACGCCGACGGACATCCCCATCTCATGCTTTTTGTCCCAGCCGCCGACATCGTTCGCCGTCCGCTGGGTTTCCAGATCAAAATAGACGATATCCATTTGGCACGTTCATGGCGGCGGGCACCAGCCCCGGTTGCACCGGGGCAGTGGTGTCGGGTGTGTGCCGCCCGGCACGACTTACTTGGCGGCGGCCTTGACGATTTCCGCGAAGCTGCGCGGCTCCATGCTGGCACCCCCGACGAGCGCGCCGTCAATGTCCGGCTGGCCGAGGAGCACGGTCGCATTCGCCGGCTTCACACTTCCGCCGTATTGGATGCGGACCTTGTCGGCGGTCTCCGCGTTGGTGAGCGATGTCAGTACCGCGCGGACGTGCGCATGGGCGTCCTGCGCCTGCTCGGGGCTCGCGTTGCGGCCGGTGCCGATCGCCCAGACCGGCTCGTAGGCGACCACCGTGTCCAGCATCTGCTCCGCCGTGATTCCGGCGAGGCTTCCCTTGAGCTGCGTCTCGAGAACCTCCTTCTCCTTGCCCGCGTCGCGCTCGGCGAGGGTCTCACCGACGCAGAGGATCGGGCGCAGCTCGGAGGTCAGCGCGGCGTGGACCTTTTTGTTGATCAGCGCGTCGGATTCGCCAAAGATCTGGCGACGTTCGCTGTGGCCGAGGATAACATAGCGGACGAAAAGCTCGCGCAGCATCGCCGCGCTGATCTCGCCGGTGTAGGCACCCGCCGCCTCAAAATACATGTTCTGCGCGCCGAGCCGGACTTTCTGCGACCCGCCGAGAAGCTCGGAAAGCTTTGCGAGCGAGGTGAACGGCGGCGCGATCAGGATCTCCACCCCGTTCACGTCCTCGATCTCCATCCGGAAATCCTCGAGGAAGCTCTCAGTCTCCCCGATCGTCATGTTCATTTTCCAGTTCGCTGCTATGATTTTTTTGCGCATATTGGTGATTTGTTGGGTATGCACCATACCTGCCCGTCCGAATTCCCGCAACAACGATTCAAAGCGCAGATTCCGCAGAGGCGCATCTCTGATGGCAAAAATCAGTTCCACAGGAACTCAAGGGTGTCGTTTTTGACCGCGACGTCGATGTCGAGCATATCGGCCAGGCCGCGAGGAGACCAAAACTGGCCGCGACGTTTCAAGCGGTCCTCGATCAAGTTCCAAATCCAGAGGGCTCCATCGGCCACGACGAAAA
>DYRS01000176.1 GCA_020718585.1 Chthoniobacter flavus
GAATCGGGGAATTCCGAGGAAGAGCAACGTCCCGCTGTTCCGGGCCAGGTCCATGGTTTGGCGCACGGCAACCGAGAGCCCGGCGCGCGTGAGGAGCCCGGAGTAGACGGTCTCCACGAGCGGGGGTGGGAGTGGACGATCGTTCGCCAGGGCATGAGGCTCACCTCGCTGTGAAGTGCATGGGGCGGCTCTCGGCACGGGGAGCGCGCCGTCCCCGGCCCGCACCGAGAGCGAAGACGGCGCTGGAAGCGGTCCGGGCAAGCGGCGTCAGGGCCCGTACTTCGTGAAGTTGAATCCTGTCGCCAGGAAGACCGCCATCTGGGCCCGTGTCAGCGTCTCCGAGGGGCAGTACGAGCCCGGGGCGCAGCCGGCAGTGAGACCCTCGCCGTAGATGTAGTGGAGGTGCCGGCAGGCGCCGTCGGTGACCGGAACCTCGTTCGGAAAGAGCGTCGTTCCGCCGGCTGAGATTCGGAGTAGGAGCGGCGGGTCGGGGAGGCGGGGGGGCAGAAGCGGCTGACAAGGACTGCGGCCCTGTAAGTTGATGCCCTGCATCGGAAGGTCGCCAGGAAGGAAGAGGGGCACAGGTCCCTCGAACCGCCCGCACGTAGCTGATTACGAGCGGGATGCGATGTCGGGGCCTTGGATCAGGAGCGTGCTACCGAGGGTATAGCCGTCACCTTGGGCGATATCCCCGGTGACGACAGCGCCGGAGGCCCGGGCTTCTGAGGGGTCCGATCCGCACCTGGCGGCAGAAATAGTGCGGGACATTTCGAGGCCTCTCCGGTAACGTAGTTCGCCAAGGTGGAGGTTTCGAGACGCCGTTCCAATAGAGCCGCACTCAAGGAAGATCTGCGGACGCGGTTGGCGGAGCTGTCGGGATGGCAGACAGCGACCCGCGACGACGCGTTGGTGGCGGAGGAGCTGCACGAGTCGCGGGCGATGGACCGGATCTACCCGCTCAGCGAGGCGGCGTTCTTCGACGAGCTCTTCCACTACATCGAGGAGATCGGCGCCCGGCCGTTGCTCGAGGGGCTCGATCCGAAGGACCGCGAAGCGCCGTTGTACCCCTTCATCCAGTTCGTGCTGATGACGATCATGCGCTGCGTGGGGGGTGTCGAGAGCATGCTCGCCACGAGGGAGGTGCTGCTGACGGACGAAGCCCTGATGGGACTGCTCGGGTTCAACGCGGCGCAGGTGCGGCAGGGCAGCAACGACAGGGGTCTGAGCCGTCGCACGAAGCCGGTTGCGATACGAGGCGCGCTCTCCTACGAGACGGTATCTGACAACCTCGTGAAGGTGGGCCCGGAGAAGCTCTCGGCCATGTTCAACGGAGCGATCCGCTGCCTGGCCAGGCAAGGGGTGTTCCCGAAGCGCATCGACGCGTCACTGGACGCGACCGACGACGAGGCGACGCCGACCTACAAGACGGACGCGGGCGGGGACGTGCCGAGTGTCACGCGTGAGAAGCGGCCGGACGTGCGGGCCAATAAGCACGCCCGGAAGGTCAAGGTGACGGTCTTCGGCTGGAAGATCTGGATCGTCTTCGAGCCGGTGTCGAAGACCCCGCTGGCGATGAAGATCGACGGCATCAACGTGGCGGACAACGAGCACGCCTACGAGGTACTGGCGCAGGCGCGCGCCAACGTCGAGGGGCACGCCAGCATCCGATCGGTGGCGCTCGATCGAGGCTTTCTGGACGGCAAGCTGCTCTCGCGAATCGACGAGGAGGCCGGTGCCATCCTCTACATCCCGGCCAAGTCCAACCTGACGATCACCGCGGACGCACGGGAGATCGCACGCCGCACGCAGGCGCTTTTCGTGCAAGGCAAGCCGCTGGACGGCGCCACGTACGCCGAGCGCGTCGAGCGGGTAACGCACGGCTCCGGGAAGAAGGCGTGGGTCGAGGAACGAAAGACCACCGTGGTGCGGATTCGGGACCTGCCGTGCGACTGGTGGACGCCGCAGGGCTCGACCTCGGCGGCGAACTCGAAGTGCTTCCAGCCGAAGCTGCTCAACGCAACGGTGGTGCTGCAATGGGACGGGGCCCCGAAGGACGCGGAGAAGGAAGTCGTCATCCTGGACACCGACCCGTCGACCGATGCCTTCGCGGGCTTCGACGCCTACGACGACCGCAGCCTGATCGAGAACACGTGCAACCGCGAGGCGAAGGAGAGCTGGTTCCTCGAGCACCACCCCAAGCGCAGCGAGGCCGGGATGCGGGCCCACGCCTACTTCGTGTTCACCTGCATGGCGCTCGTCACGGCCTTCCGTCTCCATCAGCAGGCGGCCGAGGAGGCCGAGAGCCGAGGCGAGGAGACCGGCATCGGCCGCTTCCGGCGGCAGCTCGAGGCACGAAACCGCGACAAGGTGGTCGTCTTCTGCGGCGAGCACTTCGGGGTCTTCAGGAACTACGAGGTCTTCCTGCTGGTCGGCGTCCCCGTGCGCGAGCGCGCGATGATGGGCGAGTCGGCCGAGACCGTGCTCGCGCGCTGTCGCGCCCGTACGCCGAACACCTCCTGATGCCGCGAGGGGCTTTGGGATGAGGTTCTGCGTCTGGGAGTTCGGCGACGACGAGCTCGCGTGCATCCGCCGGCTCGCCGCCGAGCGCGGGACGACCCGGCGGGCGATCTCACGCCGGCTGTCCGAGGAGGTCGGCTGGAGCAAGCCCGACCCCCGCTTTCGCGAGCTCCTCGTCTTCAGTGACGGTGGCGCCGAAATGCCTTGCCGGTTGGTGGCTCCGAATTCGGGCGGTCCCGCAGAGGGCGTGCAACCAAGAGGGAACCGCAGCGAAAAGAAGAAGATGGACGGCGGTGGAGGGTGTCCGGGGGAGGCCGTCGTATTCGGGGCCAGGACCGCCACGGGCCATTCTGAGCCACCCGTCACTGACGCCTCGCCGGCTAGCCACCCGCCTTCCGCTCCATACCGCCGGCCCAGCGCGCCGGCTTCGACGTGCCTCGCCGTGCCCTCGCGTGCCGCCGCCCCCCGGTGGCACCTACTCCGAATCTCAGAACGACCGGAGCCCTGCCTGTGGTGCGGCGATGCGTGTTGGTGGAACGGCTTTCGTGAGGTGGCGCAGACGATCCTCTCCGCCGTGGACGTTCTAACCCGGGTGTTCACCAGGCGGCGACGGACCCGCTGCTCGAATCGTGACTGCCCGGGTCCGCGAGGCGCGACGGTCTACGAGCCGACGGGCTATCCCCATCGCTGGTATCAACTTCCGGTGACCGCCGCAGCGGTCGAAGAGGTCGTCTTCGGCGAGGGCAAGTCGCTGGAGGCGGTCGCCAAGGCGTACGGGTGCGATCGTCGGAGCGTCGGGCGCTGGCTCGGGTGGACGGCCGGTCTGGCAGAGCCCGCCGAGCTCCTGGGGGCGATCGCGCGGATAGACCCGGCTGGGCTGCCGCCGCCACGAGTGTCGAGCGATCCGGGGGTCGGCGCCCGGGCCGGCGCCGTGCTGACACTTCTGGATCGGTTCGCCGAGGTTTTGCGCCAGAGAGGGGTCGCCGTGCCGGCAGTGACGCCCGGGCTCGTGGCTGTCCTCTCCCATCAGCTGCGCCGGTTCGGGATCGTCTTTTTCCTCACCCGGCAATCCCCGGGAATGCACGTTCCCTTGGAGGCGCTCTCCGGCTGAGACTTTTTCCGTGACGCAGCCCGACGAAAGACGCCTGGAGATCGCGGCGTTCCGGCGCCACGTGATCGCCGACGCGGTGGAGTGCGACGGGGAAGGGCTGACGGCGCTGGTGTCGGCCCTGGCCGCCAGGGAGTGGGTCGATCCGACGGGGCGCACGGTCACCGTGACGCAACGGACCCTCTGGCGGTGGCTCGCGGCCTACAAGCGGGGACGGCTGCTGGCTCTGTGTCCGGCCGAGCGCAAGGATCGGGGGGCGCTGAGGGCGTTCTCCGAGGAGCTGCTCGAGGGGGCGTGCGTGCTGCGCAGGGAGAAGC
>DYRS01000177.1 GCA_020718585.1 Chthoniobacter flavus
ACAGATGTTTGCGCCTGAATCAGCTCGGCAAGAAGGCTTTTTCGGACATCGTTTTTCCGCGCGGCTTTCAATTCCTTCTGCCCGACTTGGAAATGACGCAATCCGGCCGCGAGCAATTCCGCAGCCCGATTTTCTCCATAATCTCTCGACGCCAGCCCGTGATAGCCGTTGGCCTTTCCTTTCAACGGCATTTCAAAACTCCTCCCCGCAAGCTCCAGCAGCTTCTCGCGAAACTTCTGCGATCCAAAAAACCACTCTCTCCTCCATGCGTATGTTCTGATGACCAATCACTACCATTTGTTGCTGGAAACGCCGGAGGCGAATCTTTCGAGGGGAATGGGACCCGAAATCCTGATCGCTTGCACGCCTCTCCCAGCGTCCGCAGAAACGTCCTGCGGTCTTCGTCGTCCTTCACGATGGCCTCACGACGATCTCCACGCGCCATCACGTGATACATCGCCCCAGCATATTCAATCCTCACATGTCTCGGCATAATCGGGTTTCTATCGAGAGCCAACAATATGTCAATATTAAATGGCTGACCCCTTTTTTCTTTCAGGGCTGGAAGCTTTGAGCCATCTGCGCCGGGACAACTGTTCTTGAGAATGCCACCGCGTTCGGGCAGGGTTTCGGGCGATGGGCAAACGGGTACTTATTCTCTCGGCCTCGGTCGGGTCAGGGCATGTGAAGGCGGCCGACGCGCTCGCGCGGGCGATGCGCGGCCGGGGGGATGTCGAGGAGATCCTCTCTGACGACTCGCTCGAGCACACGAACGTCCTCCACCGGCAGCTCTATTCGAACCTCTACGCCAAGCTTGCGGCGATGCTTCCGGAGTTTCTCGGCTGGTGGTATGAGTCGAGCGACGAGCCGTGGGTCTCGGACAAGAGCAGGCTCGCGCTCGACCTCCCACAGGCGCGGCCGCTCATCAACCTTGTCAAGGAGTTCCGTCCCGACGTGATCCTCTGCACGCACTTCATGCCGGCCGGCGTGCTCTCGTGGCTGAAGCGCAATGGGAAGTTGGAAGCAAAGCTCGGGATCGTCATCACGGACTTTCATTTTCATGCGTTCTGGATCACCCGCGCGTTCGACTGGTATTTTGTCGCACAGGAGGAGGACAAAATCCACATGGAGGCACTCGGGTTGCCGGGCGACCACATCGAGGTGACCGGGATTCCGGTCGAGCCGGAGTTCGAGCGTCCGGTTCATGCCGCCGCCGTGCTCGAGCGGCACGGGCTGCGCCCGGGTCGTCCGACCCTGCTCGTCGCGGCCGGCACTCTCGGCCTGAGCCCAGCCTCGGCGGTCGTCCGCCAGCTTCTGATGCTCGACAGCGATTTCCAAGTGATCGTGGTCTGCGGAAAAAATGATGACCTCAAATCCGAGATCAGCCGGATGGTGAGCGAGCGGCCGGCAGATTTCCGGGTCTTTGGATTCACCTCTGAGATGGCGGATTTTATGGGGGCGGCGACGATCCTGCTCAGCAAGCCGGGAGGGATGACGACCGCCGAGGCGCTCGCTCGCGGGCTCCCGATGCTCATCCTCGATCCGATCGGCGGCCAGGAGGAGAGAAATTCCGACGTCCTTCTCGAATCCGGGGCGGCGGTCAAATGCACCGAGGTCACGCTCGTCGCCCACAAGCTTCGCAGGCTTCTCGGCGACCCCGAGCGGCTCCGGCGGATGTCCGACTGCGCGCGCGCGCTCGGCCGTCCGTCGGCCGCCCGCGACATCGCGCGGATCGCGATCGAGTCGCAGGATCGCATGCCGGCGATGATCTCGAAGCTTCGCGAAAAGGTGCTCCGCAAGCGGATCGTCGCGGCAGGAGGAGGATGAGCGACGCGTTCCTGCTCGGAGTGGCCACGTCAGGCTACCAGTGCGAGGGCGGCTATAACGCGCCGGGGCAGCCGCAGAACAACTGGGCGGAGCACGAGCGCACCGGGCGGGTCGCACGCACCGGGCTCGCAACGGATTTCTGGAACCGCTACAGCGAGGACTTCGGCCTGTGCCGGGGGATCGGGCTCAACGCGTTCCGGCTCAGCGTCGAGTGGACCCGGGTGCAGCCCGAAGGCCCGCATGCGGAGGACGGTGGGTTCGACCGCGCGGCGATGGACGCCTATGCGGACCGCATTGCCGCCTGCCGGCTGGCGGGGCTGGAGCCGGTCGTCACGCTCCACCACTTCACTCATCCGGCATGGCTGGGTGCCGATGCGTGGCTCGAGGATTCGACCCCGGAACTTTTCGCCCGCTTCGTATCGCTGGCGCTGCTCCGGATCAACGACCGGCTGGCCGGCCGACACGGACAGCCACCGGTCGCATGGTATGTCACGCTCAACGAGCCAAACATGCTCGTGCTGAACACGTATCTGAACCGGCATTTTCCGGGCGGCCCCGAGGCCGGGATTTCGGTTGGCATCCGGGCCTACAACCGGCTCCTCGCAGCCCATGTGCTCGCCTACAATGCGATCCACGACCTTCACGAATCCCGTGGCTGGCCGCCCCCGCGCGTGACGATGAACACGTTTTGCAGCGACGTCTATTGGTCGGAGCACATGCTCCTCGATCTCCTCTGCCTCCGAGAAAATGGGATCGCGCGAGCCGCCTCGCCGGAATATTTTGCGGCCCGCTCGGCGGCGATGCGCGAGTCGCTCGCCCGCGCCGCGCTCCCGCTCCGCGCAGGCATCCTTGCGATCGCCGGACGTGCGGTCCAGGCGGTCGCAAACTTTTTTGCGGCCCGCGCATCCACCGCCGGTGCGTTCGCGTATTTTTTGGAAGTTGCCGGACGCTCGAAGCGCGCGCGCGCGCTCGATTTCCTCGGGCTCGACTACTACGACCCGTTTCTGAGCCACATCTTCCGGGCTCCGGACTTTGCCGACCTCGAATTTCCAAGTGCCAGCCTGCACGCGCACCTGATGGACGGGCTGTCGAGCAAGTGGTGGGACTGGCATATCCTGCCGGGCGGGCTCCATGCGTTCTGCGACCATTACTCGCGGGCATTTCCCGGGCGAGGCATCCTCATAGCCGAAAATGGCATGGCCCAGCGATGCACGACCGACAACCGGCTGTGCGCTCCGAGGCGCGACCGCGTGACCCGCAGCGAATTTCTTGCCGCCCACCTCCGCGAAGTCCGGCGGATGCTCGACGACCGGCTCCCGATCCTCGGCTACCTCCATTGGTCGCTCACCGATAATTACGAATGGGGCTCGTTCACACCCCGGTTCGGACTTTTCCGCGTGGACTACGCGCACGGGCTGCGCCGCGTGGCGGTGGACCAGTTCGGTGACAACCCGTCGGCAACTTATTCCCGGCTGATCAGTGACCTCCACCTCCGGGATTGATCGGTCCGCGGTTGTTTTGTAACCCGTCAAGAAGAACCCTGTCGCTCGAAATCGCGGGAGACCGCGACTTCGAATACCGGTTCACCAACTGCTCGTCAAAATCTCTGAAAGCGGTCTTTTCGTTTCATTCGGCGAATTTCATGAAGGTCGCCGAAGGCGCGCGCATTACGGCCATGCAGCGAGGGTTCGTCCTCGAGCAACCGCCTTCCAGTGCTCACTCCTTGGAGGTCATCCCCAGGCCATTGAGGAATTTTATGCCATTAACTTTCTTGAGAAAGAATTTGCACGTGCGCACCCATTGAGATATTAGCCCGTGAGCTGTCCGGGACCGCTTGCCATGAACTGTCGTCTTCACCAACCCCAGCTTCTCTCTCTACTCCGCTTCCCGGGGACGGAACGGTCTAGCATGAAAAGACCATTTCGCAATGGCAGCTCAGTGGAAATGACATTTGCGGACGTTCCGATTCTGCTGCTGTAAGTATCACATTGTAACGGAGATTAGCCGGCATAGCTCAGTGGTAGAGCAGCGGTTTTGTAAACCGCTGGTCGGGGGTTCGAGTCCCTCTGCCGGCTCCCTCCTTTTCCCCATAGAAGCCGCTTAGG
>DYRS01000178.1 GCA_020718585.1 Chthoniobacter flavus
GACGGAATCCGGATCAGGCTGGAAAGCTCCCGGAAATTGATGTCGGCTCGTTTCATCGCGTTTTCTTGGTCGCATTCTCCCCCGTAGGCGATTCCTGCATGGAAGACCTGTTCGTAATACGCGGAACTCTCGGGGTAGACGACCGGGCAGCCGCCGACAAGTGCGGCCCAAACCCTGAGCGATGCCGAGTCGTCACCAGGCCGGACGAGATAGGGTTTCTGATCTGGAAGCTGAGGGGGAGGGGAGACAAAGGGCATCACGATGCTGGGGTTTCTTATCCCTTGGTTTTTTAAGTTCAGGGCATCTTGGACCGAGGGCACAGCGAGCAACTCGCCCGTCTGGACGTCTGAGACCGCAACACCTGGAATGATGAAGCGAAGCGACTTCCCGGGGCGGGACGAACAGTGGGTTTTCGATCCGATGATTTCGATGTCGGCGTCTTGGTCCGGGGAAATGTTCACGCCCCACTCATTCAAGCTCGTGCGCACGAGCTCCATCATTCCATCGAGTTCCGGCGAGCACCCGTCGGCATGGTTCCAGAAAGCCCGACGTGGAATGTTCGGAGGTGCTATCCGTCGCCGGATCGTGAAGCCGAACTGTCCGATCCGTGCGACTATTCCATGGCGTCGGATCGCGGAAGCCTTTGATCGGAACGCACTGTCCGACGGCAATTCGTCGTAGAGTTTCTGTAACCCCGCAACCAAGGTTTGCGTCGTGTGCGACGATTTCCATCGCTCGAACTGAGGGGCGATGGTGGGGTTCAAGGCAGCAACTCGGATATCTTGGCCAATCTGCCCGGCGGCCTCGGCGGCACAGCGGAATAGGGATGCCTCCTCGAGGATGTCCTTCGCCACTCCAAGCCGAGGGCACATTTGTTTGATGCGGCAGGCGGCGGCCTCCATCGCCGATTGCGGCCCGCCTTCCCATCGGGATGAGACGAGGTGGAGATCGGCAGTATTGTAGAGCCGGTTGAGCTGTTTTCGGGAGAGGATGTTTTTTCCGAAGTCGTCGCCGGCGATGCCCTGCTTGCCGACAAATGTGAATGGAATCCGCTCGCGCTCGAGTTCACAGCGGATCCAATGCCGGCGCGGGCCGGCTAGGAGGACATGGAAAGAATCCCCTGCATCGCGAATCCGTTTCAGAATCTCCACCATCATCTCGGGCGCCTTTTGGAACTTGGGCGCATTGAGATCGGCTCCCTCCGAGTCGCGGTGGAAGTTGGCAATCACGTAGGCGTCATCCGGAATCCCAAACTCCCGCCTCAGTGCTTTCTTGTTCTCAATGGAAAAGAATATGCCCGGGTCGATCGTGTAGGGCATGTAAACCGCCCGCAGACCGAGTGCCCGAAATTGCTCCATCGCCTCCCTGGAACGCGCGACCCACAGGTCCACCCATGTCTGGCCCTGCGCGAACTCGGGCTGTTTCACATAGAAGAACGGCGGGTTGTCGGCGTGGGCGATGACAAATGCACCGCGTAAAATTTCCGGTTCAACCATCGCAAGGTTCTGCCAGAACGGAGCATGGATGATTTCGGCGGCAGCGGGGGATGTCTCGCGAATCCTCCCGCAGAGCGCGATTCGCGTCTGCCGCAAATCCTCGTCCAGCGCCCAACCCTTTCCATCCCCCGGTGTGAAGTGGACATTAAGCATCGGTGAGGAGTTTTTGCAGGATGGCCTGGTAGGCTGCGGCCATGCGGGCACCGGATGGTGGATGATCTGCCAGCCTTTGCCGGAACTCCGCATGTCGTTGCCGGAACTCAAGCAGGGACTCTTCGAGCGACGCCCCGATCTCGAACCCGTATTCGCGCCCTTGCTCGACTGTTCCGCCGGTCTCCCGGTGATAAAGTATTGGCAGCCCGCATTGCAGGCCCTCGGCGACATGCATCGCGCCCGGTTCGTAGCGCGAGGCCGAAACGTATCCGTGGCATCCGCGCAGCAAGGATGCAAGTTCCTGGCCGGATGCCGGCGGATGGGTCCGGGCGGATTGCCATTTGAGATCCGCCGGCCAGCGGCCCAAAATATGGAGCTCAAATTCCCCCCGCAGCGGTCCCGCAATCAACCGGTCGATGTCGCGATAGACATCGAAACCCTTGCTCCAGTTGTCGGACCAATGATGCGTCACCAACCGGAACGGACCGCCACTGTCCCAGCGCGCTCCTCCGACCGGATGAAAAAAACGCGCATCGGCTCCCGGCCAAACAACCGCGTGGGGGCGGGATGCATCAAACCACTTGGCGGCATGGTAGTCGCGCAGCCACCCTGAAACAAAAACTGTGAAGTCCGCAACCCGGCTGCTTCGGCAAAGGAGGCCATCCATTTGGTCCGTCTCCTTGCGGATGTCGTTGTCATTGATCCGGTGCAGGCAACGCAGGCGGGGCCAGCGTTCTTTTGCAGCCTCGACCTCTTCGGCGCCGAATGTCGTGCCCTCGACGAGCCCAGTATGAGTCATTACCACAACATCGGATTGCGCCGAAAGATCGTGCCGGACCTCCCATCCGTTGAATTCGAGCCAGCGGGAAAGCTGCGATGTCCATTGGTTGGCCCCCCCCCACGAGCCGCGTCGGGGTTTGAGATTGATCGCCACCTTCGCGACCGGCCTGTTCCTGCGTATTAACATGTTCCCTCCCGAAAAAACGGCGTCGCGTCCACGGAAACCCTTTCGCCGCGCGCGTAGCGCTCGCGCTTCCATCCCGATACCTCGGGCATGCCAGAAATCCTCCGCGCCACCCGCCGGATCCAGTTCGTCCAGCCGCCGCAATACGTTTCCATGATGTTCTCGCGCGAGTCGATGGTGCCATCTTCGCTGCTGCGATTCATGAAACAGGTGTGAAGACACCGGAGCGGGGCCGCGTCCCAGTGAAACTCCGTTTCCAGACGGCGCTTCGCTCCTTCCGAGAACCCGCTCCGAAAGGCGGGCCGACCTCCGTGCAGGCGCTCCGGCGTGTCGCCGTCCCACGAATTGATCGCTGCGAAATTGTAGAGCTTCGTGATGCTGCGGCTCGGCGGCGAGAGATGCCCGTGCGCCAACCCGCCATGGATCGCATCGCAATGCATGACATTTCCCAAGACCATCCAGTGCCGGTCGAATTCGCCGGAAAGTAGCCTCGGGCGAAACTTTTCCAAACCCGCCGGATCATAAATCTCGTCGCCGTCCACTCCGAACACCCAGGAGTCCGTTCCGGCAAACGGCTTGAGAAGTTCATGCGACTCGCGCGGATGGAGGATCTTTAGGAATGATGCATTTTTTGAACCCGCAGCGATCGATTCAAGGATCGCCAGTGTCCCGTCCGTGGAGCCGTTGTCCACGAGCAGGATCTCGTCGCAGAACCCCATCGCATTCTCTACAGCACTCCGCACAAACCGGTCCTCGTTTTTCACGAGAACAAAACCGATAATCCGGCTCACTGCTTGCTTTGGAGCAGAACCCAGAGCCACTGCCCGCCAAAGTTGTCGTCGCGCTCGGCGCGGATGAGCTTCCGGAATTTCCCCAGCAGCCGCACGACAAGATCCTCGGTGCGATCCCACGAAACCGCCTCGAACGGCCCCCCGGCACCATGTTCCATATTGATCCCCATGTCGTAGAGAAGGATGCCATCCGGCTTCAATACGCGGGAGTGTTCGGCCATCATCGCGTCGAGGTCAAACGCATGGTCCACGCAGTTCGTGTAGAGCATGTCAAGCGAGTTATCGGGCAGATCGAGCTTCATGAAATCCCCCTGCCGGACGATCCGGTTGTCCGGGCCGGGGTTGAGATCGATCCCGAAGGCGTTTGCGAACCCGAGATCCTGCAGGACCTCGACCTCGGTGCCCTGGCGGGCTCCGCAGCAGATGATCGAGGCATTCCGCGCGAGCAGACCTTGCAAGTGCTTGAACCGGGAGTAAAACTTCAGCCGGTATTCGCAGATGTCCCAGTTGCTGAACCCGCCCTT
>DYRS01000040.1 GCA_020718585.1 Chthoniobacter flavus
TGATCCTTGTTCTGCTGGTCCTTGTTCTGTTGATCCTTGTTCTGTTGATCCTTTTTGTCGTCTTTCTTATCGTCCTTTTTGTCGTCTTTTTTCTGTTCCTTCTCCTTTTTTTCCAGGTCCTCTAGGAGCTTTTTGACGATGTTGCGATTTTCTTCGGCGGGTTTATTTTTCGGGTTGAGCTTGAGGGTTTCGGAATATTGCTCGATGGCATTTTTCCAGTCGGCTTTTTTTGCGGAATTTTCTTTGGCGGATTCTCCGCGGCGGACGAGCGAGTTGCCGAGGTTGTAGGCCGAGTCTTCGCGGAGCTTGTTGTCCTCGGCGAGGAGCGAGCCGGTGAAGTGGGTGATCGCCTGCTCGAAGTCGTTCATTTTGTAGGCGGATGTGCCGGCATTGAACTGGGCTTCGCGGGAGCCGGGCGACGATTGCAGGCGGGATTCGTAGGACTTCCGGGCGTCCTCAAAGTTGCCCGCCTGGTAGCTCTGCATCGGCGAGGGGGCGGCCTGGGAGGTGGCGGGGATTGCGAGCAGGGCGGCGAATGCGGCGGCACGGAATCCGGCGGGCACGCGGCGGCGCTCGCCGAGGAGGAGCCAGATGACGAGGAAGGCGACGGCAAATCCAAGCGGCCACTGATAGCGTTCGAGCGGCTGGCGGGCCGCGAAGACGCCGGTCTCGGCGAGGTCCATCGGCTCGATGCCCTTCTGAAAAATCTCGCGGGCGGCCTCGGGTCCGATGGGGACGAAGAACCCACCGGTTTCCTTGGCGATCTCGCGCAGCCGGGCCTCGTCGAGCTTCGACTGCACCGGCTTGCCCGAGACGTCCCGGACGAAGTCCTGGCGTCCGTCCTCCGAGCGGACCGGGATGAGCGATCCTTCGGCCGATCCGATCCCGACGGTGAAGATCCTGATCCCTGCTGCGGCCGCCTTCTTTGCGGCGGCGGTTCCGTCGGCGTCGAGCTCCTCGCCGTCGGTGAGGATGACGAGCGCACGGGTTTGGCCCTCGGCTTTCCCGAACGCCTGTTCGGCGATGGTGATGGCTGCCGCGATGTTGGTTCCACCTTTTGGGATGACGTTGGTATCAAGTTCGTCGAGCGCGTTGATGACCGCCGAGTAGTCGAGCGTGAGCGGGGCCTGGAGGAATGCCGATCCTGCGAACGCGACGAGCCCGACGCGGTCGCCTTTGAGGAGACGGATGAGATCCTGAGTGAGGAGCTTTGCGCGGGCGAGGCGGTTCGGGGCGATGTCGGTCGCGAGCATGCTCTTCGAGGTATCCACCGCGACGACGATGTCGCGGCCTTTCTGCTTCACCTCGCGCTGGATGAACCCGTAGCGCGGCTGGGCGAGTGCAACGACGGCGAGGGCGAGAGCGCAGAGGATAAGCGAGGCGCGAACGACCCGTCGTGCGGTGCTGACCGATCCGGCGAGAATGCCGAGCAGCCTGGGCGCGACGACCTTGCCAACGAGCGCTCGGCTCCGCAGGTGCGACCAGAGGTAAAGCGCGCCGAGCGCGGGCACCGCAAGCAGCACCCAGAGCCAGAGCGGGGATCCAAATGTCAGGGCAAGCGTCTCCATAATGTTTGCGAAAGCAGAACTTCAACCACCAGGAGCGCGACCCCCGCAGCGACAAACCACGGGAAGAGCTCGCGGTATTGCGCGATCTTCTCGACCTCGACCTTCGATTTTTCGAGCTTGTCGATCTCGCCGAAGATTTTTTCGAGCGACCGGGTGTCGGTCGCCCGGTAGGCGACCCCGTTTGTGGCGGCAGCGATCTCGCGGATCGTGTCCTCTTTAAAATCCACATGGACGTTCCGATAGACCGTGCGTCCGAAAGGATCGGTCATCGGGAACGGCGCCTCGCCCTGAGTGCCCGCGCCGACCGTGTAGATCCTGATCCCGAGCGCCTTCGCGGCCTCGGCGGCTGTGAGCGGCATGACTTTGCCCGCGTTGTTGTCGCCGTCGGTGAGCAGGACGATGAGCTTGGTTTTCGCCTCCTTGTCCTTCAGCCGGTTCGCGGCCATCGCGATCGCCGAGCCGATCGCCGTGCCATCCTCGACAAGCCCGATCTGGAGCCGGTCAAGGTTCTCGATCAGCCAGTCGTGGTCGAGCGTGAGCGGGCTCACGAGATACGGACGGCCTGCAAACGCGGTGATTCCGATCCGGTCATTCGGGCGCTTGCGGATGAATTGTTCGGTGACTTTTTTCGTGACCTCGAGGCGGTTCGCACGGCTGCTGCCGATCGTAAAATCCTCGGCGAGCATCGAGCGGGAGACATCGAGCACGATCATGATGTCCACCCCGCTGGCCTGGACGCGGGTGATCTCACGCCCGAGCTGCGGACGGGCGAGCGCGATGATGAACGCGGCGAGCGCGAGGTATGAGAGCCCGGCGAGGAACGAGCCGGCGCGCGAGCGGCGTCGGTGGCCGAGCCTCTGGAGCGCCTCAGTGCTGGAAAATGTGACGCCCGCATTGCCGCCGAATTTCCCGCGAAGAAATGCGAGTGCGGGGACGAGCAGCAGGAGGAGCAGCACCCAGGGATGGGCGATCGTGAGGCCGGCGAACGTCATGGTGTTACCCCTTTCGCTTCGCGCGGCTGCACCTCGCCGCGCACCAGGCGTCCGGCGGTTTCCAGAAGAGCGATCATCTCGGATTCCCCGGCCTCGGCCCGCGCAAACTTCAGCAGGTCGGTGCGCTCGAGGAAGACCGAAAGCCCGGCCTTTTCATTGTCGGTGAAGACATGGTTCGTGCGGATCTCCTCAAGGAATTCGAGCGACGTCTTTGTCGTCGCATGCAGCCCGTGCTGCTCGCGGATGTATTGCCGGATCGCGTCCGAGACCGTGACCCCGAACGCGTAGGGATCGGCTCCGGCTATTGTCGTGCGGAGGGATTCCAGCACCGCCAGCGCGCGTTGCCTTGCGGTCGGCGGGGTCTTTTTTGTTGCGAGCTTCCAGATCACGAATGCGAGCGCGGCGAGGATGACGAGCGCGGCGGCCGCCACGCTGGCGACGACCCATGCCGGGTAGGGGAGGAGCCAGACCGGGCCGACGATGTCGTGGATCGGTGCCGGCGTGGGTGCTGCTGCGGGATCGGCGGGGTTCATGCGGCAAGGCGGCGCTCGCGCTGCTCAAAAAATGCGCGGAGCGGCAGGAGGTAATCCTCGTTGGTGTTGAGCGGGACAATGTCCACCCGGCGGCTGCGAAACAGACGCTCAAGCGATTTCCGGCGGGTCTCCTCGAGGTCGCGGAGGCCTTGGCGGATCGCCCGGTTCCCGGTGTTGATATCAATCTGCTTCCCGGTCTCCGCGTCTTCGAGCGTGATGATCCCGACGTCTGGAAGCGAGGACTCGCCCGGATCGCGGACCGGCATCGCCACGACATCGTGTCGGCGGCTCGAGACCGTGAGTGCCTTGGTAAAATCCGGCGCAAGAAAATCCGAAATGAGAAACAGGACCGCGCGGCGGCTGGTCACGCGGTTGAGATAGTCGAGTGCTCCCGCGAGGTTTGTCCCGCGCCCCTTCGGCTCGAAGTAGAGCATTTCGCGGATCAGGCGCAGCGTGTGCAGGCGGCCTTTTTTCGGCGGGATGTAAAGCTCGACATCGTCGCTGAAAAGCAGGAGCCCGACCTTGTCGTTGTTGTTGATCGCGCTGAACGCCAGGATCGATGCCACCTCGGCCGCCAGCTCCCGCTTGCTCAGCTCGACGCTCCCAAACGTCCCCGACGCGCTGACATCCACCACCAGCATCACCGTGAGTTCGCGCTCCTCGGTGAACTTTTTGACATACGGCGTGTTCATCCTGGCTGTGACGTTCCAATCAATCGAGCGGATCTCATCGCCCGGCGCATATTCCCGGACCTCCTCGAAATTCATCCCGCGACCCTTGAAGACGCTGTGATACTGGCCGGCAAACGTCGAGTTCACCAGCCGCCGGGTCCGCAGCTCCAGCCGCCGGATCTTTTTTAGGATTTCTTTAGGATCGCGGTCCATCGTTCGTTAGAGAATGTGAAATTCTAAATGGGAAATGGGAAATGTCATGGGGGGGGCGCATCTCTTCAAATTTCGCATTCCCGATTGTTTCAGGGCACCGGGAGTCCGGCGAAGATCTGCTCGATGATCGCCTCGGTGGTGACGGATTCGGCCTCCGCCTCGTAGCTGACGGCGATCCGGTGGCGGAGGACGTCGAGGCCGATGGTTTTGACATCCTGCGGTGTGACGTAGCCGCGGCCGGCGATGAACGCGTTCGCCTTGGCGGCGAGCGTGAGGAAGATCGTGGCGCGCGGGGACGCTCCGTAGCGGATCATCCCGTCGAGCTTGAGCTTGCTGGCGGCCGGGTCGCGAGTCGCCCAGACGATGCTCACGATGTAATCCTTCACCCGCTCGTCCACGTAAATGTCGTTGACGATCCCGCGGGCGCGGATGATATCGGCGGCGGTGACGACCGTCTGGACGTCGAGACGCGGGGCGGAGGTGGACATCGCGTCGAGGATCGCGCGCTCCTCCTCGCGGGTCGGATATCCGACATGCACCTTGAGCATGAACCGGTCGAGCTGGGCCTCCGGGAGCTGGTAGGTGCCCTCCTGCTCGATCGGGTTCTGCGTCGCGAGCACGAGGAACGGATCCGGGAGCTTGAACGTCTGGTCGCTGATCGTGACCTGGCGCTCCTGCATCGCCTCGAGCAGCGCACTCTGCACTTTCGCGGGCGCGCGGTTGATCTCGTCGGCCAAGATCAGATTGGAAAAGATCGGCCCGAGCTTCGTCGTGAATTCCCCTTCGCGCGGGTTGTAGATCAGCGTCCCGATCAGGTCGGCCGGCAGGAGGTCCGGCGTGAACTGCAGCCGCTGGAACCCGGTGTCGATCGACTTCGCAAGCGTGCGCACGGTCAGCGTCTTCGCGAGCCCGGGGACGCCTTCGAGCAGGACGTGACCGTTTGTGAGAAGACCGACCAGCAGTCGGTGGACAAGGATTTTTTGCCCGACGACTACCTTGCCGACTTCGGAGAATAATGGATCCACCCACTGGCGGTTGGCTTGCACTTGCTGGGTGAGTTCGGATGTGTTGACGCTCATGGTTGGGATGTTTTACTTTGTAATGACAATGCAGGTGATGGATGTTGAGACAGAACGACGCGGGAATTTGTTCAAAAAAATTCCGAAAAAATGTGCATCCGGTCCCTCCGGACAGCCAGCAGACTTATTTGGAAGGGACGTAGGCCGGGCCGCAGTCGTAGGAATCGCCGACCTTGACCGCGTCGTAGAGGGCCTTGTCATTGAGCCAGACGTTGAGGACGCGCTTCGAGCCGTCCTTCTGCGGGACTTTGACGGTGAGGATGTATTCGCCCTCGACGGTTTTGGCCGAGACCGCGCCGCTGCGGTTGAGCGTCACCTGATTTTCGGCCTCGGCGAGCGGGCGAAATTCCTTGGCGGTGATGATGCCGGTCATCTTGGCATCGGCGATCTGGGTGCCGCTCTGCCAGACGGCGACGACGATGAACCCGATGACGGCGACCGCGATGAGGACAGCGGTCGCGATGACGCGCAGGGGGACAGGGGTTTTGACGACGCGGGAATTTTTTTCCATGTCGCGGGGGGATCAGCGGCGGTTGAGTTTCAGGAGGAGGCGGAGGACCTCGACGTAGAGCCAGACGAGGGTGACGAGCACGCCAAGGCCGGCCAGCCACTCGTAGTATTTCGGTGCGTTTGCGGCGGCACCTTTTTCGATGTTGTCGAAATCCACCAAAAAGTTCAGGGCGGCGATGACGATGATGACGAGGCTGATCCCGATGCCCATCGGTCCGGAGCTGTTGAGGAGCGGCATGTTGATGCCGAAGAACGAGAGCCCGAGGCTCACGAGGTAGAGGAGCGCGATGCCAGCGGTGCATGCGAAAATGACCGAGCGGAATTTGTCGGTCACCGTGATGATGCGGAACTGGAAGAGCGCGAGCATCGTGAAGAGGATGCCGAACGTGATGAGCACCGCCTGAACGACGATCCCGTTGCTCTGGACATTATACATCGCGGAGATCACGCCCAGCGCGGCACCCTGGCAGGCGGCATAAACCGGGGCAAGAACCGGCGCGAGCGTGGGCTTCCATGAGGCGACCAGCACGGAAATCAGCCCGATGATCATCCCGCCGATCATCACCGGCATGGCCAGCGGGCCGGATGCCAGCGACCATGCGAGCGTTGCCGCCGCAGCGGCGATTGCCGTGAGGAAAGTCGTTTTGTGGATCGTGCCGGGCACGGTCATCGTGTTGCCGGAGACGGACTCGATCGAATTGATGCGGTTCTCGTTGAAGATTGGGTTGTTCATGGTGATAGTTGATCAATCTAGCCGATTTGCCCCTGCGGTTCAAATAGAATGACGTTTTTGTGGGATGCGTATTTGATTTTTGAGACCGATACCTTTCACGTAATATAGACGGAGACGCACCACGGCCGGCCGCGAAACAAAACTCCCGCTGGCAACGCGGGGCCGGACGTGATTTGATTTGCAGCCCTATGACCGACTGGAAATCAACGACACTCACGCTCGGGCATTCGCCGGATCCGGACGACGCCTTCATGTTTTATGCGATGGCCGAGGGCCGGATTGATCTGCGCGGCTACCGGTTTGAGCACATTTTGCAGGACATCCAGACGCTGAACGAGCGGGCGATGCGCGGCGAACTGCACATCACGGCGGTCTCGATTCACGCGCTCGCTCACCTCCTCGACCGCTACATCCCGCTGCCGAGCGGCGCGAGCATGGGCGATGGATACGGGCCGATGTTTGTCACGCTCGACCCGGCGGCGGCGGTGCTGCCCGACGACGACGCGCGGAGGGAATGGCTGCGCGCCCGCCGGATCGCGATACCGGGAAAAATGACGAGCGCGTATCTTGCGGCGCAAATTTATCTCGGCGAAGATTTTCGGCATATCGTCGTGCCATTTGACCGGATTTTCGAGGCGGTCAGCGAGGGGACGGTGGATGTCGGCCTGATCATCCACGAGGGTCAGCTCACGTATGCGCGCGACGGATTCCATCTCGTGCGCGATCTGGGCGCGTGGTGGAAGTCGGAGACCGGTCTGCCGCTGCCGCTCGGCGGAAATGTCGTGCGCCGGGACATCCCGGCGGCCGTCCGCTCCGAGCTCTCTGACATCCTCCGCGAAAGCATCCGCCACGGGCTCGATCACCGCGGGCTGGCCGTCGGCCACAGCATGGCGCATGCGCGGGGGATGGACATCCCGCTCGCCGACGCATTCATCGGGATGTATGTCAACGACATGACCCTCGACTACGGAGAAACCGGGCGCGAGGCGATCCGCCGGTTCCTTGGCGCGGCATCCGACCGCGGCCTGATCCCCCCGGTCGGAGAAATCGAGTTTCAGGATTGAAGCGGTCGGCCTACGGCGAAAGCCGGGAGATCGCCCAGCCGCCGCCTTCGCGCGTGTAGAAAAACCGGTCGTGCAGCCGGTCGTGCCCGCCCTGCCAGAACTCGACCGAATCCGGCACGATCCGGTATCCGCCCCAGCCCTCGGGTTTCGGGATCTCACCGTTCGCGAACTTCCGCTTGATCTCGTCGAATTTCGCGAGGAGGATCCTGCGCGAGGGGATAACGTCGCTCTGGTCGGAGACCCAGGCACCGAGTCGGCTTCCGAACGGTCGGCTCATGAAATACGCGAGGGATTCGGCGACGGAGATTTTTTCGACCGGCCCGGCGATTTCGATCTGGCGGGCGAGCGCGACCCACGGGAAGAGGAGCGAGGCGCGAGGGTTTTCGGCGATCTGCCGCGCCTTCCGGCTCCCGTAATTGGTAAAAAACACGAACCCTCGCTCGTCGTAGGCTTTCAGGAGAACCGTCCGGCAGGAGACTCGGCCCGAGGCGTCGGCCGTGCCGAGCGTCATCGCGTTCGGTTCCGGAATTCCGGACGCGCGGGCGTCCTCGAACCATGCGCGGAACTGCCTGACCGGATCCGGATCGAGATCGGCCTTGGTCAGAGGATCGCGGTCGTAATCCCTGCGGAGGTGGTGGATCTGGTCGGACATGCCCTGGGATCCGGGCGGTCAGGCGGGCGCGACGTCTTCGCGCGGCGGCTTGCCGAGGAGAAACAGGCGGGCCGGGATGACTTGGTTCAGCCAGTCGAGGTGCGGAGGCAGAAAGCGCTTGCGGTTCCTCCACTCGGCCTCGACCAGCAGGAAATCCGGTGCGGCATCCTGCACAATGTCGCAGAGCGTGAACCCGGTGTTCGATTTGACCGTCCGCAGATCAACCCCCGGCGCAATTTTTTCCAGCTCCTCGCAGAGCTCGTCAATCTCCGAGCTGCTCGATTCGTGGCCGAGTGCCGCGTCGCGGGCATGAGCAAACGGGCTGTCGGCGGCCAGGACGGCGATCTCGCCGGGAGCGATCGCTGCGAGCGCGACTCGCGCGGCACGCCACCGCGGGCGGTGGGCCTCGATCATCAGGCACGCCGAGATGCTCTCGCTTTCGTCTTCCGCCTTCGGCGATGGGATGAGGAGCAGGTCGCAGGGCGCTCGCTGGAGAAGCTCGCGCACGACGCCGCCTGTGAAGTTGCGGAAGTCGTTCGGACGGTCGATCGCGCCGGCGATGAGCAGGTCGAAATACTCGCTCGCGGCTGCGTCAACAAGTGCCTGCGCCGGAGTGTCGCCCTCGCACCAGTAAATATCCACCTCGTCGCGGCCAAGCTCCGCAAACGCCTCCTGAAAATTTTCCACCTTCTCGTCCGAGCGATCACCCGCGTGCAGGACGCTGAGGCGCGCGCCAAATTTCCTCGCGATGCGGTCGGCCTCGGAGATGACCGCCCGGAATCGCGGAGAAAACGTGGACGCAACGGCAAAGTGTGGTTCAGACATCGTAAGCGGTCGAGTTTCGCGCGCCGACCGCCCGGCATCCAGTAGAAAATCACCCGCCCGGAAGAATAATTGCGACTAGGACGACCTGCGGGCGCATCGCAATTGCCATCGCGCGCGAATTCGTTTAGACAACTTTTCATCATGAGCGGAACGGCAGCACCAATAGTCAACGTGCAGGTGGACGGCGAATGGAAGCAGTTTCCGAAAGGGACGCGGCTGATCGAGGCCTGCATGGAGAGCGGGAAGTTCATCCCGCACTACTGCTACCATCCGAAGCTGAGCGTGCCGGGGAACTGCCGGATGTGCATGGTCGAGCTCGGGATGCCGAAGATGTCGCCCGACCGGAAGCCGATGCTCGGCGCGGACGGGCATCCTGAGATCGCATGGGGCCCGCGGCCGGCGATCTCGTGCGCGACCGAAGTCAGCGAGGGGATGGGCGTGCGCACGGATTCGCCGATGGTGAAGGAATGTCGCGACGGGGTGATGGAATTTCTACTCATCAACCATCCGCTCGACTGCCCGATCTGCGACCAGGCCGGCGAGTGCCGGCTCCAGGAATTTTCGGTGGAGTTTGGAAAGGGCGAGTCGAGGTTTGTCGAGGAGAAGGTGAAAAAGCCGAAGCATGTGGACATCGGCGAGCGGATCGTGCTCGACGACGAGCGGTGCATCATGTGCTCGCGGTGCGTGCGGTTCATGAAGGAGATCGCGCACGACGACGTGCTCGGGTTCGTCAACCGCGGGAGCTTCAACGCGCTTGCCGTCTATCCCGGCAGGCGGCTTGACAACAATTACTCGCTGAACACGGTGGACATCTGCCCGGTCGGCGCGCTTACGAGCAAGGACTTCCGGTTCAAAATGCGCGTCTGGTTTTTGAAGGAGACCCCGAGCATTGACGTCACCTGCGGGACCGGGTCAAACATCATCATCTCCAGCCGCGAGAACGTCGTTTACCGGATCACCCCGCGCGAAAATGACGACGTCAACTCGTGCTGGATGCCGGACAGCCACCGGCTGAATTTCCACTATCTTCACAGCGACGACCGCCTGGTCGAGCCGTTCGTGCGGGGCGAGGAGGCTCCGGCGAAATGGCCGCGCGCGATCGAGGTTGCTGCGGCCGCGCTCAGGGGCCGCGACCCGGCGGAGACCGCGATCATCGTCTCCGCGCGCATGACAAACGAGGAGCTCTTCCTCGCCGCCGGGCTTGCGAAAGCGCTCGGGATCGAAAATATCGACGTCCTCCCGCGCCCGCAGGCGGGCGACGGGTTCCTCGTCTCCGACGACGGAAATCCCAACACCTCGGGCGCGAAGCTCCTCGGTCTTGCGACCGCCCGGCTCGATGCCATCGCGCGCGGCGTCGAGGCGGGCACGATCTCCGGGCTCGTCGTCCTCGGCGAGGACGCCGCGGATTGCGGAATCTCGGAACCCGCACTCAAACGACTGGATGTGCTCATCGCGATGGGCATCCTCGCGAACAAGACGACCCCGCATGCGACGGTCGTCCTGCCGGCTGGAGCGTGGGCGGAAAAGCGCGGCTCGATGATCAACATCAAAGGCCGCCTCCAGAGGCTCAACCGCGCGATCCAGCCGCCCGGCAACGCCCGCGACGATTGGGAAATTCTCCGCGATCTCACGGAATCCGTCACCGGGACACCCGCCAGCCTCGCATCCATCGAGGACGTCTTTAAAAAATTGGCGGCCGATGTCCCCGTCCTCCACGGCCTGACGATCAGCCGGATCGGCGATCTGGGGATTCCGCTGGGCTGACGGCGGATCGAGTTGCGTGCTGAAACGTCCGGAAGTGTCCATGAAACTTGCTTCCTTCGCAGGCGTGGAATAGTGTCTGCGCTCGCATTATGCTCGCAATCCTCAAATTCCTTTTCATCTGCGTCGAGGTCGTCCTGATCTTCAACCTGCTCATCGTCGTCCATGAGCTCGGACATTTTTTGGCTGCGAAGTGGCGGGGGCTGGTCGTCGAGAAGTTTGCGATCTGGTTTGGGAAGCCGATCTGGAAGCGGACGATCGGCGGGGTCGAATACCGACTCGGCTCGATCCCTGCCGGCGGGTTTGTGGCGATCCCGCAGCTTGCGCCGATGGAGGCGCTCGAGGGGAAGGTCGAGCAGTCGCGCGATTCGCTGCCGCCGGTGAGGCCGCTCGACAAGATCATCGTGGCGGCGGCTGGACCGGTCTTCAGCTTCGGGCTGGCACTGGCGATGGCCTGCGTCGTCTGGTTTGTCGGAAAGCCGCAGAGCGACTTCGACTCGACCACGATCGGCTTCCTCACCGAGGGCGGGCCCGGCCAGACCGCCGGGCTCCGGGTCGGCGACCGGATCGTCGCGGTGGACGGGCATCCGGTCAAAAATTTCCTGAGCGGGACCGACAGCGTGAAGTGGAGGATCGTGCGCAGCGAGGGTGAGACGATCGCATTTTCGGTCATCCGCGAGGGCCAGGAGATCGTGATCCCGTCGGGCTGGACTAAGCCGGAGACGTCCGGCTGGAGGCGTCCGGCGCTGCGCGAGGTGCAGGTCGGTCCGCGACTTGTGCCGGGGGTCGGGTTTGTCATCCGGGGCAGCCTCGGCGACCGCGCAGGCTTCCGCTCCGGCGACCTGGTCACAGCGATCAACGGCGAGCCGATCTTCGATTTTCGCGACATCGGGCCGTTTGTTGATGCGAACCCGGGGAAGTCGCTGGCCGTGACGGTCGAGCGCGGCGGGCAGCCGGTCGAGCTCGCTCTCCCGCTCCCGGAAAAGTCCGACGCGCCGGTGAATTTCGGGATCGAGTGGGGGCGCACGACGCTGGTGTATCCCGACCCGATCACCCAAGTCCGCGAGGCCGCGACAAGCATCTTCCGGATGGTTGACGCGCTGTTCTCATCGAAGTCCGACGTGAAGGCCGCGCACTTCAGCGGGCCGGTCGGGATCATGCGCCTCTACTACCAGATTTTTGAAAACGAGAACGGCTGGCGGATCGCGCTCGCGTTCAGCGTGCTCATCAACGTGAACCTCGCGCTCCTGAACCTCCTGCCGTTCCCGGTGCTCGACGGCGGCCACATCACGCTCGCGATCATCGAGGGGATCCGCAGGAAGCCGATCAACGTCCGCGTGCTCGAATTCGTGCAGACCGCCTGCGCGCTCGCGCTCATCGGGTTCATGCTCTACCTCACGTTCTACGACGTCGGCGACATGTTCCTGCCGAAGCGCCCGCCGGCCGTGGAAAAATCGAAGTAGCCGCGATGCACCCGGTCCACCGCCCGTCACCCGGACGCCGACCGACCCGCGAGGTCCGCGTCGGCGGGACAGCCATCGGAGGAAAAAATCCCGTCCGCGTCCAGTCGATGCTCACGAGCGACACGATGGACGCCACCGCGTGCGTGCACGAGACGCTCGGGCTGGTCGGGGCGGGGTGCGAGATCGTGCGCCTTGCCGCGCCAACGGTCGGCGATGCGCGGAACCTCGGGCCGATCCGCGACGCCCTCCGCCACGCCGGCTGCACGGTCCCGCTCGTCGCCGACATCCACTTCAAACCGGAGGTCGCGCTCGAGGCCGCGCTTCATGTGGACAAGGTCCGGATCAATCCGGGGAATTTCGCCGACACAAAAAAGTTTGCGGTCCGCGAATATTCGGACGCAGAATACGAGGACGAGCTCGGCCGGATCCGCGAGCGGTTTGCGCCGCTTGTCCTGCTCTGCAAGGCGCGCGGGGTTGCGATCCGGATCGGCACGAACCACGGGAGCCTGAGCGACCGGATCATGAACCGGTTCGGCGACTCGCCGACCGGGATGGTCGAGAGTGCGCTCGAATTCGCGCGTCTCGCCCGCGATCTCGACTTCCACGACCTCGTTTTTTCGATGAAGGCGTCGAACCCGAAGGTCATGATCCACGCCTACCGGCTCTTGGTTTCAAGGCTTGAAGCCTTGAATCAATGCGAAATGCACCGGCCGGGCGAGGAGCGGAACTCTTCCATTTCGCATTCCGCATTCCAAATTTCAAATTCCTCCTGGCTCTACCCGATCCACCTCGGGGTGACCGAGGCGGGGGATGGCGAGGACGGGCGGATCAAGAGCGCGATCGGGATCGGGAGCCTGCTGGCCGACGGGATCGGCGACACGATCCGCGTTTCGCTCACCGAGGATTCTGTCCATGAAATCCCGGTCGCCAAGGTGCTCGTCTCGCTCGCGGAATTGCGGCGGCCGGTCCCGGCGGAGATTTTTGAGCGCGGGCAGAATGTTCCGGCGGATCCGTTTTCCTACGTCCGCCGCGGGTCGCACAAAATCCTTGCGGCGGGAGTTCCTACCGGCGGCGGCGAGGTCGTGCGGGTTGCTGTGCGGCGCGCGGAAACCGGACTGCCGGTCGTTGGGGAATTTCTGCCGGAGATCGTCTGCGAGGACGCCGGGCTGCTCGAGATCGACCCGCTTGACGAGGCGGAGGTTGCGGCCGCGAACGCCCTGCCCGACGCACGCCTTGCGACGGTCTCCGACTCGTGCCCCCTCGACGCGATCCCGGCGTTCCGCCTGCTGGCTGCGCGCCTCGACCCGAGGCATCCGATCCTGCTTAAAGACAGAATGCGGAATGAAGAATGCGGAATGGGGAATGATTCCGCGGAGGCACTCCTCGTTGCAGCGACGAATCTTGGCGCGCTCCTCTGCGACGGGATCGGGGACGCGGTGATGGTCGAAGAACGCGTGCCCGACAAAAGCAAGTCACCGGGAGCGCGGGCATCTTGCCCGCATTCCGAAGAAGCGGGCGGGACGCCCGCGCTCCCGGAAGCAGCCTCGTCCGCGCATTCCGAAGATGCCCGCATGGTGGGGGACGGCGGGTCGCTCCGGCTCGCCTACAACATCCTGCAGGCGGCCGGCGTGAGGATTTTTAAGACCGACTACGTTGCGTGCCCGAGCTGCGGGCGCACGCTTTTCAACCTTCAGGAGACGACCGCCCGGATCCGCGCGGCAACGGTCCACCTCAAGGGCGTGAAAATTGCGATCATGGGGTGCATCGTCAACGGGCCGGGCGAGATGGCCGACGCGGATTTTGGTTATGTGGGCGGCGCGCCGGGCAAGGTCAACCTCTACGTCGGCAAGTCGCCGGTGAAGTTCAACATCCCGGCCGACGAGGCGGTTGACCGGCTTGTGGACTTGATCCGCGAGCACGACCGCTGGTTCGCCCCCCCCATCCTGCCGGATCCGCCCGCTCCGGCGCGATGAAAACTTCCGCGCGAGCACGGTGATCGCCGGGGAGGTGATTTTTTTTGTGGGCGTTCCAGCCGGACCTGACCGCCGGGATCCTGCTCTCCGCGCTTATCTACTGGCTCGGCTGGCGGCGGCCCTTGTCTGGCTGACATTGCCGCTCGACGTGATCGTCGTCGCGCTTCTCGTGGTCGGCAACCTTTTCTGCATGGCAGGCCCGTTCATGCTCATCCGCAATTTTTCGGAAATGCGCCGGTGGCGGGATCACGCCGATGCGAATTCTTGACGTGCCCGCCGACCGGGAGCGAGTGTCAGCGGCGCGATGGCGATCACGAAAAAAGTTTTTGCCTACTTCCGCAGTTTGGGGAGCAGGCTGCTCGACCTGCGGGATTCTCCGCATGCGATTGCCGGGGGGGTGGCGATCGGGATGTTCATCGGCTTCACACCGCTCTTCGGGCTCAAGACCCTCCTTTGCCTTGGGCTTGCGTATCTGCTCCGCTGCAGCCCGATCGCGGCGGTGATCGCCGTTTCGCTGCACGATGTTGTCACTCCGTTCTGGCCGGTCCTGCTCAAAATCGAATACGACATTGGGTTCGCAATCCTGAGCCGACTCCATGAGATGCCGCCGACGCTGGGCTCGGCGCACTTTCATTTCAGCGAGGTCGTGAAATGGAAAACGTTCGTTCACATCGGACTTCCGATGCTCGTCGGCTCGATTTTTCTTTCGACCCCCGCCGCGGCCATCGCATACATGGGGATGCTTCCGTTTCTGCAATTTCGCGAAAGGCGGCGTGCCGCGCGGGCGGCGGCGGAACCTCGCCGGGATGAACCCCCGGCAAAGGAGGATCCGTGACGAGGATTTTTCGCGCGCTTTTTTTCGCATGCACTGCGGCCGGGCTGGTGCTGCCGTTCCTGCCCGCCGGGTCGTGGCCGTGGTGGGATGCTGCGTGGGTCTTGATCTTTTTTGTGGGTGTCTATGCGAAGCTTGCCGACTGGGCCGGCCTCTCCGGGGCGAGGATGTCGGCGGGGATCGTGGTGATTTCGCTGGCGGTGGTTCTCGGGCTTGGCGCGATGGCCGGGTGGCCGGTCGGCCCGCTTCAGTTCACCGAGCACGCGGGGCTGCGCCTCGGCGGCGCGCTCCCTCTCATGCTTCCCCTTCTGGGATTTTCGATTCTCACCGTGAGCGGACAGTCAGCCGCCGCCGTATTCCCGGGGGCAGGTCGGGTCGGACTCGCTGCTGGCACGGCCGCCGCATTCGCGCTCACAATCGCCAACGGGATGACATTTCTGTCGTCCGACCGGCTCTGGTGGCTGTGGAACCCGTGGGGCGACGGACCAGCCACGGCGCGCGCCGCGCTGTCGCTCGGAGTGCTCGCGGTCGCCGGGTTCGCGCTCGCATTCGCGTATCCGGTGGATGCCCGGCTGCGGCTCACCCGCTGGAACGCGGGCGTGGTTGCGTGGGTTTTGACCAACGCACTTTTTGCCACCGCCCGGATTGCGGTGCTGATCCGATGACGATTTTCGAATTCCTCCGCAATAAGCTACAGGGCGAGCCGCCGCTGCATCCGCTCGACAGAAAGATCGCCAAGCGATGGGTGAAAGAACGCCTCAAGCGGATTTACCCGGAGCTTCGCCTCGACCCGAAGGCACTCGAGAAGGCCTATCAGGACCTTGGTATCGAACCTCTCGAGGGCTCGGGCAAGAGCGGTGCCACAGTCTTTGAAATCACGTTGCCGGAGGGCCGCTGGTGACCGATCCGCTGGCGTTCGGGCTCTCGCACCGGGTGCCATTTCTGTTTTTGGACCGAGTTACGGCGTCGGCCCCTGGGGTTGCTGCGGCAGTCGAGAAAACCCTCGCGCCGGATGACCCGATGTTTGCCGGACATTTCCCCGGCAACCTGATCGTGCCGGGGGTGATCCTCACCGAGGCACTCGCGCAGATCGCGGGAATTGCCGGTGCTTTGGAACGAGGGTTTCTGCTCTCGGCAATCCGCTCGATGAAATTTCCGGCGCCCGCCCGGCCGGGACAAATGATCGTGCTTCGGGCGAAGCTGACCGGTTCGCTGGGCGGGCTGCGCCAGTTTGCGGTGTCGGCGGAAGCCGGTGGAACCACTGTTGCCGAGGGAATTATCGTGCTGAACGAGCCGGCTTTCGGATGAAAAACACAGCGGGGCAACCCATCTTGCCATGCAAGCCGGGCTGCCCCACTTGTGATTGATCCAGACTAGATCTTCTTTTTTGCAGGTCTGCCGGGTTTGCCCGCCTTCGCTGGCTTTTTCGCGCTTTTTTTTGCGAAGCGTCCGGGCTCGATTTTCTTGGTGATTTTTTTGCCGGTTGTGCTGAACCAGACCGAGATGTTGGCGGCATTCCTGCCGAGTTTCGCGGCGATATCCTTGACGCGAAGGCCCTCGTCGCCAGCGGCTTCGAGGAGGTCGAGGATGCGGGTTTTCAGTCCGCCGTGACGTCCGTTTTTTTCCTGTTTTTTTGCGGGCTTGAACGGGGTGACCGTCTCGGCGGCATCAACCGCGACGGTTGCCGCGCCCTTGAGAGCGCCAGCGATCTCATTCTCGAGATCTGACAGTGCCTTGATGAGTTTTTCTTTTCTGTCCGTGAGTTCCAGGAGGGAGCGCAGGGAATCGCTGGTGATATGTTTTATATTCATATATGGTGAAGGTCGTATGCTAATATTAGTAATGAGGGGAAGGCAACATCAAAAGGAAATGTCTAAACTAGGCCAGATTTGGGAGGGGGAAGCGACCACCCCGGTTGCTGTCCTGCCGAAGAAAACAAGCTAGCCCTTTCCTGTTCTAATCGCGCAATTCGGGCCTAGCTGGGAGCGATTTCGCGGGCGCGTGCGGCTGCGCGCTCGATTACTCCGGCGAGCTGCTCGTGGCGGACCGGCTTTGCGAGGTAGTCGTGCATGCCGGCTGCTAGGCAGACCTCGCGGTCGCCATCCATTGCGTTCGCGGTCAGCGCCACGATCTGCGGGCGGACATCCGGCGGGTAGATCTCACAGATTTTTCCGGTGGCAGCGAGACCGTCCATCTCCGGC
>DYRS01000179.1 GCA_020718585.1 Chthoniobacter flavus
AACTGACTTTTCGTCTCGTTTTCATAGAAAATAATCTGCCCTCAAATCCGGAATTTGTCAACAAGAAATGTAACTGGTTGCATAAATCTTCAGGGCCAATTCACGAGCGAGAGGAAAAGGAGGGGTGAGCGGCGGAAACGGAGCGGAGGGCGGTGCGATGGTGTGATTGGCATTTGCCCCGCTGCGTCAAAAAACCCGTAGCGGATGCGCTCCCCCACAGCGTGCATGTCTTTGAGATAATGATGGGCGTCGAGCAGTGCGCTCGACTTGAGCTTTTCCTCCTCGCCCCCGAGCGGGCGCACCTCAACTTGCTGCAGGTTGATCGGAGGATTCGGCGGCGTCTTGGCGGTAGTTTTCATCGCGAGTGGTAAAAAAATTCCGCCCTGATGTTTTCTCGTATTACCTATCTCACTCTGATTCCGTGGGTTTTGCATGGCTGGGCATTGGCCCTGATTTGGCGCGCAACGATTTCCGGGATTTGGCCATGCGGGCGATCAGCCGACGCTTGAGCCGGTAGTAGTGGCAGCCGAGCAGCCGCATCCAGAGCGCGTCGCGGAGCGGACGCCATCGGATCCCGTGGCGGGCCTGCATCCGGCGGGCCTCGTCCCATGCGTCGGGGAGCTCGCTCCAGGTCTTGGCGTCCGCATGCAGGCGGCACGAGGCGAGCGGTGCGGGCACATACGCCCAGCGGGTCGATGATGCGATTCGGAGCCAGAACTCGTGGTCCATGCAGAACCTGAGCGACGGGTCGAAAGGCCCGTGGGTTTCGATGACCGCGCGGCGCAGGAATACCGCCGGCTGGAGGAGAAAATTGCCCCGCCGCAGCCGCCGTTCGGAAAATTCTCCGGACCGCTTGCGGCGCTTCCAGCCTTCCTCTAGGAAATACGCGTCGCCGTGGACGACGTCGGCGGCGGGCTCGTCCGCAAATGCCGCGCCGACAAGCGCGAACGCATCGGGCTCGAGCTGGTCGTCGGCGCAGAGGTAGGAAGCAATCGCCCCGGTGCTCATCGCAAGCCCCCGGTTGATCGCTTCCGTCTGGCCGCCGTCCGGCCCGCTGAACCACTTCGCGGCATCCTGACCCCGCAGGACATCCAGCGTGCGGTCGGTGCTGCCGCCGTCCATGATGATATGCTCGACGTCGGCACCGGCGCGCGCGGCTGCGGTGCGGACCGACTTCAGGCACTCGCCGATAAACGCCCCCTGGTTCAGCGAGGGGGTGACGACGGAAAATTGCGACATGGGCCGACGGTTAATTTTTCCAGAACGCGAACGCGCAGGTAACGAGCGCGAGCCCGTAGGCGAGGCCGACGGCGGCGGCGGCTTTCCAGCGCAGGGTTCCGGCGGTCACAAACGTGACGGCGTCGCGGAGGAGATAAGGCATGCCGACAAAAAACAGCCCGGCGGCAATCCACGCATAGGCGAGCACGACGAGAAACAGCCGGGTCGGCTCGGTGCGCAGCACGGCGGATTCGAGCAGCGGCTCGGCTGCGAGGAGCAGCAGCATCCCGAGCGCGCGGACGGCAAGAAATTCCGGAACGTAGATCCACGAGAGGACCGCGCCCGCCACGATCGCCCCGAGCATCAACGTGCGGAGTGAAGAAAACTCCCCGAGATCAATCGAGCGCACGAGCAGGAAGCTCCAGACGGCGGCGACCGCGAGGAGCACGGTGGCTCCCTTCCGGCAACGGGGGAATTCGCGTGCGAAGGCAACGCACTGCCTTTTGCGCGCGAGCGCCAGCGAGTGGCCGACAATGAGAAGGATCCCGGCGGCAAGGCCGGTGACAAAAAGCGGGAGTTGGTAGATCATTTTTTGATTGTGCGGCGGCGCGGTTCTTTTTCCCAAAGTCGGTTTTCGAGTGCCTGCGCGGCGGCCGCGACCTGGGCTTCTTTTTTGCTCAACCCCTCGCCGCTGCCGAGTTCGATCCGGTTCCAGACGACCCGACAGACAAATTTTTTTGAATGTTCCGGGCCGGTCTGCGAGAGGAGTTCGTATTCCGGGGCGTTCGGAGTGATCGACTGGAGCATCTCTTGAAGAAACCCCTTCGGGTTGATTTCTTCCGGCTGACCGGCAAGGTCGGCGAAGACATCCTCCATCTGCCGGAGCAGAAAGATCCGCGACGCCTCGAACCCGCCGTCGAGGTAGATCGCCCCGACGACCGACTCGAATGCATCGGCGAGGGTGGACGAGCGCTCGCGCCCGCCGTTTGCCTCCTCGCCGCGGCCCATCATGAGGAAGCTCCCGAGGTCGAGCGCGGCCGCGCGCTCGCGCAGTGCCATGCGCGAGACAAGGCGGGTCCGCAGCTTCGTCATCTTCCCCTCGCTGAAATCCGGGAACATCTGGAAAATGTGCTCGGTCACGACGACTTGGATCACCGCGTCGCCAAGGAACTCCAGCCGCTGGTTGTCAAACGGATAGTCCTTCCTCTCGAGCGAGATGCTAGGATGCGTGAGTGCCTCGGCCAGCAGGAGCCCGTTGCGGAACTTGTATCCCATCCGCGCTTCAAGAGGATTCATGATCGCCTTCTTCAGCATGCCGCTAGCCCATCAGAAATTCGGGGTTCAACTTTTTGAGCGCGGGGATGGTGAAGACGCCGTCCTTGCGGATCAGCTTGCCGTCGAACCATACCTCGCCTCCGCCGTAGTCCGGGCGCTGGATGCAAACCATGTCCCAGTGGATCCGGCTTGTATTCCCGTTGCCGGCAACCTTGTAGGCCTGGCCGGGAGTGAAGTGGAACGAGCCAGCAATCTTCTCGTCAAAAAGAATGTCCCGCATCGGGTGCAGGATGTGCGGGTTGAACCCGAGGCTGAACTCGCCGATGAACCGCGCGCCCGCGTCGCTGTCGAGAATCCGGTTCAGCGCGCTCGTGTTGCTCGCCGTCGCGCCGACAATCTTTCCCTTCGAAAATTCTAGGCGCACGTCGTCAAACGCATGCCCCTGGTAGATGCTCGGCACGTTGAACGAGACATGCCCCTCGACGCTCGTCTTCACCGGACAGGAAAATACCTCGCCGTCCGGGATGTTGCGGTCGCCGCCACAGACGACCGCGCCGATCCCCTTGATCGAAAACTTCAGGTCGGTCCCCGGTCCCGTAAGGCGGACCCGATCGGTCCGGTCCATCAGTGCCTTGAGCGCAGTCATGCCGGGCGTCATCCTCGCGTAGTCAAGCGTGCAGACCTTGAAGAAAAAGTCCTCAAACGCGGGCGTGCTCATCTGCGCCTGCTGCGCCATGCCGGGGGTCGGCCAGCGGAGCACGACCCACTTCGTGCGGTTGATCCGCCAGTCCTGCACCGGCCGCATCCGGCCGGATACCATCTGCATCGTCTCCTCCGGCACATCCGACATCTCGGTGATGTTGTGGCTCCCACGCACCGCAATATACGCATGCATCTTCTTCATGCGCGCAAGCTCGACCGCAGCCGACACGGCGGCCTGCGCCTCGGTTGCCCCGAGCGCAAGCTCGCGCGCCACGGATGCGCGGTGGATGTTCACAAACGGCACCGCGCCGGCCGCCCGAACCGCGCGGATCAGCGCGATCGCCATCTCATCGGGGACGTCAAAAATCTCGACGAGAACATTCTCGCCCTTCTTCAGCTTCGTCGAGTGCTGGGTCAATACCTCGGCCAGCCTGTCGCATCGTGGATCGTGCATTCGGTAGAATCTCTCCCGCCGGACGAAAAAATCAATCCCGGACTTCGCAACCCGGCCGCTCGCCAGGGCCAATTCACGAGCGAGAGGAAAAGGAAGGGTGAGCGGCGGAAACGGAGCGGAGGGCGGTGCGATGGTGGTTGGCGTTCATCGCGTTGAAAATGTCGGTGGTGGTTTTGTGGTGGGGCTTGTTCTGTTGTAGTCGTTCACCGGGTATAGAAGCAGAAGTTGCGAGGCAATCAGCATTATCTGGCAA
>DYRS01000180.1 GCA_020718585.1 Chthoniobacter flavus
CCGAGCCGCTTGAGCTGGAGCTTGAGGTCGAGTTCAGCCGTGAGGGTGTGGAGGTCGCCCTTGCTGTCCTTGATGCGCTTCTCCAGTTCGGCAATCGCTTTTTCCTGGGCCTGCAATTTCTTCAATTCCTGTTGAGCGGACTCGCCGGTGCTGCCCTTGAGGTCGCCAATGAGGGCCTTCAGGGCATCCTTGATGACGGCGGCGGTGACGGATTCGTCCTCCTCCGGTTCGTAGGCGGCCAATTCCTGCCCGGCTTCCACGGCCTCGGCCAGGTGGCTCTGGGCCTCGCTGATGGCGGCCTCCAGCGCCTCGATGGCATCGGCCTCCGCCTGGAAGAACGCGGCGATGAGGTAGGAATCCGGGATGAGGGTGTGATGCCAACCGGTGGACACGATGGTTTTTAGGTCGTAGCGGATCTGCTGCCACCAGTTCACGAAGACCCCGGCGCTCTGGAATTCGTCCAGGACCCCGAGCGGGATGAAGCGGGATTTCAAGGTCGAGAGCAATTCCTGCCGGACCTCCGGCATTTTCTTGCCCTCCCGGAGCTGGGCGAAGTCGTGCCGGGCGATCTCCCACCACGATTGCAGGGCCTCCCGGTGGCCGGTGAGCGTGCGGATCACCGAGGCCTCGCCCTCGATCAACGGCTTGATGGCCGCTTTGCGGTCAATGGCCTCCACAAACGCCAGATAACCTTCACGTTCCGGACGGAACAGAGTCGCGGTCTCTATCCCGAATTTCTTCCTGAGAACTGAACACTGAACACTTTCAACTTCTCCGAAGGGTATTCCCCCGATGAGATGGGCCTGGACGTCCTCCGGCTCCGGGTCCGGCGTGTTGTCCACGAAGCGGCGGATATTCAGGTTGGAGTCGTGCTTCTCGACGATCTCGGCCTTGGTGACGAGGCGGCTGTATTTCGGCAGCTCGCGCTTGTGGGTGAAGACGAAGTCGATCTTCTCGATGTCCTCTGGCCGGAGTTTGTTCTGGTTCTTGCCCTCGGCGAACTCCCGGTCGGCATTGATGAAGAGGACCTGATCGCGCAGGGCGTCGGGCTTGTTTTTGTTGATGACGATGACGCAGGCCGGGATGCCGGTGCCGTAGAACAGTCCGGGCGGCAGGCTGATAATGGCCTCGATCACGTCGTCGTTGATGAGCAGCTCGCGGATAAGCTTCTCCTTGCCGCCCCGGAAAAGGACGCCGTGCGGCATGATCGTGGCCAGGTGGCCGCCGGCCTTCAGGCTGGCGACCATGTGCTGGACGAACATAAGATCCGCCTTTTTCCCCGTCTCCGGGCACCACTCGCGGAACCGGGACGGGAACTTGAGCGTGGCACGGCTGTAATTCTGGGAAAATGGCGGATTCGCAATGACGCGGTCGAACTTCCGCACGCTCCCGTGCTCGAGGATGAGCGGATCCTCCAAGGTGTCCCCGTTCTCGATGGTGAACCGGGTAATGTTGTGGAGGATCATGTTCATCACGCAGATCGACCAGACTGTGCCGTTCGAGTCCTGGCCGAAGAGCGCGAGGTCGTTCGGGTTCTGGCCCTGCTCCTCGACGTATTGGTGGCTCTGGATGAGGAACCCGCCCGAGCCCATGGTGGGATCGTAAATCTCGTGCCCGGCCTGGGGCTTGATGATCTGCACGAGGAGCCGGACGACCTCGCCGGGTGTGTAGAATTCGCCGCCCTTCTTGCCCGCGCTGTCGGCGAAGAATTTGATCAGGTATTCGTAGGCGGCACCGAGGAGGTCCGGGAACTCGAAGTTGTCATTCACTAGGACGAAGCCCGGTTGGCTGAAGTGGTCGAGGAGGTCCTTCCACTTCTGGTCCGGGATCTTGGTTTTCCCTTTGACTGCGTTGAAGTCGATGTTGTTCTTCAGCACCCCGGCCAGGGCGTCGTTCTCATCCTCCACGGCGGCAATCGCTTTGTTGAGCATGTTGCCGATGTCGTGCTTGAGATCCTTGAGCGCCGGAACCTCGCCGCCGTTCTCGTCGGTCCATGCCTCATGCCACCGCGCCCGGACCGGGACAAAGAATGTCTCCCCGTAGGTGGTCTTGTCCTCCAGCAACTCGGCCAGCAACTCCGGCTGATCACGGAGGTGGGCATACTCCTTCCTGATGGCGTCCCGCTTCAGCTCAAACTCGTCCGACAGCCGCTTCAGGAACAACATCCCGAAGATGAACTCCTTGAACTCCGAGGCATCCATCTTCCCGCGCAAGATGTCCGCCGACTTGAAGAGGAACGATTCGAGCTGGGAAAGCGTGATTTTTTCGCGGGTCATCGGTGGCAAGGAGGCGGGCTGGTTACGGCGTGACGGATGCGGATCATGACCAGCATTTTGCAGAATTGCACGCCCGCAAAATGGCAGGGGGCGGCTGTTCCCGCCCCCGCTTTTCATTCCTCCCCCTTCAGTTTGTGGCGGTGCTGGCGGCACCTGAGTAATGATGCAGGTTTGGATCTTGTTCGGAGCCTTTGGCCCCCCCCCGGGATACTCCTGTCCCCCAGGCATCAGCCAATCTGCCGGGAAAGGTTCCGCAAGCAGTGGACCACGAGAAGAGTCATCCCTCCGTGCACACCGTGT
This sequence comes from Chthoniobacter flavus, assembly GCA_020718585.1. Classification (GTDB taxonomy): domain Bacteria; phylum Verrucomicrobiota; class Verrucomicrobiia; order Chthoniobacterales; family Terrimicrobiaceae; genus QYQL01. Next base: position 2,577 of record DYRS01000180.1, read on the forward strand.
CCTCCGTGGTGAATTATCGCCGGATCCGGCTCAGAATTTCACCCTCGGATACGTCGCAAGATACGATCTGACTTCGGCGGTGAACGCCTCGCCGAACTCGGCCATCTTCTTTTCCCCGATGCCGCTGATCCCGCGGAGGTCGGCCGATTGTTGCGGATACTCCCGCGCCATGAGCCGGAGGGTGTTGTCGCCGAAAATGACGTAGGCGGGGACCCCTCGCTCGTCGGCCAGCTTTTTGCGAAATTTGCGGAGCCGGTCGAACAGGGTCTCGTCGCACTCGATCTCGCCGGCGCGGACCACGGGTGCCTTCTTTTTCACCATCGATTTTGTGAGCATGATGATACGCCGGGATTTGAGCGCATCGAATCCATCCTCCGTCAGGGCGATGGTGGGAAACTCGCCCTTCTCCTGCTCCAGCAGGCCCATGCGAATCAGCTCGCGGCCGATGGACGCCCACTCCGGACGGCTGAGTTCGCGGCCGACTCCGTATGTGCTGAGCTGGTCGTGATTCCATCGCCGGACCTTTTCTGTGTCCGCACCGGTGAGGATCTCGATGAGGTGGTTCAGGCCGACGCCGAACCGTCCAGCCTCCCGTACGCGATAGACGCAGGAGAGCAGCTTCTGCGCATGGGTGGTGGCGTTGTAGGATTCGCGGGGTTCGAGGCAGTTGTCGCAGGAATCACATGTCGGAGCGGGATACTCCTCGCCGAAATAGTGCAGCAGCTCGCGGCGGCGGCACGACGGGCATTCCGCATAGTGCATCATCAGCCGGAGCTGCTCGCGGGCGATCTGCTGTTCCTTTGCGCTGCTCATCTCCTCGATGAAGTGCGTCTGCTTCGCCGCGTCGCCGGGGTTGAAAAGGAGAAGGCAATCCGCCGGAAGGCCGTCGCGGCCGGCCCGACCGGTTTCCTGGTAATACCCCTCGATGTTTTTCGGCAGGTCGTGGTGGATGACCCAGCGCACGTTCGGCTTGTTGATCCCCATCCCGAACGCGATCGTCGCGCAGATGATCCGGACCTCGTCCCTCAAAAAAAGCTCCTGGTTGGTCGTGCGCTCGTCGGCTGTGAGCCCCGCATGATACGGGCGCGCCGGAAAAAAAATTGCGACAAATTGTGAGCGCGTGATTCTGAAGCTGGCCACCAATTTCTGGCAGGCGTGCCAGGCCGCATTGTTCGCCGAGGATGTCTCGATTATTGGCCGGTAGCAGCACCCAGTGCCTCACGAAGTTTCTCGCGCACGCGGTCGCGAAGGCTTCGCGGTGCAAGCACCTCGACATCCGGCACCCACGAGAGCACCCAGCGGACGAGTTCCTTATGCCCG
>DYRS01000181.1 GCA_020718585.1 Chthoniobacter flavus
GAGATGAACGACTGCGTGTCGTTGAGCTCCTGCTCGAGGTAGTAGTTCGCGTAAATCTGGTAGCCGGTGACGGTCGAAAATTTCTCGGCCCACTGGTAGGTCGCATCAAGGCTCGTATTCGAGTTGATGTAATCGCCATTTACCTGGTTTGTGCCGCCGATAATGTTGGTGTCCGGCTGCGCCATATAGGCGGTCGTCGTGTCAATCGAGAGCGTGAGCCTAGGGGTGGCGCGATAGACGGCGCTCAGCGAGAACTGGCCGTTGTAGTCCATTTTCTTACCGGGCCGCGTGTAGTAATACGTGGCACCGGCACCGAGGCTGGTCGAGAACTGGAACCGGGGCCCGCCAAACTCGTAGAACGCGCCGGCCGCGAGATTCGAGTAGAAGCTCGCGCTCTTATCGACGCGCGTGGTGAAGAGGTTGTCGTCGTAGCCCTCGCGAAATGCGGCCGTGAATTTCACCGGGCTGCCGGCCAGGAAACCGAGTGCATCAAACCCGCCGGCATTGTTTTCCCCGACCGGAGTGCTGCCGATATCGTCGGAAAAATCGGCTGGCGCGGGCGGCGTGTAAAATGCGTTGCGACCGCTGTTGATCCTGTTCTGCGCGTTCAGTGCGCCGCATGTCCCAATGAAAAGTGCCGCGCCTACAAAGAATACCGTATCGAGTTGTTTGAGTTTCATTAAAAAATGAAGCTCGATTCCTATCCGCCTGTCAGGTGTTTTCAATCTTTTTCGAAATGAAAAAGTGCGGGCCGGTTCCGCATCTGGAACCGGCCCGCAGGAGAGAGGTTGCCCCGCTTGTGCCGTTTCGAAGCATTTCCCGTTCCCTAGTGATAGGGTGGATGACCGCCCGCCCGCGCGCTGACTTCCAGTGAAGGCATGTCATTGCGCCGGAAGGCCCAGCCTCCGGGTTGTTTTAATCATTATCGGTTCGGGAGTTTGCGACGTGTAATCGCGAACACAGCAGGGCAAATCGACCGCAGAAGGATGCTCCGAACGAGGCTCGTCCCTCCGCGAAGAAAATGAGCGGAAATTTGAAAGAACTACTCTCGGAAATCGACCGCCAGCTTTGCCTTCAGTCCGGCCTTCAGGCGGTCGGTGGCGGCGTTGACTTCTTCTGTTGTGAGCGTTCGTTCGGGTGACCGGAATGTCAAGGAAATTGCGAGCGATTTCTTGTCGGCGGGAAGGTTTTTTCCCGTGGGGTCGGTGAAGAGGTCGAAGAGGGCGAGCGTTTCGAGGAGCGGCTCATTCTGGGAGAGGACGGCACGGCGGACATCGCGATAGGCGAGCGCGGAGGGCGCGGTCATCGCGATGTCGCGGGAGGACGCGGGAAATTTCGGGAGCGGACGTGCGGCGGCGGATGCCGGCATCGCGGCGCGCCATGCGTCGGCGTCGAATTCGGCTGCGACGACCGACGCGTGAGTGCCGAGCCTGCGGGCCTCGGCCGGGTGGAGGACGCCGAGCAGACCGATGCGCACGCCATTTTTAAAAACCTCGACTGCCGCGCCGAACGGGAGCGGGGGATCGGTGAGCGGCACGAAATCGTCATCGGAGAGCCCTGCGAGTTGGGCCGCCGCACCCTTCATGTCGAAGACGTCCCAGTTCCGGCCGGTGCCTCCGCGCCAGTCAGCGTTCGATGTCCGGCCGGTCGCCACCATCGCGATCCGCGAGGCTTCGCAGGATGGCGAAAAAACGCGTCCGCACTCGAAGAGGCAGATTGTCGGCGAACCGAGGTTGCGCTCGATCGCGGAGAGGAGCCCCGGGAGCAGGCTGGTCCGCAGGCGCGACTGGTCGTCGCCGAACGGGTTCTTCAGCTCGACAGCCGGCCCAAACCATGCGGAGTCGGCGACCGAGATAAGCGTGCTCGTGCGCGCTTCGTGGAATCCGAGTCCGGCCAGCATCCGTCGACACTCCATGAGGAAGTCGTAGGCGTCGTCCGGGCCGGACGACGGCGCGAAGATCGCGGCGGTCCTCGACGGGATCGTTTCGATTCCGACGACGCGCGCGACTTCCTCAATGAGGTCGGCCTCGCGCGCAAGCTCACGCCGGAACCCAGGCACCGACCATGTGGAAATCTCTCCGCCGGAGAGCCTCTCAAGACCGACCCGTGCGAGCGCTCTCTCGATTTCCTGGTCGCCGAGGTCTACCCCGAGAAGCGAGCGGACGCGCGCGTGCCGGATGGCGATTTCGGGACGCGTCCACCGGGTGCCAGCCTCGAGCAAAACCTCGTCCGCAACGCCGCCGGCGAGTTCGACGATCATGCGCGCCGCAAGCGACGAGGCCGCAGCGACCGACTCGGGATCGACCCCTCGCTCGAACCGGTAGCTCGAATCGCTGAGCAGGCCGAGCATCCGAGAGGCCCGCCGGACAGCGGCCGGATCAAAAACCGCGCTCTCAAGCAAAATGTCGGTCGTTTCCGGGCCGACCCCGGAATCCTCTCCGCCCATCACCCCCGCGAGCGCGACCGGACGCGCCGCGTCGGCGATCACCAGAAAATCCGTATCCAGCGGGTAGTCGCGTCCATCGAGCGCGCGGAACCGCTCGCCCGCACCCGCCAGACGGACCCGCAGTGGCCCGGAGATTTTTTCCGCATCAAACGCATGGAGCGGCTGGCCGAGAGCGAAGAGCACGTAGTTCGTCACGTCCACGACGTTGTTGATCGGGCGGAGTCCGACGGATGCGAGGCGGTCGCACAACCACTGCGGGCTCGGCCCGACCTTGATGCCCCGGATCTTCCGCAGCGTGTAGTAAGAGCATTGCCCGACGGCGATTTCGACCGCGTTACCGGCGGGTGCATAAGCCGGCAGGGCGATCACGGGCGGGCGCACCGGCAGCCCGGTGAAAACCCCGATCTCGCGCGCGATCCCGAGGTGGCTCAGCCAGTCCGGACGGTTCGGAGTCGTCTCGAGTTCGAAGATCACGTCCTTCGGAAAATGCTCGCCGATCCGCGATCCCACAGGAGCATCCGGCGGCAGGATGAGCAGCCCGTCGGAATCGTCCGCGAGGCGCAGTTCCTTCGCGCTGCACATCATCCCCTCGCTTTCGACTCCGCGCAGTTTGCCTGACTTGATTTTGAAATCGCCGGGCATCACCGCGCCCGGCAGTGCCAGCGGAACCTTGTCGCCAACCTTGTAGTTTTTCGCGCCGCACACGATCTGCCTTGAGGTTCCCGAGCCGTCGTCCACCCGGCACACGCTCAGCCGGTCGGCGTTCGGATGCGGCGACGACTCCAGGATTTGCGCGACGACGACCTTGTCGAAGTCTGCTCCGAGATCTGTGACCCCGGGGACTTCGATCCCGGCGCGCCGGAACAGCACCTCGAGATCGCCGGTCGAAAGTTTGCAGTCAATGTGGTCGCGCAGCCAGTTGATTGAGATTTTCATGGAATTTAGGGATCGTCCGCTTGAAGTCGAAAATGCTGTCTTCTATTCTGAATCTTCCGGGAGGCAATGCCAAATCCAACGGGTGCCGGGCAAATTTCCGAGCGGGCAATCCCCTCCCCGCCAACATCCAAGGGCATGTGTTCTTCCGAGACGAGCGAGATCTGCTGCGGGGCGGTATCTCCTTCGCGTGCAAAAAGGTCGATGGTCTTTTGCCGGGATGCCTCCTGCCGGCCGTTGAGTTCGCCAAAATAAAGAACGTGTCGCTGGAGAACTCGACCGCCCGACACCCTGCGATTTTCGACGATGCTCCAGTAAATGTGCTCCTTGCCGTCCTTGTAGCGTTTTTTGCAGCGGAGAAACATGGCCTGCCCATGAAAGCAGTTCCCACCGACGACGCGCAAGGGGGTAGGTCGGCACTACAAGCCTTTTTGGAAGCGATGCAAATGAATGTGGCTTCCATGGCTTTGGCTGTCGCGCTGGTTGCCCAGGCTTTCGTCTCCCCGAGCTTGTTC
>DYRS01000182.1 GCA_020718585.1 Chthoniobacter flavus
AAGTTCGCGGTCACCACTTCCGCCAGCCCATGCGGGTGGCGAGGGCGTCGAAGAGGAACACGGCGATGGCCGCGATGAGGAGGGAGTTGCGGAGCGGGCGCCATGCTGCGTGGAGCGGGGATTCCCATGCCTTTGCAAGGTCGATGCGTTCGGTGCCGCCGCTGGCCCGCGAGAGCGCGCGGAGTTCCGCCTCGCGGGCGGGCGGGACCGACCATTCGATGTTGGAGCCGGCGAGGAGGGGGCCGAACGGCAGCGTGTGTTCGCCGACGCGCACCGCGCCGCGCACCCACTGCCCGGGTGCCAGATCGGTCTCGCAGCGGAAGTGTCCGGGTTCCATGCGCTGCCAGACCGGTTCCTGAACGTCGATACCCGTGCCGGTGGCCAGCGAGATTTTCGGCGGGTGCTTGGCAAGGCGGGGGATCCATGAATCGTCGTAGTAGAGATCGAGCCGGAGCCGTGTGCCATCGGTCTCCTCCTTGAGCCCGATGCCCGGTGGAAGGCCGGCGCCGACGAGCCAGCGGGCGAGCGTCTGAACGAAATCGGCATACTGAGGCCACGCGCGGACGCGCCCGGAAAAATCGCCGCCGAGCGGAAACGAGACCGCCGCCACGTGCCCGGCACCGCGCTGCCACCAGGCGACAAGCGGCGCGGCATATTCGTCTTTCGAGAGCAGCCCGACCGAGGCGTCGGGGCGGAGGTAGCTCAGGTTGTAGCCGTCAATTTCCTTCAGCCAGTCGAGCGGCTTGGCTGCGATCTCCTTCCAAGCCGGCGCGGGCGCGACCGGGGTCGCCTCGTCGAGGAATGCCGAGCGCGCGACGGCGACGGTCTCCTGCGCGAACAGCGCGGGAAGCTCGTTCGGGTCGGCGTTAAAAAAAATCCGTCCCCTGCCGAGCTTTGCCACATTTTTCAGAAACTCGCCACCCGAGTCGGTATCCGAACCGAGTCCGATGACGCTGATCGTGATCCCCTCCCCTGTGAGTTCGGCGATGAGCTCGGGATAGGGACCGAGCTCCTGCGTGGCGTCGTTGGCATCGGCGAAGAGAACGATGTGCCGCTGTCCGGCCACCGTCTTTTTGAGCTCGTCGCGCGCGGCCTTGAGCCCGGTCGGAACGCAGATCCCGCCGCCACCGCTGTCGATCCGGCGGACCGCGCTGTTGATCTTTTCCGTGTTTCCGGCGACCTGGGTCATCGGCACGACGACGTGCGGCTGGGTATCCATCGCGATGACCGAGACCGCGTCGAGCCCGCCGAGAAGGAAGACGCATCGCGCCGCCCCCTCGTCGGCAAGATCAATTTTTTGCACACCGGCGGCGCCCGCGACGCTCGCGGCCATGCTGCCTGATCGGTCGAGCACGACCGCCATCGCGACCGCCAGCTTCCGGTGCTCCGACCGCAGCTCCATCGAGACCGGCAGCAGGCCGTCCACCGCCGATTGGAAATATCCGCCGGATCCGAAGCTCTGCCTGCCACCCGCCATGAGCAGGCCGCCGCCCTGCCCGCGCACATGGAAATCGAGCGCCGCCAGAAATTCCGCAGGCACGTCGCTGGCCGGAACGTTGTTCAAGATCACTCCGCGTGCGCCGGCCAGCCGCCCGACATGGAGGTCGGCGGGATTGGCGATGACCTCGACCTCAAACCCCTGGGCGCGCAGCACCGGCACCAGCGGGTCGTCGGGAAATCTCGTGACGAGCAGGATGCGCGGACCCCCGGCCACTTCGATCCAGCGCTCGAGAAAGTTATTGCCCGGACGCGAGTCGGCCGCCGGGCGCAGACGGGCGGCATATTTGGCCGCGCCCGGACGCGCGAGCCGGTCGGTGAACCGCAGGCGCCCGCGACCCTTCGTGATCTGCACCTCCGCCTCCCCGATCTTTTTTCCGTCGCGCTCGATGTCGCAGGCCACCGGTCCGTCCGGCAATCCCTCGGCGGAAATCTCGATGAGGAATGGCTCGCCCGGCTGGACCCGTGCGGGCAGGACAAGCCCGGCGAGCCGGTAGTCGCCGGATGCCGACGCCCCGAGGATCCTGTAGTCGAGCGGAACCTCCGATGCGCGGAGGCGTTCGCCGAGCCCGGCAATCGGTTCGGTGCTGGCACCGTCGGTGAGCACGAGCAGGCGCGACGCGCGCTCCGGATCCAGCCTCGCCAGCGTCGTCTCGATGGCCAGTGCCATCCGCGTTTCCTGCCGCTGGGCGTCCGGGATCGCATCGGTATCGTTGCGCGGGAGCGCGATCTTTGCAAAATCCACAAGGAACATCCGGTCATCCGGCCCCTTCGCCCTTGCGATCAGCCCCTCAATTTCCGCGCGGCGCGGCTCGATCGCATCGGCCGCCGAGGCCGAGCGGTCCACCAGCACCCAAAGGTCGAGCCCCGGACCGATCCGCCGGACCTCCGGACGCACAAGCGCGAGCACGAGCAGAAGGACAAGTGCCGCCCGGCGCGGACGCCAAAGTTCGAGCGCGGGAAATTTCCACGCGGCAAGAATGATCGCCGGGACCAGCAGAAACCACTCGGGTGCGGCGAATCTCATGCGGATTCAAGCCCGGTCAAAAAGCATGCGCGGCCTCCCGCCGGGCGGGAGGCCGAACGCAGTGACGGGATTGCGGGGGATGGTTTAGCCCGGGATTTTCGGGACGAGCGGGGCGCGCAGGCGGTGAGGCTCGGGGAAGCTCGAGCCGACGAGCGGGCGGCAGTAGCTCAGGAACGCGTGCGAGATGAAGTTCCCGTCGGCGCAGAGGAATTCGTCCGGCATGTGGCGGGTCTTCGCAGCGACCTCGCGGATCGGCACGAGGTCGTAGGACGCGCTGTAGTTCAGGACCGGGCGGCGGATGACGACCGAGCCGTCCACGTTGTCCCACATCGCGTATTGGACGGCGATTTCGCCGACCTCGCGGGCCTCGCGGGCGTCGCGGTTGCTGACGACTCCGAGGAACGAGCGCTGGAGGTATCCGAACGTGTCGGAACGCACGCGTTTGATTTTGAGCTTCGCCTTGACCTCGTCGCCGAGGAGGTCGCCGAGCGCGCCCGAGCCGGAGAGCTGGACGTTCCCGTGGGCGTCGCGTTCGACGACGCTGGAGAGCTTCGCGGCGATGCTCTCGCCTTTTTCGTCCTGGATCCCCTCCGAGACCGCGACGATGCAGCGCCCGTGTTCCTTATAGACGCGGTCCACATCGGCGAGGAAACGCTCGATGGAAAACGCGCGCTCGGGGACATAGACGAGGTGCGGACCGTCATCCACATATTTCCGGGCGAGCGCGGCGGCGGCGGTGAGGAAGCCGGCGTGGCGGCCCATGACGACGCCGATGAGCACGCCCGGGAGCGCGCGGTTGTCGAGGTTCAGCCCCATGAACGCCTGCGCGACAAACCGCGCCGCCGAGCCGAAGCCCGGGCAGTGGTCGTTGACCGCGAGGTCGTTGTCGATCGTCTTCGGGATGTGGATCGCACGGAAGTCGTAGCCGGCGGATTCCGCCTGCTCGTTGACGATGCGCACGGTGTCGGACGAGTCGTTGCCGCCGACATAAAAAAAGTAGCGGATGTCGTGCTTCTGCATGACCTTGAACATCCGGGCGCAGTATTCCTCGTCCGGCTTGTCGCGTGTGGACATGAGCCCGGACGACGGGGTGTCGGCGACCTGCTCGAGATTGTTTGTCGTCTCGCGCGTGAGGTCAATGAAGTCCTCGTCGAGGATCCCGCGCACCCCGTGGATCGCGCCATAGACGGCTTTCACCTGGGTGAATTTCCTCGCCTCGAGGGTGACCCCGACCACGCTTTGGTTGATTACCGCAGTCGGCCCGCCGCCCTGCGCCACCAGTACTTTGCCTTCAAGTCTGCTCATAAGGTCGTAAAAAATGCCCGGGAGCGCGGAATTGTGCAAGCCGCAATGCGGGAC
>DYRS01000183.1 GCA_020718585.1 Chthoniobacter flavus
GCGCTGCTCCCGCAACCACGCCCCCGTGTGGCGGAACCCCGCCTCGCGCATCGTGAAACGCCAATGCGGCCGCGTGCGCCCGAATTCCAGCAGGCCCTCGCACAGGCGCCGCTCCAGCGAGGGCGTGCATCCGATGAGCACCTCCACATGGATGAGCCCCGACGGGCGGGCTTTTTTCGTCCGGCATTTCTTTCTCCTCGGGGGGGCGGAGCGCATTTGTCTGAAATATACAAGCAATTCGGATATTTTGGCCACCTCATTCTAGCGCGGAGGCGGCTTTTGCCGGAGGCTCGTTTCCACGGACGCAACCCGCCGGACACCCGAATTCTCATCACATTGCCATCATGAAATCCCCGCACCACACCAACCTGACCTATCTCGGAAAACTCAAAACCCGCCGGAGCACGGAGATTGCCTCCTCGCCTCTCGGGGTCGGCTTCGAATGCCTGGACCGCGACATGTGGGACGCCAACCAGGCCTGGCCGGTGCTCGACGATCTCGGGATCAAATGGGCGCGCGTGCAGACCGGATGGGCCAAGACGGAAAGGGAGCGCGGGCGCTACGATTTCGCCTGGCTCGACGGGATTGTGGACAAGCTCCTCGAGCGCGGGGTCCGTCCGTGGCTGAGCGTGAGTTACGGCAACCCGCTTTACTGCGGGGCGGTAGGCTCGGTGGAGCCCGCACGAATGGGCGAGCGGATCGAATGCCCCGCCAATGGTGTCGGCTTTCCTCCCATCCACTCGGAGGAGGCGCGTGCGGCATGGGGCAGCTACGTCCGGGCCCTCGCGGCCCACTTCAAGACCCGCGTGTCCCACTACGAGGTCTGGAACGAGCCGGATCTGGAGTGCTTTTGGAAAAGCGGCCCCAAGGCCGCCCAATACGTGGACCTCGCCCGGATGACGGCGGGAGCCATCCGCACCGAACAGCCCGATGCCATCGTGATCGGCGGGGCCATCGCGTGGGGGATGACGGCATGGAGCCTGAAGTGGCTTGAGGATTGTCTGGTGGCCGGGCTCGGCGAATGCTGCGACATCGTGAGCTATCATGGCTACAAATCCGTGCCCGAGCGGCACAGTGCCCAGGAAATCGCGGCCTTCCGCCACCTCCTCAACCGCTACAAACCCTCCATGCCCTACTGGCAGGGCGAGGCCGGCATCCAGTCCCGGGTGCCCTCGTCCGGAAATTCCGGTGCCCTGTCCGGGATGGTTCTCAGCGAGGAAATCCAGGCCCGCATGCTCCTGCGGCGCACCCTGCTGGAATTGCACAACGGCTGCGCGATGAGCAGCTACTTCCACATGGCCGACTTCGCCCACTACGCGGGAGACCGCCGCACCTACCATTACGGGCTTGTCCGGCTCGAAGACGGGTCGCCCAAACCCTCGTTTTTCGCCCTGCAAACCCTTTGCACCCTGCTGGCCGACGGGACCTTTCCGGCCGATGGGCGGACCGCCGCCCACCTCAGCGTCCTTGCCGATTCCTCCGACCCCCGCGCCACCAAAGCCGCCTCCTGGCACGCCAACTTCGTGCGGGGGCAAATCCCCGTCCATGCGTGGTGGAGCCCCGAATCCCTTGAGAACGCCCCCGTCATCCAGCGCGCGGAAATGACATTCTGGATGGACCGCGACCTGCGCCTTGAGGATCCCGTCCTGATCGATCCCGTGACCCAGGAAGTCTTCGCGGTCAAAATGGACCGTGACCGCCGCACGTGCGGCGAGTCGTGGATGTCTCCCGATCCTGAAGCCGAGGGCCTCCGTGTTTTCCCCGATTTGCCGGTCAGCACAGACCCGCTCCTGCTCACCGACCGCTCGCTGATCGACCTTCTATGAGTCTCCGGTTTCCGATCTCCGCTTTCGGGTGTGAGGCGGACACCCCGCAGATTTCCAACCAACTCAAAACAACAAATTAAATGAAAATTACAGGAATTCGAACTTACGTGTGCGATGCCTTCCGCGCGAACTGGGTCTTTGTGAAGGTCGAAACCGACGGGGGGCTCCACGGGATCGGGGAGGCGACCCTTGAGATGTCGGAGACGGTCGTCGCGGCGGCGGTGGCCGACCTCGAACGGCACCTCATCGGGCGTGATCCCGGCGACATCGAAGCCATCTGGCAGGATCTCTACCGCGATAATTATTGGAAGGGCGGGGCGGTCTTCATGTCGGCGCTGGCCGGGATCGAAATCGCCCTCTGGGACCTCAAGGGCAAGGCGCTCGGCGTCCCGGTTTACCAGCTTCTCGGCGGCAAGGTGCGCGACGAGGTCGCCTGCTATGCGAACGGATGGTTCTCCGGTGCCAAAACTCCGGAGGAATTTGCCGCCAAGGCCGGGGACGCCATCGCCCTCGGCTTCAAGGGGCTGAAGTGGGACCCCTTCGCCTCGGCCTACATGAACCTCCTGCCGGAGGAATTCCGCACGGCCTTCGATTGCATCGAGGCGGTCGCCGCCGCAGTGGGCGGGCGGGCCGACCTCCTCATCGAAGGTCACGGGCGCTTCAATGTCACCACCGCGATCCGCGTCGGGCGCCAGCTCGAAAAATACGACAACATTCTCTGGTTCGAAGAGCCCGTGCCGCCGGAGTCGCGCGAAGCCATGCGCGAGGTGCGCGCCAGGGTCCGGGTCCCCATCGCTTCCGGCGAGCGCATCTTCACCCGCTTCGAATACCGGGAATTCCTGACAGACCGGTGCAGCGACTTCATCCAGCCCGACGTGAGCCACGTCGGCGGGCTCGGCGAGCTGCGCAAGATCGCCTCGATGGCGGAAAGTTTCCTCGTGCCGGTCTGCCCGCACAACCCGATCGGCCCCGTTGCCAACGCGGCCACGCTCCAACTGGCGGCCTGCACGCCGAATTTCCTCCTCCTCGAAACCATGATGACCGATGTGCCACACCGCCGCGAAGTCACGACCGAACAGGTCTCGTTCAGCGGGGGCATGATGGGCATTCCCTCCCGTCCGGGCCTCGGCATCGATCTCGTCGAGGACGAAATCGGCCGGCATCCCTACAAACCCTACAAGCTGCGCCACTACACCGGCACCCTCACCGACATCCGCCCCGCCGGCGCAACCGCCTTCTACAACCAATGAACCCCGCCTCCCGTCCGCTCGAGGGCAAAGTCGTCCTCGTCACCGGTTCCACCCGCCACCTCGGCTTCGGCATCGCCCGGGCCCTCCTCCGCGACGGTGCCAAAGTTTATATCAACTCTCCCAGTGTGGAAAACGTCGCCCGGGCGGTGGAGGAACTCCACGGGGAGGGACTCCCCCTCGCCACCGGCGGCACGGCGGACGTCTCGGACACCGCCTCGGTCGCCGCCCTGTTTGAAAAAATCCGCCTCGAGGACAGCCGGATCGACCTCCTTGTCAACAATGCCTGCCACCTCGGCCTCGGCGACGACTTTCTGGAGAACAGTGCCGAGTTCTGGGACACGGTCATGGGGGTCAACGCCCGCGGGTATTTCCTCTGCTCCCAGCAGGCTGCCCGGATGATGAAAGCCGCCGGCGGCGGAACCATCGTCCACATGAGTTCGAACACCTCCCTCCGCGCCATCCGCAGACGCAGTGCCTACATCGCCAGCAAGGGAGCCATCAACGCCCTCACCCGCGCCATGGCCGTCGATCTCGCCCCCCACCACATCCGGGTCAACGCGGTCGCCCTCGGCTACGTCCACACCACCCGCTGGGACGAACTCAGCGAGGCCGACACCTCCCGCCGCCGCCTCAACATCCCCCTCGGCCACGAGATCGAAGCCGAAGACGTTGCCTCCCTCATCCGCCTCCTCGCCGGCGAGGGCGGGCGCCTGCTGAGCGGGGAGGTCATCACGCTCGACGGTGGGACGTGCGCCCAGTTGCTGCCACCGGATTGCGAGG
>DYRS01000041.1 GCA_020718585.1 Chthoniobacter flavus
AAACCTGCGAACGGCTCTGGACCGTTGTTGGAACCTGCGCTCTTCAGGGACGATCAGCTTTCGAGTTCATCCTCACGGCGACCCCGCGCCATCTAATCAGTCCTGCGCCGGTCGCGCTGCAACATACTTGGCGTTGCGCGAGTCCGTATGGTGTGCTCAATATTCCGGCGATGGAATGGTTTGCGTTCAGCCCGGGAGATTTCGCCTACGCGTTTCTGAGCGTGCTGCTCGAGGGAGTGCCGTTCATCCTGCTCGGAACGCTGCTCTCTGGGCTGATCGACCAGTTTCTGCCGTCGAGGACGATGACGCAGTTTTTGCCGCGCAACGCATTTTTCGGGATCTGTGCGAGCGCGGCGATGGGGCTGATTTTTCCGATGTGTGAGTGCGGGATCGTGCCGGTGATCCGGCGACTCATCGCGAAGGGCCTGCCGGTGTCGAACGCCGTCGCCTACATGCTGGCCACGCCGGTAGTGAACCCGATCGTCGCGGTGAGCACGTATGCCGCATTCCGCGGGCAGGGGGCCGCGGAGTTCACCGCGCTCCGGCTCGTGCTGGCGTTCGCGGTCGCCGTCATCGTCGGGCTTGCCGTCCTCAATCTCCCGATCGGCAGCGTCCTGCGGCGCGAGGTGCTCGCCTCGGCCGCGCTCGGGGGCGACACCGGATCGGGCGCGGGGCGGCCGATGCGCGCGCGCCTCGGGGCCGCGATGCATGTCGGGATCCGGGATTTTCTCGCCGTCAGCTTTTATTTTGTGATCGGGGTTGCGGTCTCGTCGCTGTTCGGGACGGCGATGAGCCGGGAGGCGATCCTCCCGCTGGCCCTCGACGACCGGCTGGCGGTCGTCTCGATGATGAGCCTTGCGGGGATCCTCTCGCTCTGCAGCACGTCCGACGCGTTCGTCGCAGCGACGTTCACCGCGTTCCCCGGGGTCTCGAAGCTCGCGTTCCTTGTCTTCGGTCCGATGATGGACCTCAAGCTCCTCTTCATCTACGGCGCGGTCTTTACGAAAAAATTCGTGGCCGGGCTTGCGGTCGGGCTCTTTGTATTGATCGGGCTCCTGTGCCTGCGGCTTTCGATCCTCGGCCTATGAACGCGCGCGCATCGCAGATCCTGACATCCGCCACGCTCGCGATCTGGGGCGGATCGCTCGCGTGGTTCGGATTTTCGGGACGGATCGCCGCCTATCTCCACCCGGCATTTCATCCGTGGGTGCTCATCTCCGGGATCATCCTCCTCGCGCTCGCGGCGGGCGCGCTGGTCGTGCCGACGGACGGACGGCCGCCGTGCAACCGGCCGACCGTCTCATTTTTTGTACTGGTCGTTCCGCTGGTTGCGGCGATGGCGGTCTCGCCCGGCGGATTCGGGGCGACGGCGATCACAAACCGCGGGCTCGTCGAGGACCCGGGCCAGCTCACCGGCTACTCGCCTCAAGCCGACCCAGCACTCGCGCTGGTCGGCGGACCGGTCGCGGAGGGGACGATGATGGACCCCAACACGTATCTGAAAAAAACGGCCGACGGGCGGATCAAGGTCCAGACGGTGGACCTCCTCTACGCGTCGGCCGAGCCGACGATGCGCGAGGATTTCGAGAACAAGGAAATCGAGGTCGTCGGGCAGTTCATGCCCGCGAGGCTCGGGAACCCGAACGGCGACCGGTTCCAGCTCGTCCGGCTTTTTGTGATCTGTTGCGCGGCGGACGCGCGCCCGGTCGCAGTCGCGGTCGAGTCGCGCGAGACGTTTCCCGAGATGACATGGCTGCGGGTGACCGGCCGGGCGACGTTCCCGGTGGTGTCGGGCCGACGCTCGCCCCTGATCGTCGCCGACTCGGTGAAAGAGATCGACCCGCCGGAGGAATCGTTTATCTACTGACCCCCGATGAAAACTGCCGCCGCAGCCCTTGCCGTCCTCCTCGCCGCCACCCTCTCCACCCGCGCCGAATTCCGCGGCGCCTGGGTCGCCTCGGTCTTCAATATCAATTTCCCGTCGTCCGAAGGCCAGCCAGCCGAAGCCCAAAAGGCGAAGGCGATCGCGATCCTCGATGCCGCAAAGGCGGCCGGCCTCAACGCCGTCCTCCTCCAGGTTCGCCCCGAGGGCGACGCACTCTACGCGTCAGAACTCGAACCGTGGAGCCGCTACCTCACCGGCACCCAGGGCCGCTCGCCAGGCTACGACCCGCTCGCATTCTTCATCGCCGAGGGAAAAAAACGCGGCCTCGCCGTCCATGCCTGGATCAATCCCTACCGCGCGGCCGGCAATGCCAGAGAGGCACGCGCGGCAAACCATATCAGCAAAAAATTCCCGCAGTTCGCGTATCGGATCGGGAGCGTGCTCTGGATGGATCCCGGCGCGCCGCAGGTCCAGCGGCATGTCGTCGCGGTCGTCCGCGATCTTCTTTCGCGATACGACATCGCGGGCGTCCACCTCGACGACTATTTCTACCCGTATCCGACCGACAGCGGCGCGGTCTATCCGTTTCCCGACGAGCGGACCTATGCGGCGTACCGCGCGGGCGGCGGGACGCTGGAAAAAGCCGACTGGCGACGGAACAACGCGCACGTCCTGATCCGCGCGCTGGGCGAGGTCGTCCACTCGACCAAGCCCGGCGCACTTTTTGGGGTCAGCCCCTTCGGGATCTACACCAAAGGTTCGCCGCCGGATGTCAAAGCCGGGGTGGACCAATACCACCAGCTATTCTCCGACCCGCTCAAATGGATGCGCGAGGGCTGGGTGGATTACCTCGCGCCGCAGCTCTATTGGGCCGAGGGCGGACCGCAGAGCTTCTCGTCCCTCCTGCGCTGGTGGCGCAGCCCGCAGGCGAACCCGCGCGGCGTCCCGATCTGGCCCGGCATCGCGATTGATCGGATGTCATCGCACGGATGGCCCACCTCGGAGATCGCGACCCAGCTTAACTTGGAAAAATCTATCGGCCCGCGCGGTCGCGGCGGCTTCCTGCTCTGGAATATCGGCCCTCTCACAAAAAATACCAAGGGCATCCTCTCGGTCGTTCGCTCGCATTAGCCCCACTTCGCGGGCTGTGCGCGGGGTGTTTCGCGAGCCGTTCATAAGAACTGCTGCGCGAGAGCTGAGCGGGCTTTCTCACCGTGGGTGACCTCGCGCACGCGCGCCGCGACGTCCCCCGACCGGCAATCGATCGCGGAGGTTGCGCCAAGCGACCGGACGTATGCGTGGTTTTTCGCCGAGCACGTCGCAATGATCTGCCGGAGGCCGAGGCCGCTGGCGATTTGGATGGCAAAGCTGCCGACGCCACCGGAGCCACCAGCAACAAAAAACGAGTGTTCCCGCCCGAGCCGAAGATTGTCATGGAGTGCCCGCCATGCCGTCCACCCGGCGCACGGGGTCGCCGCAGCAAGAATCCCGGCCACCGGCGGATGTGCGATCAGCGTGCTTGCGCGGTGGATCGCGAATTCCGCCAGGCCGCCATGCGGGCGGAGCATGTCCCCGTGGTAGAGAACGCGGTCGCCGACGCTCCAGCCCTCCACGCCCGCGAACACCTCGTTGACTTGGCCAAGACTCTCGGCATCGACGATGCCGGGCTGATGGCTTGGCGCAACCTTCTGGATATGGGCCGAGTCGAAGACATTCTGGACGGGGCCAACGCCATCATCGCCTCTCGCTGCTGTCAGATCTCCGGCCGTTTCGAGGACTTTTGGGAAGGCACCGCCTAAAAACCCACTTTTATGTCATGCACCCGGACCCCTTTTGACCCATTTTCCATGCGCACGATCAGCTTCGGGGTCGTCCCGGACGCAATGATCGCCTGGAACCCCGACACCGCCGCGCACGCGATCGTGATGAAGCAGACATTCGCAGGGCAGCAAACCCTCTGTCGTCTGGGCAGGCTGCTCAACTGAGTTTCAAAATGAGAATCGCCGGGTTTGTGCGCATTTTCGAAGCGCATTTTCGAAGTCTTGTCAAACCAGCCCGATCCGGGTTTCCTTTTCCCCCGCCATGACATCCGCTCAGATCCGCCAGTCGTTCCTGGATTTTTTCCGTGAGAAGTCGCATTCGGTCGTCCCCTCGTCGAGCCTGATGCCGGACTCTCCGAACCTGCTTTTTACCAACGCGGGGATGAACCAGTTTGTGCCGATTTTTCTTGGTCAACGGGCGCCGGATGTCTCGCGGTGGGCGGGTGCGGTGCCGGGGGCGGACACGCGGGCGGCGGACACCCAGAAGTGCATCCGCGCGGGCGGGAAGCACAACGACCTCGACGACGTCGGGCTCGACACCTACCACCACACGTTTTTCGAGATGCTCGGGAACTGGTCGTTCGGCGACTACTTCAAGGCCGATGTGATCGCGTGGGCGTGGGAGTTGGTGGTCGAGCGCTGGAAGTTCCCCCCGCAGCGGCTCTACGCGACGATCTATCACCCGGAGACCTGCGATCCGGCCGAGCGCGATTCCGAGGCATGGGAGCTCTGGGCGGAAAAATTCCGGGGTGCGGGGCTCGATCCGGACGTCCACATCGTCAACGGAAACAAGAAGGACAATTTTTGGATGATGGGCGAGACCGGTCCGTGCGGCCCATGCTCCGAGCTCCATGTCGATCTGACCCCGGCCGGGGACACGCGGGGCGCGCTTGTCAACAGGGGGACCGCCGAGTGCATCGAGATCTGGAACCTCGTGTTCATCCAGTTCAATGCGAACCCGGACGGATCGTTCTCGCCGCTGCCCGCGAAGCATGTGGATACCGGGATGGGATTCGAGCGGGTGTGCTCGATCATCCAGGGGACACATGGGTTTTCGGATTTTTCCAACGCCCGGATCTCGAACTACGAGACCGATGTTTTTCGGCCGATTTTTGATGAGATCGAAAAGCTGAGCGGGCTGGAATATACGAGCACGCTGCCGGATTCCGCGACGGCGGCGGCGCACCCGCAATTCGCGAAGGACATCGCGTTCCGGGTGATCGCCGACCACATCCGCACGCTTTCCTTCGCGGTGGCCGACGGGATCCAGCCGGGGAATACCGACCGGAACTACGTGCTCCGGCGGATCCTCCGCCGGGCGGTCCGCTACGGGCGCACGCTCGGGTTCCGCGATCCGTTTTTTTACAAGCTCGTGGACGTCCTGGCGCGCACGATGGGCGAGGTTTTTCCCGAGCTCCGAAAAAAGCAGAAGCACATCGAGGAGGTCCTCCGCCGCGAGGAGGAGGCGTTCAACCGGACCCTCGACAAGGGGATCGCGCTGTTCGAGGCGGAGGCGGAGAAGAGGGCTCCGCAGGATGCGAAGCCCGGCACGCTGGAAGCGTGCGCTTCCGAAGAGAAGAGGGGTGCGATTTCCGGGGCGTTTGCTTTCCGGCTTTATGACGAGCAGGGGTTTCCGCTCGACCTCACCGAGTTGATGGCGCGCGAGCGGGGGATGTCGGTTGATGTCGCCGGGTTTGAGGAACTGATGGAGGCGCAGCGGGCGCGCGCGCGGGCGGCGCAGAAGCGGACGGTCATCTCGCTTTCGGAGATCGAGACCGCCGCGCCCACGCGGTTCGACGGCTACGATGCGCTCTCGGTTTCGGCCAGGGTTCTCGAGGTGGTTTCGCTAAAGGATCGGACGGCGGTGATTTTGGATTCCTCGCCTTGCTACGCCGAGATGGGCGGGCAGGTCGGCGACACCGGGGAGATCGAGGCCGGCGGGCGGCTGTGGACGATTTCCAACACGCAGAAGAGCGGTCAGACATGGTTGCATGTTTTGGATTCCGGGGACGCGCCGGATGTGGGATCTGTCGTCGGCGTGTCGGTGGATGCCGCGCGGCGGTCTGCGATCCAGCGCCACCACACGGTCACCCACCTCCTGCACTGGGCGCTCCATGAGGTCGTCTCGCACGAGGCCACGCAGAAGGGATCGTTTGTCGGACCCGACAAGCTCACGTTCGATTTCAACAGCGCCCCGCTCACGGCCGGACAGGTCCGCGACATCGAGCTGTTGGTCAACGAACGGATCGTCGCGAACGCCCCGGTAAGCTGGAGCGAGTTCGCCTACGCGGACGTGCGCGGACGCCCGGACATCATGCAATTTTTTGGAGACAAATACGGCGAGAGAGTGCGCGTCGTGCAGGTCGGCGGCTCGCCGGGATCGCTCGACGGATATTCGATGGAGCTCTGCGCCGGGACGCATGCGCGGGCGACCGGTGAGATCGGGCTTTTCAAGATCCTCGGCGAGGCGGCGATCGCGGCCGGGGTTCGTCGGATCGAGGCGGTTGCGGGGCTTGAGGCGGGCGCGTACGCGGTGCGCGACGCCGAACGGCTCGTGGCGATCGCCGCGCGCATCAACAGCCCGCTCACGGAAATTGAAAAGAAAATCGAGGGGATCCTCGCGCACCAGAAAGAGCTGGAAAAATCGTTGAAGTCGGCCCGCGCGCGCGAGGCGTCGGCCCGCGCGCGCGAGCTTGCCGGGTCGGCCGAAACCGTCGGGGGGATCCCGTTTCTCGCCGCCGACCTCGGGCCGGTGGACGCCGATTTTGTGCAGTCGGTCGCCGACGCGCTGAAAGGTTCGTTCGACGGCGCGTGCCTGCTTGCGGGGACCGCCGGCGGCGCGGTCGTGCTCGTGGCCGCGGTCTCCCCGGCATTCGTCGCGAAGGTTCAGGCGGGAAAGCTGATCCAGGCGGCGGCTCCGATTGTCGGAGGAAAAGGCGGAGGAAAACCGGATGCAGCGCGCGGCGGCGGGAAGGATCCGTCGAAGGTCGGCACCGCGCTCGCACACGCCCGGACGCTCCTCGCGCCATGAGCAATCCCTACGAATCCACGAAGCTGGTTTCCGAATACCTCTTCTTTCACTACGCATCCCCCGAAGCCGTCGCCGACGGGATGCCGGTCCCGCACGAGGCGCTGGATTTTTCCGGTCCGCCTTGTCTCCGAACTCCTCGATGCGAGCGTCCGTCGTGGGATGTGCTGCGCGAGACGCTCGATCCGGATTTTCAGTTGGACTTCTCAAAAGACATGCCGTTTCTGATCCGCGAGCACCGGAGGAAATTCCAGCTCGGGATTTCGCTTAGTCGCCGCGCAGAAATAACATGATACAATCTGCTGGTTCCTTTTCCGCCATCCTGCGTTGCTCCTCAGTCACAGAGGCTTTGGCTATGCTCCTTCGTCGCGCCTTGGCTGGCGGAAAAATTCCGGCGCATCTTGTGTCATGTTATTTCTGCTAAGCTCCTTAGCTCGCGGTGGATCCGCCGCGGGTGACCGGCTATTCCGACGGGATATCGGCCGGCGGGCCGAGCGGGATCACCTTTGGCGGCGGTCCCTTGATGAAGATCCAGTCGGCCTCGAGCCTGCCGAGCGCTTTTTTCCATCCGCGCCCCTTGGTGAGCACGAGCTGGAGCGCGTCCCAGTGTTTTTTGTAGTCGAGCCCGTGGCTCCAGAGATGCCCCTCGTATCCGCAGAGGACCGGACGGCCGAGCAGGATCGCGGGGTTGTTGAAATCCGGCTCGACAGCGATGCGGTCACCGGCGGGAACCTTTTCGAGCACGGCCGCCGCATTGGCCAGCTCCGACCGGCTCGCCAGCTTATAGCCGTGGCGTCCGTCGAGCCCGCCCGCCAGCGAGACCGCACCGGAAAAGAAGAGAGCGAAGCACACGGCCGCACGCGCGGCTGGCGGCCACTCCGCGATGATCTCCCACAGGAATGGCGCACAGGCGAGCCACGCCCAGACAAAGAGCTTCGTGTTGTCCCATTCCCACGGCGCAAACGCGACCAGGCAGCAGATCACAAAAACCACAAGCCCGGTCCCCGCGAAGCAGATCGCCTCGCGCGACCGCTTCGTGACAAGCCGCCACGCCAGCAGTGCCAGCAGCGGCGGCACGATTCCAAAGTTCCTCGCCCAGAACCACACGCCGCCATCGCCCTGCATCCACCCAGGCAGCCACCGCATGCCCGACGCCATCGAGAATCCGCCGGTGACAAACCACATCGCGACTGACGCCGGGACGAACGCAAGGCCGACAAAGAGCAGGATCCGCCGACGATGCCCGGACGAAACAACAAACGCGGCGGCCAGCACAAGGCTCATAAACAGGAACGCGTGCACGCTGAACAATGGCATCGTCGCATAGAGGAGCCACGACACCCAGCCGGTCGCACCCGGCCGGCCGCGAAAATATTTTTCCCGCCAGTCGCACAGGAGGAAAAGCCCGGTCGGGAGCGCCCAGAGCAGCCCGCGCTGGGTCACAAACATCGCCAGGTAGAAATTTTTCCATGCAAGATCCGCCTGGAAGTCGTCCGCCCGGCCGGTCACGAAGATCGCGAACCCGGCGAGCCCCCCGTTGAAGACGAGCGCGGCGATGCCAAACGCGCCGGCCCAGCGCCAGAGCGCCCAGCACGTGAGCACCGCGCCAGCCAGGCCGGTCCAGACAAGCCCCTTCTCGACCGGAACCCCCGCGCACAGGAGCAGGCTGTTGAAAAGATCCGAGCCGAGCGGGTAGGTCAGCGGCGCGCCTGCAAGGATCGGGCTCGTCGGCCAGAAGTCGACCCCCGAGGCCAGATACCGGATCATGTGGATGTGCAGCGAAATGTCCCCGAGGTTGTTCGGGGAAAGCACCCGCCACTCGTCGCCGACCGGGTAGATCAGCCACAGGAACGCCCGCAGCGACGCGAGCGCAAAGACCGAAAACATCAGGACATCCCACGCGGTGACCGCCGCCCCCCCGGGGTCGGCAATCCCCCGCCACGCAAGCACCGACGCCGCCAGCCCGATCACAAACGCCGCCCACGCGACCGGCGCGGAGAGCCCGCCACACGCAAATGCAAGCACTACGGCCGAGCCCGCACACGCCGCAACCAGCACCAGTGCGGCACCGGCCGCCCTCGCGCCAACCGCACGCTGTCCGAATTCGGAGACTGTCTCGCCTGTCACAGGCGGGCACTTCGCCCTATTTCCGGCCGGAATGCAATGCCGCAGCCGCTCGGGGCGCACGCGACTTCCTGAGCGCGGAGTCGAAGCGCTTCGCGTTGTTCGAATACGGCGGATACCGGCCCGGGTCGGTTCCCGACGGCCTGAACCGCCAGTGCTTGTAAGACCAGAGCCAGCATTCCGGACGGCTGAGGATTCCGGGTTCCAGGACGTCCCAGCATTGCTGCGCGATGTCCGCGGGCGTCGCACCGTCGGCAATTTTCAGCGGCGGATGATAGAGCATGCGGTAGGAGCCGTCCGGCAGGGGGATGCACTCGGAGGGAATGATTTTTGCTCCGGTATGCAGGGCGAGCGCGGCGTGGATCTGCGTGACGCACGTCTTGAGCCCGGAGAATTCGTCAATGATCACGCTGGCTTCGCCGGGGTCGAGGTTGAGGTCCACCAGCACGCAGAAATACCCACCCGATCTCAGGTGCGTGAGCATCCGGGAAATCGCGCGTTCCTGCGGGATGACCGTGTGTCCGGAATTCCCGCGAAGGGAGTCGAAATACCGACCGAGCAGCGGGTTTTCGAGCTGCTGGGCGACGACGATTCCGGGGCCGATGAGGAACCCGAGGTTCTGCCCGAGCCATTCGAAATTCGAGGAATGCGTGGTGATAAAAATCGTGGCCCCCGGGGGTTCGCAGATCCCTTCGGTCGCGAAGAGCTCGCGCACAATTTTTTCCGTGAGGTTCGGAGACCAGAAAAGCTCGATCATCGTCCGCGCAAAGCCGACGTATCCCGAGCGGGCGACCCTTGCCTTTTCCGCCGCGTCCATCCTGTCGCCAAAAACCGCGTCGAGGTTCTGACGCGAAACCACGCGTCCTTTGGAATCGAGCAGGTAGGCGATCGAGCCGAGAGCGCGCGCTGACGGGAGCAGCCACCTGCGCGGCAGGCAGCGAACGATGCGTCCGAACACGACAAGCCCTGCGAATTCAAGCATCTGCCGGAGCGTCGCACCCGGCACCCCGCCATGCGTTCCGGCCTTTTTCTGAAAGGCCATGCGGCTGAGAATCGGCCGGATTCGCCGACAAGCAACGTATTTTCACCGCGATTCTCATTTTGAGCGGAGGCTGCGGGGTTATTACTGGGATCGGCGAACTCATTCGCTGGGCGAAACGTGGGGGGGGGACACGCATCACCGAACCCCGCGGGGGCAAGGAATTGAGTTGAGCGGGAGGCGCGGGCTCGGGCATGGTGTCGCCCGTGCTCCGCGTCTTTGTCGCCATACTCCTTGCCCTCGCCGTCCTGCTTGCGCAGCTTTTCTACGGCGGGCTGATGCGGACGATTTTCGGGATCCCGGCCTACGGGCTGATTGCGATCTCGGGGGTGCTCGGGCTGGCGGCGCTTTTCTGGAAGCGGGCGGTGCCGCCGCGGCCGGGGGCACTGGTGGTGACGCTCGCGGCCGCGTGCTACCTGGTCTGGCGGGCGCTGAACTCGTCGTCGCAGGATCAGGCACTCTTCTACGCGTTTCTGGTCACCGCTTGTGCGGCGGTCTATTTTCTCTTCGCGGGGTTTGTGACGACCCCCGGGGCGAGGCATATTTTTGTATGCGTGCTCCTCGCTGCGGCGGTCGTGCAGTGCGTCGTCGCCGCGATCCAGTTCACAAGCGACGGCAACTACTGGCCGCTTCCGTGGTTCAGCGAGCAGATCCGGCTGTGGCACCTCGGCCCAAGCGCGGGCTACCGGCGCGGCTGCGGGCTTTTTCTCAACGCCAACCGGCTCGCGTGGTTCCTGAACATCATGGCGCTCCTCGCGCTCGGGGTCGCGACGATCGGGCGCCGGGCGGTCTGGGTAAAAATCATCTTCGCCTACCTTGCGGCGGTCTGTGTCGCCGGGACCGTGCTCACGCTGAGCCGGGGCGGGATGATCGGGCTGCTTGTCGGAATGTTCGTCTTTCTGGTCCTGAGTCTGTTCGCGCTCGGGATCGGGGCGCAGGGCCGACGGTTGGCGATCCTGCTCGTCACGGTTGCCGCCGTGGCCACCGGGCTCGGCGGCGGGTATTTCCTGTTCACGCAGAGCCCGACCGTGCAGGCGCGGATGGACCGGATGACGGAGGACAGCTACCGGATCGAGATCTGGCCGGCTGCGCTGAGGCAGGCGCAGATCAGCCCGCTGACCGGCACCGGTGCCGGCTCGTTTACCCAGATCTCCCGTCGAACCCGCGACAACAACTGCGCTGCCGACGACACGTTCGCGCACAACGACTGGGCGCAGATCGTCGCCGACTTCGGGTTCGTCGGACTCGTCCTCGTGACGGCGATGTTTCTTGTCAACTGGCTGGCCGGGTTCGCAGGGTTTGTGGGCGCGCTGCGCCAGCGGATGGCCGTCTCGAGCCGGCCGCAGAGCAACGCCGCCGCGTTCTCAATGGGCGCGCTCAGCGCGCTGGCCGCCTGCGCGGCACATTCGTTTTTCGATTTCAACATGCAGATCCCCGCGAATGCGATCCTGGCCGCCGCTTGCGCGGGAATGCTCGCAAACTCGGGCGTCGTCGGCGGGGTCCGCAACGCGTGGATCCCGCGGTGGACCGCCGTGCTCTCCGCGTGTGCGGCGGGGGTTTTCCTCATCGTGCTGCTGCAAAAATCCGCGCAAGCAGAGCTGATGGCACTGCGGGCGGAGAACGAGCTGATCCTGAAAAATCCGGCGGAGGCCGTCCGTTTTGCCGAGCTCGGTCTCGCCGCGGCGCCCGAGCATTCGCGCCTCCGCCGACTCATGGGCGAGGCACTGATGCAAACCGCCCCGGCATCGGAAAACCCGAGGGAGACCCGGGTGCGTTCAGCCTACTTTTTGCGCCGTTCGATCGAGCGCGACCGCGACGAGCGCTGGAACCAGCTCATGCTTGGGATCTCGCTCGCCGGGCTGAAGATGACCAACGCCGCGCGGGCCGCGCACATCGAGGCGATCCGGCTCGACCCGGGAAGTGCAGCCTCGCACGAATACTATGCACTCTTCCTTGAAGGTGCCGGAAAAACTCCCGAGGCAATCCGCGCCTACGAGGTAAGCCTCGCAGTCCCCGGCACATCGTTCGCAAGCCAGCGGCTCCGCGCGCTCCGCCAAGCCGCCGCAAAGCCGGCGAAATAGCGGTTCAGATGATCGGGTTAAGTGCAAAAAATGGGGCGCCTGTCATCTTTTATCACATTTTAGAAATCTGCGGACTCAGTCTTTTCACATGCCCATGATCTCGTAGCCGCCGTCCACGTAGAGGATCTGGCCGGTCATGCCGGAGGCTCCGTCGCTTGCGAGGAAGACGCCCGTGCTGCCGAGTTCGTCGGTTGAGCAGCTTCGGCCGAGCGGAGCATGTTCCTCGTAGTGCTTGATCATCGTGCCGAAACCCGAGATTCCGCGGGCGGCCAGCGTCTGGACCGGACCGGCACTGATGCAGTTGACACGGATTTTTTTCGGGCCGAGGTCGTAGGCGAGGTAGCGGGCGGAGGCCTCGAGCGAGGCCTTGGCGACGCCCATCACATTGTAATGCGGAACGACCTTTACCGCGCCGTAATACGACATTGCCAGGATGCTGCCGCCGTCGGTCATGAACGGGACGGCCGCGCGGGAGAGCGCGACCAGCGAGTAGGCGCTGATGTCGTGGGCGACGCGGTAGGCCTCGCGCGAGGTGTCAAGGAAGCTGCCCTCGAGCGCATCCTTCGGCGCAAAGGCAACCGCATGGAGGAGGAGGTCGAGTTTCGGGGTCCGGGCAGCCACGCCCGCGAAAAACCCGGCGATCTCGTCATCCTTCGAGACATCGCACGGGATGAGGAGCGTGTCGGCGCCGAACTCGGCGACGAGTTCCTCGACGTTCTCCTTGAGGCGCTCGCCCTGGTAGTTGAAGATCAATTTTGCGCCCGCGTTATGCCATGCCTTGGCGATCGCCCACGCGATGCTTCGCTTGTTTGCCACGCCGAAAACGACGCCCGTCTTGCCGGAAAGATTGCTCATGGGGTTCAGAAAAGCGTGCGTGCGAGAGTTTTGTCACGCTCATTTTCTCTGCGGCCGAGGCTGAGGGCGCGGCTCGCGGGATCGACGAAAACCGTTATGATGCCGGGTTCTTCGGGCCGGTGCGGCCATGCGCCCGCGCGCGGCGTTCCGGCAGTCCGGCGACGAGCCACCAGACGAACCCGAGGGTTCCGAAGAAGAGGGCGATCCCGACGGCCTCGTGCATCAGCGCGTAGTGGTCGCCGACCGAGGGGGCGAGGAGCACGATGAGCAGAATGCGGAGTGCGTTGGAGAGCAGGCCGAGGAGGGGCGCGAGGGCGAGCACGGCGAGCTTGTCCACGACCCGCAGGCGGCGGCTGAAAACCAGCAGGAGGGCGAGGAGCACGCACCCGCCGATGACTCCGAAGCCGTTGCACTCGGAGGCGACCTCGAACGGGCGTCCGCCGGTCACGAGGAGCAGGCGCGGAGGCTCGCCCGCAAACCCGAGCTCGACCGGTCGCCCGAGCACGGCAAGGAACAATCCGGCGGTCCGTCCGGCCACGATTCTCAGCGGCCAGTCGGCGAACGGAAAAAACACCGGGAGCGCGGTGAACCCGGCGAACGCGAGCCCGAACCCGAGCGCCGGGCGGAACACGGATTCTCCAAAAACGAAAAGCAGGATCGCGCCGGAGAGAAACCCGAGCCCGAGCAGCATGAAAACCGGCTGGCGGAGAAGGGCTGCCAGGCCGGCGCAGACGCAGGCACCGGCGTAGAAAATCATCGCGCGGGATCCGAACCGCAGGACGAACGGATTCCCGCCCGGGCGGTCGCGGAGCAGGAAGACGAGTCCGAAGACGAGGACGATTGCGGCATGGGCGAGCTGTTCGCGGACGAGTGCCGTGGTCGCGAGCCAGGAGAGAGAGCGCCAGAAAAGGAGGAGGATGGCCGCCCACGCGACCATCGCCATCCGCCGCTCGCTCATTGGGCTCATCGGGTTCGGGGGAAAAATGGGTTGCCGACAGCTTCGCTGGCGACGGTCGTGAGCGGGCCGTGACCCGGACACAGAAGCGTGTCGGCGGGGAGCGAGAGGATCTCCCGGCGGGTTGTGCGCAGGGCGTCGGAGTAGGTGGATTTGGAAGACTTTGCGCCGCCCATCGAGCCGGCAAAGAGCGCGTCCCCGGTGACCGCGAGCCGGCGGGAAAGCCCGTCCACAACATACGTGACCCCGCAAGGCGAATGCCCGCACGTCAGGCGGGTCGAGATCGCCAGCGCCCCGACGGCAAACGGTTTGCCGGGCGCAAATATTTTCGCGCGGTCCACCGGCTCGGCCGTCCACACCTCCGCGCCGGTCTTTTCGATCAGGCGGTCGAGGTCGTAGATGTGGTCGCCGTGCGAGTGGGTGATGAAGACCGCCTCGAGCCGGAGCCCGCGGTCGCGGACAAGATCGAGCACGCCGTCGCAGTCGGCACCGGTGTCGAACGCGGCGGCCAGGCCGCTCGCCTCGTCCCATACGGCATAAGAATTTACCGCCATGTCTCCGAACATCGTCGTGAACATCGCGAAGCCGTCCGGATCCGGTCCCGGCTCTGGGAGATACGTGCCGCGCGCGACCGCGACGAGCGCGTCGGCGCCGAGCCCGAGCTGCGCCGCCGCCGCCCGCAGCGCGGGCTCGTCGGGCGGGTCGGCGAATGCCGCGGAAAACTGATCCGGGGAGATCCCGAGCCCGGCGCACGCCTTTCCGAGAATGTCGGCGGAGTTGTCCTCAAGCATCGCGCGCATCAGATCCCGACGACCTCGCGGTAAATCCCCCGCAGCTTTTCCGCTTTGACGTCCCATGTGAATTCCGTGCGGATCCGTTCGGCCGCGCTGCGGGCGAGCCGTCGGCAGAGATCGTGGTCGCCGACCACCCGCTCCATCGCCTCGCGGAGCGCGGGCACCATTTCGCTCTCCGGGCACATCGGGATAAGGATCCCCGAGCCCGCGTCAATGAGGTCGCGCGGGCCGCCGTAGTCCACGACGATCGAGGGCAGCCCGCTGGCCATCGCCTCGATCACCACCCCGCCGCCAAACTCCCGGAGACTCGGAAACACGAAGCACTGGGAAGATCGCATCTCGGCCGACATTGTCTTCTGGTCGAGCTGCCCGAGCATTTTCACGCAGCCCCCGAGCCCGTAGTCGGCCGCCATCCGCTCGAGCTTCTCTCGGTCCGGCCCGTCGCCGATCACGGCCAGGTCGCACGTCTTCAGCAGCTCGGAATCCCGCATCGCCGCCAGCGTCAGCCAGAGACCTTTGTAGGGGACCAGCCGCCCGACGGTCACAAAACGAAACCTCCCAGGCGGTGGCGTCCACTCGTCGGAAATCTCGAACTTCGTCGGATCAACCCCGTTTTCCGGAAGTAGGAATTTTTTTCCTTTAAACGAGGCTGGGACCTCGGATGCCGTGTGCTGGCTGCCGGCGACGGCCGCGCGGATCCGCCGGTAGGTCGCGCCGTAATATGGCATGAGCCGGTAGATTTTCCGCAGCGGCACGAGGAATTCGTTTTCCTGTTTGCGCAGGGTCGGGAATTCCGGCGGCCACGGCAGCCCGCCGTTGAGCGGGCCGAGGATCATCGGGACATGCGTCCACGACGCGAGCGGGCTCCCGACCGTCGGTGTCACCGGGGTCACGCGGTGGATCGCGTCGAACTCGCCGGCCCGGAGCCGGGCGCGGACAAGCTTGTGCAGCTCGTATTCAAAAAAGAGATAGGCGATGCTCGCGAACGCCGTGTTTGTCGTCCACCCCTTTCCCCGGTCGCCCCGCAGGAGCTGCGCGAGCCGGTAGAGCGTGCCGGCCACGTAGTCGTTATTGGGGTAAACGATCTCGGCCATCGCCGTGATCGGATCTTTTTCAAGCTGCGCGCGGTTCCGCGGGTGCGTTGCGAGCGTGATCTTCAGGTCGTCGCGTTCGGCCAGCGCGCGCACGAAGTTGTAGCCGACCAGCGGAACGCTCGTCCATTCCGGGTTGCACGCCTCCGCGATCACTAGAAGCCGCAATGCCTTGGAGGGGGATTTCACCATCCCCCACTCTTGCCCGCCCCGGTGGGCCGATGCAATTCCAAACCGGCGAAGCCGATCAGGCCTCAGGGCCAATTCACGAACGAGAGGAAAAGGAGGGGTGAGCAGCGGAAACGGAGCGGAGGGCGGGAGGCTTGTGAGCAGAACGACCTGCTCGGGCTTGCGCCCGGGAGTGAAGCGGTCGAGTTTGGCCGCCTGGGCGGCGAAGGGAAACCCGGTCTGCTCGGGGCTCACCTCGGCTTTGAAGATATTTCTGACCTCATCACGTCCCTTGTTGATCTGGCAGCTTGATGCTTGGTTCGTCCCAGTCGTTCGATAGGCGCAGGGGCCGGTGGCTTTGAGCTTTTTGGTTGGAATTGGACGGTCTTCGGGAAAAAAATGGGGGTGGGAGTGTCAAGGAATGTCTGGAGGGTTTCGTGGAGGGTGGGCTGGTTTTTTTTTGACGGTGAGCAGGTAGTCGGCTCCGTGCTCCATGACGAGGACGCGGGCGGTTTCGGTCTGGGTGTGCAGGGCGTCAAGGCTCACGATGCGTCCGTCGAGATCGAGCTTGTCGAAGAGGGTGCGGGCGACGGGGATTTCGTTGGTTTTCTCGGTGGGCACAATCGCGCTGCCCAGATAGAACTGGGTTGAGGCGGTGACGGCGGTGACGTGGAGGAGTTCTTTGCCGTCGATGTTGATGAGTTCGACGGGGTCGCCGCGAATCTGACGCTGGATTTGCAGGATGGTTTTTTCGACAAGCGGAAGCCTCCGGCGGCGCTGCTCATCACTTCAGTCAATCCAGAGGTCTCGCCGCCCGCAAGCGTCGCGAGGCTGCGCAAAAGACCAGCACTCCAAGCCATTGCCCCGCTGCGTCAAAAACCCCGTAGC
>DYRS01000184.1 GCA_020718585.1 Chthoniobacter flavus
CGTCGGCTCAGTAATGGGATGGAGGGGATCTTTCGCACGAGCATCTTGAAGTTGACGCACGGTGGACAACTACCGGCAGTTGCTGCGCGAGAGCGAATCGGCACAGGTTATCTTCGAGGAAGTGACGGGGGAGATCATCCGGGAGATGGGCCTTGAGATCAAAAAGCAGCGGCTCGATAGCACGCACATTTTCAGCGATATGGCGCGGTTCGGTCGCCTGAAGCTCTTGGCGGTAACGGTCAAACGTTTCCTCACCCAACTCAAACGCCATGCCCCGGAGAGCTACCAGGCGCTGCCCGAGGAATTGCGGAAGCGTTACGCGGGAAGCGAAAGCCGACTTTTCGGAATGGGGTCAAAAAGCACGCGCCCCTATGAGGAGTCGATCCGGGAAGTGGCGGAGTCTACGCCGAATTTATCAACAACTATGAACCTTGAGAGAACCGTTTTCTCCGCTTTTCGGAGTTGCGCCCGGCACGCTACAGCATCGTAAGCTGGGCGGCGGGGTCGGGGACGAGGCGCTTGCGTCCGCCTTTTGCGAAGACCGGCTGGCCCTCGGCGTTGAGCTCGGCCTTCTCGAGATTCGCAAGGATTTCCTTCGCACGCGAGATGATGGTGTCCGGGAGTCCGGCGAGCCGGGCGACCTGGATCCCGTAGCTTTGGTCCGCGCGGCCGGGAAGGATTTTTCGCAGGAAGATGATCTGGTCGTTCCATTCGCGGACCGCGACGTTGAGGTTGAGGACGCCCGGACGCGTGCGCTCGAGGTCGGTGAGCTCGTGGTAGTGGGTGGCGAAGAGCGTGCGGCAGCCGATTTTGTCGTGGAGGTATTCCGCGACGCTCCATGCGATCGAGAGCCCGTCGAACGTGGACGTGCCGCGGCCGATTTCGTCGAGGATGACGAGGCTTTGGGAGGTTGCGTTGTTGAGGATGTTTGCGGTTTCGTTCATCTCGACCATGAACGTGGACTGGCCGCGCGCGAGGTCGTCGTTTGCGCCGACGCGGGTGAAGATCCGGTCGGCGAGCCCGCAGCGCATCGCCTTTGCGGGCACGTAGCTCCCGATCTGCGCGAGGAGCACGAGGAGCGCGACCTGCCGGATGTAGGTTGATTTTCCCGCCATGTTCGGGCCGGTGATGATCGCGAAGCTTTTCCCATCGGTGCCGAGGTCGGAGTCGTTCGGGACGAACCGCTCGCCGCCCGGCTGCGCGTCGAGCACAGGATGGCGTCCGTCCTCGATGTGGAGGATCTGGGTCGCCTCGATTTCCGGCCGACAGTAGGCGTGGAGGCGGGCGGTCTCGGCGAGTGAGCAGATCGCGTCGAGCGCGGCGAGCGTGCCCGCAGTCGTCTGGAGGGCGGGGAGCTCGGCGAGCACCGCGGCGCGAAGGTCGCCGAAGATCTCGATCTCGCGGGCGCGGGCGCGCTCGTCGGCTCCGAGGATTTTCCCCTCGACGTCCTTGAGCTCGGGCGTGATGAACCTCTCGCCATTCACGGTCGTCTGCTTGCGCGTGTAGTCGTCCGGCACCGAGCCAAGGTTCGACTTTGTGATCTCGATGAAATACCCGAAGACCGAGGTGAAGCGGATCTTGAGCGACCGGATCCCGGTCCGCTCGATCTCGCGGTCCTGGAGCGAGGCGATCCAGTTTTTTCCCTCATGCGAGGCCGAGCGAAATTCGTCGAGTGCCGGGTCGAACCCCGTCCGGATCATCCCGCCGTCGCGGACGACTACGGGCGGCTCGTCCACGAGTGCGGCGCGGAGCCGGGCGGTGAGCTCGGGCAGCGCGTGGAGGCGGGCACCCATGCTGGAGAGGAATTCGGAAGGGAGCTCGACCCCGGTGCCGAGTGCGGCGGCAACGACCGGGATGCGGTCGAGTGATCGGGCGAGCGCGGCGAGGTCGCGCGCATTGCCCGAGGGGCCGCCGAGGCGGGCGGCCGCGCGCTCGATGTCGCGGATCTCCGCGAGCCGCGCGCGCAGGTCGCCAAGGAGCAGCGCGTCGTCAAGCAGCGCGGCGATGGCATCATGCCGCCGCTCGATTTCGTCGGCATCGCGCAGCGGGTGCAGCACCCACTCTCGCAGCAGGCGCGCGCCCATCGGGGTCGCCGTGCGGTCGAGCGCGCCGAGGAGTGTCATCGCGCGTCCTGCCCTTGACGAGACGAGTTCGAGGTGGCTCTGGGTCGAGGCGTCGAGGATGAGATACCCGCTCCGGCGGTAGGGGCGGAGGTGGCGGAGATGTCCGGCCTGGCGGCGCATCTGGCGGGTGATGTAGTGCAGGAGCGCGCCCGCCGCGCAGGTGCCGGCCGGCAGGTCCGCGCACCCGAACCCGTCGAGCGACTGGACCTTGAAATGTGCGCGCAGGATTTCCTCCGCCGGCTCGGGCTCGAAGAGGTAGCCATCCATCGCCGCCGGTTTTTCCAGCGAGCCAAAAGCCTCCGCCTGGTGCTCGGGAACGAGGATTTCCGACGGGCTCACGCGGGCGAGTTCGTCGAGCATCGCGGCGAGAGATTCGAGTTCGGTGAGCCGGAATTCCCCGGTGCTGAGGTCGGCAAACGCGAGGCCGAAAACCCCCTTGCGCTCGCAGACGGCCGCGAGAAAATTCGGTTTCCGGTCGTCGAGGCCGAAGTCGTCGAGCGTCCCCGGGCTGAGGATCTGCGAGACCTCGCGGCGGACGAGTTTCCCGGCGGTGACCTCACCGACCTGGTCGCAGATCGCGACTCGCCAGCCGGCTGCGATCAGCTTTTCGATGTAGCCGCGCGCCGCATGAAACGGGACCCCGCACATCGGGGTTGCCCCGCGCTTTGTCAGCGCGACATTGAGCACCCCGGCCGCCTGCAACGCATCCTCGCCGAACATCTCGTAAAAATCTCCGAGTCGGAACATGAGGATCGTGCCCGGCGGCAGGTCGCGGCGCACTTCATGATACTGCCGCATCATCGGGGTCAGGGTCTCGGCGGCGCCCATGATTCAAAGGGTTTCCAGAAACGCGGCGAGCGGGCTGGTGGCGGACGCCTGATCGAGCCGGTTCGGCAGCCCGGCCTCGGCCGCCTCGCGCGCGGCCTCGACGGTCAGCCGGAACGCGCGGGCCATCCGCACCGGATCTCCTGCGGCCGCGATCGCCGTGTTCACGAGCACCGCGTCGGCACCGAGTTCGATCGCCTCGGCCGCATGGCTCGGGGCGCCGATCCCGGCATCCACCACGACCGGCACGGTCGCCTGGCGGATGATGATTTCGATCTGCGCGCGGGTCTCGATCCCCCGGCTGCTGCCGATCGGCGCGCCGAGAGGCATCACGGTCGCGGTTCCGACGTCCTGAAGCCGCCGCGCGAGGACCGGGTCCGCATTGATGTATGGCAGCACGGTGAACCCCTCCTTCACGAGGATCTCCGCCGCCGCCAGCGTCTCAATCGGATCGGGCAGCAGGTAATGGGGGTCGGGATGGATCTCCAGCTTCACCCACATCGGCATCCCGGCGACCGCCGCCAGCCGGGCGAGGCGGACCGCCTCGTCCGCGTTCATCGCGCCGCTCGTATTCGGCAGAAGCAGGAATTTTTTGCGATCCACAAAATCGAGGATATTTGCGAACGGGTCGTGGTTCCCGCTGAGGTCGGCCCGCCGGAGCGCGACGGTGACGATCTCCGCGCCGCTTGCATCCAACGCGTCGCGCATCGTCTCGTTCGAGGAAAATTTCCCGGTCCCCATCAGGAGTCGGGAAGAAAATTCCCGTCCGGCAATGATCAATGGTCGGTTCACAGGCGGCACATCATGCCCTCCCCGGCGGGCGCGGGGCAATAAAAGATGCACGGGGATGCGCGTCT
>DYRS01000185.1 GCA_020718585.1 Chthoniobacter flavus
GTATCGCCGCGCGGCGGAGTTCCTGAATATCAACAACGTCGAGGTCGTCTCGGTGCAGCACGAGTTTGGGATCTACGGCGGCCCGGCGGGCAGCCACCTGCTGGCATTGCTGCGCGACGTGCGGATGCCGGTGGTTACGACGCTCCACACGGTCTTGCAGGAGCCGAACTCCGACCAGCGGTCGGTGATGGCCGAGCTCGACGTCCTGTCGAACCGGTTCATCGTCATGGCCGACCGCGGGCGCCACATGCTGGAATCCGTCTATGGAATCGCTCCGGGGAAGATTGATCTCATCCCGCACGGGGTCATTGACATCCCGTTCATGGACTCGAATTTTTACAAGGATGAGTTTGGGGTCGAGGGAAAGACCGTGCTGCTCACGTTCGGGCTGCTGTCGCCGAACAAGGGGATCGAGCATGTAATCGGCGCGATGCCGGCGATCCTCGAAAGGAATCCCGATGTCGTCTATATCGTGCTCGGCACCACGCATCCGAACCTCATCGCCTCCGCAGGGGAAAAATACCGGAGGAAGCTCGAGCGTCTTGCCGTGAAGCTCGGGGTCGAGGACAAGGTGATTTTTCACAACCAGTTCGTCTCACTGGAAAAGCTGAAGGAATTCATCGGTGCGGCGGACATTTATCTCACGCCGTATTTGAATGCCGCGCAGATCACCTCGGGCACGCTGGCGTATGCGTTCGGCGCGGGGAAGGCAATCGTCTCGACCCCATACTGGCATGCGGAGGAACTTCTCGAGGGCGAGCGGGGGATCCTTGTCCCATTTGCCGACGCGGCGGCGGTCGCGGCCGGCGTCAACGGCATCCTTGCAGCACCGACGCGGATGACCGCGATGCGCAAGCGGGCGTGGAAGCAGGGGCGGGACATGATCTGGCCGGTCGTGGCGCGCCGGTATATGGAGAGCTTCGAGCGCGCGCGGGCGAGCATGAGCGAGGGGCCGGTCGTCGTGCGCACGCCGGTCGACGAACCGTTTCCGGTGCCGGATCTCAAGCTCGACCACCTGCTCAAGATGAGCGACCACACGGGGATTTTTCAGCACGCGATCTACAACGTCCCGAACTTCCATGAGGGCTACTGCACCGACGACAACGCCCGCGCGTTCATCCTCACAGTCCTCCTCGGCGAGCTCGGTCGGTCGTCGCCCGACGTCGAGCGGCTCGCCAGCAGCAGCCTCGCATTCCTCTGGCATGCGTTCGACGGGAACACCTGCCGGTTCAGAAATTTCATGAGCTACTCCCGGCAGTGGCTCGAGCTTCACGGGTCGGAGGACAGCCATGCACGGGCGCTCTGGGCGGTTGCGACCGCGCTCGGGCGTTCGAAGAATGTCGGACATCGGAACCTCTGCGCGCTGCTCTTCCAGCGCGGCCTCCCACCGGTCGCTCGGTTCAGCTCGCCGCGCGCCTGGGCGTTCACGCTCATCGCCGTCCACGAATACCTGCGGACGCTTTCCGGCGACCGCGTGGTCGGCAAGATGCGCAACACGCTCACCACGATGCTCGTGGATTTGTTTCGCACGAACTCGTCGCCGGACTGGCAGTGGTTCGAGCGCATCGCGACCTACGACAACGCGAAGCTTCCGCACGCGCTGATCTTGAGCGGCTACTGGACATCGCAGGGCGAGACGCTCGACATCGGGCTCCGCTCGCTGCGCTGGCTGCTCGACGCGCAGACCTCGCCCGACGGGCATTTCGTGCCGATCGGCTGCCATGGGTTCTGGCCGCGCGACGGCGAGCGCGCGCGGTTCGACCAGCAGCCGCTCGAGGCGCACGCGATGATCTCCGCCTGCCTCGAAGCATTTTTTGTCACGCGTGACGACTTCTGGCGCGCGGCTGCGCGGCGGTGCTTCGAGTGGTTTCTCGGGCGCAATGATCTCGGGCTGCCCCTCTACGACGAGGCGACCGGCG
The DNA here is from genome assembly GCA_020718585.1 of Chthoniobacter flavus. Classification (GTDB taxonomy): domain Bacteria; phylum Verrucomicrobiota; class Verrucomicrobiia; order Chthoniobacterales; family Terrimicrobiaceae; genus QYQL01. The sequence continues at coordinate 1,920 of DYRS01000185.1, forward strand.
GGTGCCGCGACGCACTCCTGCAGGACCACCTCAACCAAAACGAGGGCGCGGAATCGAGTCTCGCGTTCGCGCTCTCCTGGGTCGAAATCCGGTGCGCGGAGAACTCCGAACCGTCATGAGCAAAATCACAGTCCAGCCGACCGGCGTCCTTTTTCACCCCGACAGCCGCCGGGTGCTCGTCCGCCCGTTTATTTCGTCCGACCCGGTCCGCATCGGCCACGTCATCGCCCGCGCACTTGCGCTGACCGAATCCGAAGTCGAGGGCCAGCTCGCGATCCTGCGAGTCGACTTCGGAAGCCGCCACATGGACCTCGAAACCTGCTGGCGACGGCATTTTGCGATGGTGCGCGGGCACGTCGGCGACGCGCCGGTTTCGCACGGGCGCGAGCTCTACATCGGCGCGCTTTTCTCCGGCGAATACGCGCTCGAATCCACCGCGCTCTTCAATCCCTCGATCATCCCCCACCCCGACCAGTCCGGCCTCGGCGCGGGCGAGCTCCGGTTTGTCCTCAGCCTGCGGGCGACCGGCGAGGGACACATCTCGTCAATCGAGTTCCGCTCGGGGATCATCCGCGCCGATGCCGGCATCGCGGTTGACTCGGTCTCTCCGCTCGTGGTTGCGCCGAAGGTCGAGGAAAACCCGACGTATCGGAAGACCGTCTTCCTTCACAAGCTGCGGGAGATGGGGTGTGAAAACAAATGGTCGCAGGGGATCATGGAGCCGCTCGGGGACGACTTCACACACGGGGAACTCGAGCGCGCGATGCGCGGCGCGCCCGGACAGGGGATGCAGCGGACGCGCGAAATCGAGCGCACGATGGAATGCGTAAACTGGCTCGCCCGCTCGAACTACGAGCTGCACTTCGAGCCGTCGGTCGCGCTCTCCCAGCGGATCATTTTTCCCGTTTCCCCGAACGAGAGCAACGGGATTGAGGACGCGCGGTTCGTGAGGTTTGTCGAGGACGACGGCTCGGTCCTCTACTACGCGACCTACACCGCCTACAACGGGCGCGCGATCCTGCCGCAGCTCATCGAGACGCCGGATTTCCGGAACTTCCGCGTCCGCACGCTCAACGGCCAGGCGGTCCAGAACAAGGGGATGGCGCTCTTCCCGCGGCGGGTCAACGGACAGTTCGCGATGATTTCCCGCCAAGATGACGAGAACCTATTTCTCATGTTTTCCGACAACATGCATTTCTGGAATTCCCCGCAGTTGCTCGCGGGTCCGCGGCGGCCGTGGGAATCCGTAAAGATCGGCAACTGCGGGTCGCCGATCGAGACCGAGGCCGGCTGGCTGGTGATCACGCACGGGGTCGGCCCGATGCGCCGCTACTGCATGGGCGCGATGCTGCTCGACCTCGACGACCCGTCCCGCGTGCTCGGTTCGCTCGACGAGCCGCTGCTCGAACCGACCGGGGAGACGCGCGAGGGCTACGTGCCGAACGTCGTGTATTCTTGCGGCGCGCTGGTCCACGGCGACCACCTGATCCTCCCCCACGCGCTCAGCGACACCTCCTCGACCATCGGTCTCGTCGCTCTCGACAAACTGCTCGGCAGTCTCCTCAAAAAATCCCGGTGATCGGCCGCGGTTGAGCGCGCGGCCTTCGCGACGGACGCGCCGCCGCCCGCTCGCCCTCGGTCACCTCGCGGTGTCCGAGCGACGACGCGCAGCCGGTGCAGAGGTAGTCGAAGATCTCCTTGCCCGGCAGCACAAGAAGTAGCTTTTCCCGCACCGGCATCGCCCGGTTGCACTTGTTGCAAAATAGCGACGATGCACGGAAATTTTCAAATTGTTCCATAATGTTTCGGACGTCGTCCGGCGCGGAATTTTATTTAATTCCGCCCGCATGGGGAGCAAAAACAACCATGCGCACGACCGGATTT
>DYRS01000042.1:0-5261 GCA_020718585.1 Chthoniobacter flavus
GCGGAAAAGGAACCAGCAGATTGTATCATGTTATTTCTGCGCGGCGACTTAGCTTTGCGGCGCTGGTTCGATCATGGCCAGGAGCAGGTGGCTGTGGAGCTGCTGGACGTGGAGTTCCGCCTTTTCCCGGGTGCCAGTCCAGACGATGGAGCGGCCCTTGTGATGGACCTCGAGCATGTGGTGGTCGGCCTTTTCTTTTGAAAATCCGAAGACCCGGCGGAAGACCATCGCGACGTAGCTCATCAGGTTGACGGGGTCGTTATGCACGACGACATTCCACGGAGCGTCGAGTGCGTGCTGCCCGCGGGTGGCAATTTCCGGGTTCGCAAGTGCCGGCATCGAACTACCGGCGGCAGAAATAAACGAACGCGGGAGGAAAATTCGAGACGACGACCGGGGTCCGGCGGATGTCGCGGAAGTGGGCGTCGAGCTTGCTCCGGAACGCGCGCCCGGCCTTCAGCCGGTGGGGACCGAAGTAGGCGAACGTGGCGAACGTGCCGTCCTGGCTCATCGCCGACGTGATTTGCCCGAGAATCGCATCCTGCAGCGACGCACCGAAGACCGCCCACGGCAGCCCGGAAACCACGGAATCCGGCGCGCCGTCGAGATGCGCCGCGAGGTCGGTCGCGCAGCCTGCGACGATCCGGGCCGCCGGAAACCGCTTCGCAACCGTGCGGGCGAGATCCGGGCTTTTCTCGACCGCCACAAATTTTGCCCCCGCGCGGAGGCGGTCGAGGATCTCCCCGGTGAACGCGCCGTTGCCGGGGCCGATCTCGAGGACATAGCGTGCATCCGCGACATTCGCGACGTGGACGATCGTGCGGGCCAGCGCCGGCGACGAAGGCCAGATCGCCCCCACCGAACCGGGCGAGCGGAGGAATTCGCGGATAAAACGAAGGGTGAGGCTCATGGGACGGATGGCTGGGGTGTGACCGGGTTGAACTCCCCGGCGTGGTAGGAACTCCTGACGAGCGGTGCGCTGGCGACGAATTGGAAGCCTTTGTTGCGCGCAATTTCGCCGTAGAGTTGAAATGTTTCCGGGTTGATGAACTCGACAACCGGAAGGTGGTTTGGGGTCGGGCGCAGGTATTGGCCGAGCGTGAGTGCCGTCACTCCAACCTCGCGAAGGTCGTCGAGTGCCTGGAACAGCTCGTTCTCGGTCTCGCCGAGCCCAAGCATGATCCCGCTTTTTGTCGTCATTGTCGGCGCGATTTCCCTGACCCGGCGGAGTACCGAGAGCGACAGCCGGTATTTCGCACGGGAGCGGACGAGCGGAGTCAACCGCTCGACAGTTTCGAGGTTGTGGTTGTAGATATCCGGGCGCGCGTCGAGCACCCTGCGGATTGAATCGTCGCGGCCGTTGAAGTCGCTGACCAGCACCTCGATCGCCACCCCCGGGCACGTCGCGCGAACCGCCTCGATTGTCCGGCCAAAGTGGTCGGCACCGCCATCGGCCACGTCGTCGCGGGCGACTGCGGTGATCACGACGTGCTTGAGCCCGAGCCGTTTGACCCCCTCGGCGACCCGCAGCGGTTCGTCCTCCTCAAGCGGAAGGGGCTTGGCGGTATCCACCGCGCAAAACCCGCAGGCCCGCGTGCAGCGCTCGCCGGCGATCATGAACGTCGCCGTCCCGCCGCTCCAACACTCCCACCTGTTCGGGCATTGGGCACTCTCGCAAACGGTGTGCAGCCGCAGATCGGAAATCAGATCCTTCGTCGAAAAGAAAACCGGATTGTTTGGCAGTCTGACCTTGATCCAGTCCGGCTTCCGGCTCTGGTGCAGATCGAGATTGATTTTGGAAATCGTCATCGCCCGCGCATCATCGCTGCGGGATCTTCCCATGTCAAATTTCTCCGCAACTTGTCGGCGGGCTCGAGGGCAACATGTCGATGCACCATAAAAGCAAGGAAACCGCTGTGCTGGCCACCGTCGTTCTTGTGCGAGGAAAACGGATGGCACCAAATTGCGACGGATGAGGGACGGCTCGCCGCAGCCCCCTGCAAGCGGTTTCGGCGAAACCGCCCTACCGGGTGCCCCGCGCGGCAGCACGCACTTCTCCCGGCAGAGATTGATCGCGGAGCCGTTCGTCGCAAGGCATCTCTGGTTTCGCTCTTCTGCTCAGAGCGATGAGGCGGTCCTTGTCTTTGTCTCCCAGCGGGTCAGCAGGTGGATGACAAGGTTCGTCCCGAACTTGTAGGTCTCGGTGAGCGACTTGGGGGAGATGTTCCTCAGGTAGGTGTCGCGGTTGTCGTAGATCGCCTGGTTGATGGCAACAAAGCCTCCCTGTAGGTTCTTGCGCGTGTCGATCCCAAGTTTTTCGTCCAGCCCCACCTGCCACATGTCGCCATAATCGTTCGCGGTGTAGATGATCGCGATCTCTCCATAGATCTTCAATGCGTAGATCGGCTCCTTGTAGAAGTTGAGGCCAGGAGGGATTTCCTTGATTTCCTGAAAATACGCCTGCGCGAAGATCGGATGGTTCGGCGGAAGAGCCTCCCATTCTTTATCCACGTCCGGGATCACCCGTTTCATTTCCCGGCGGAACGCGATGTCGAACCGGGAGTTCCGACCGGGCACCGAGCTGTCGCCCCAGATCGCCCCGCCGAGGCGCACGTATTTCTGAAGGTTTTCCACCTCCTTCTCGCTGAGCTTGAAATCCCGCGTGCCGGTGAGGAAGATAAACGGCGGTTTGTATTTGAAGAGGTCGTCGCTGTCGAGTTTGATCGCCTGGACGTTTTTGTAGTTCGTCTTCACCTTGTTTTTCGACTGGATGCTCATGAAGTCGAGGAGGTTAGGGAGACTTCCATTTATGATTTTCCCGCCGGTCATCTGGATCGTGGAGTTCCAATTTCCTCCGGCGTATTGCCCGATGTAAGCGGTGAACTCGAACTCGCGGTTGCGCGTGCCGGTGCCGCTGCCGCTGCCTTTCCCCCAACCTCCGGTGAACGCCTTGATTGCCGACGCCTGTGCGCCGGAGAGCCCGTCGCTACTGACTCCTGCCGGCTTCGGCGCGGACATTTGGGTCGCCGATGGCGCGATGGGTGCTACCTGGGTCACGACCATCGGCGCCATCGTGAAATTCATCGGCGAGGCGGCCACGGTCGTGATCGTGTTGACCGTGCTCGAAGTCGGAGTCACGGTGATGTTCGGCGTCTGCGGCACCTGCTGCTGGGCGTCCGGCGGAGGGGCCGGCGCGTTCGCCTCGCCGCCCACAAACCCGCCGCTTTCCCCCTCGAAATCGGGCGGTTCCTGCACGGCTTGAAACAGAACCGTCGTCCCGAAAACCGCCACCAAAATGACGTGCAGGATGAACGAGATCGTGAAGTCGCGGGAGTTACTGAATTTGTCTATCAGCTTTTGGACGAGCGGATGTTGCTGGGAGGCCATGAATCGACGCTAGATCATTCCGCCAGGTCAGGCGAGGAGAAAATCGTGATTCGGCTGCCTTGCACCACTCATTACAATCCCTGCCCAGGTTGCCACCCGGGTGCTGCGGCAAGCCGCTCGAACTCCGCGAGTGCCATGCCGACGACTTGGTCCATGTTATAGTACCGGTAGGTCGCGAGGCGTCCGACGAATGACGTGCGCGGCTCGGCTTCGGCTCGCGCCTTGTAGCGCGCATAGATCGCTGCGGAGTCGGGCGCGGGAATCGGATAATATGCCTCCCGGCCGGGCCCGAAGTCCTCGGGATACTCGCGGACGATCGTCGTGTTTTCGCAAAGCTGCCCGGTCGCATGCTTGAGCTCGACAATCCGGGTGAACTCGTGGTCGTTGGGAAAATTCACCTGCACGGCAGGCTGCCAGAATCCTTTTTTTCCGGCGACCGGCTCGCGCGAGACGAGCGCCTCCGGCGCGAACGATTCGGCCTCGAACCGCAGCGAGCGGTAGGGGAGCCGCCCTTCCGCATAATCAAAATACTCGTCCACCGGCCCGGAGTAGATCATCCGCCTGAACGAAACGTGCGGGAGCACCTCGCGGTAATCGGTATTTAGGAGCAGCTTAGCGCAGTCGCCGCAGGCCGCAAGCATGCGCTCGAACATCCGCGTGTAGCCGGCCGCCGGCAGCGCCTGAAATTCTTCCGCAAGGTAGCGATCATCGCGGTTTGTGCGAACCGGAATCCGCCCGCACACCGAGGCGTCGAGGTCGCGCGGATGCCGACGCCATTGCTTCAGCGTGTAGCCCTCGAAAAATTTTTCGTAGAGCCTGCGTCCGACCTGCGAGACGATGACCGCCTCCGAATTCGATGGGTTCGCGACCGGCTCCCGCCATGCGTCGAGTGCCGCCGCCATTTCCGCCGGGGTCGATGGGCGGCCGATAAGCTGCTCGAATGTGTTCAGGTTAATCGGAAACGGCCAGTACGAGCCGTCGGTCCAGGCGAGGATCCGGTAGCCGACCGGATGCCATTCGGTGAACTGCGAGAGGTATTCCCGGATCCGCGGCGAGTTCGTTCTGAAGTAGTGCGGACCGTAGGGATGGATGAGCACGCCGTGGTCGTCGTAGCGGTCGTGCGCGTTGCCGCCGATGTGCCGACGACGATCCACAAGAAGACACGTTGCTCCCCGCTGCGTCGTCAGGCGCTCGGCAAGCGTGAGCCCGGAAAACCCCGCGCCGACAATCAAATAATCAAACGTCCATCCCATCATTCGCAAGTCTCGCAACCGACCGCAGGCTGGCAAGCAGGATTCATTAACAAATTTTCCGCCCGGTTATTGACAGGCATCGAAAAACTTGCAAGTCTCGCACTCGCTTAGCCCCCTCAACTCCGCTCCGTAATCTTTCAATATGGCCGAACCGAAAAAGGAAACAGTAAGAATCGTTCTTCCCTCGCGACGTGATGGTGCGCCGATCGCTTCAAGCCCGCGGGAAACGGCAATGATCAACCTTCCGCCGAAGCCGGTGCCGGTTTCCGGAGCCATGGTATCCGGCAGTTCTCCGGGGCTCAGGCCACCGACCGCACCGACGATCCCTAAGCCGCCATCTGGCGCGGGTCCATCCATACCCGTGATCCCAAAGCCGCCGACCGCAGCCGGGCCATCCATCCCTTCGATCCCGAAACCGCTATCGGCACCGGGCGTCGCTCCTGTGATGCCCTCGATCCCGAAACCGCCGTCGGCTGCGGGAGCTCCTGTGATGCCCTCGATCCCGAAGCCGCCATCGGCTGCGGGAGCTCCTGTGATGCCCTCGATCCCGAAACCGCCGTCGGCTGCGGGAGCTCCTGTGATGCCCTCGATCCCGAAACCGCCGTCGGCGCCGGGCGGCGC
>DYRS01000042.1:5361-16653 GCA_020718585.1 Chthoniobacter flavus
CGGGAGCTCCTGTGATGCCCTCGATCCCGAAACCGCCGTCGGCGCCGGGCGGCGCCCCTGTGATGCCTTCGATCCCGAAGCCACCCTCGGCGGCGGGTGCTCCCGGGGTTCCTCCGACTGCCCCCAAGCCCCCGTCGGCTCCGCCCGCAATGCCGGCAGCATCGATCCCGCCGACTGCTCCCAAGCCGCCGTCGGGCGCACCCGTGAAGCCAGTCGCGCCCGCGCCACTTCAGGGCGAGGCAAAAAAGGAGACTGCCAAAGTTCCCGCATCTACACCCGGTGCGAAGGCTCTCCCCCAGGCAACCCTCCAGCTCACCAAAAAGGATGCATCGCAGTCGGTCTCACCGTCGGGAATAGTAGTCACTCCCACTGCTGCATCCGGCCCATCGGAGCTCGAACAGTGGATCGGCATCGCGGCGGTTGTCGTCGCACTGCTCTCGCTCGGTATGCAGCTCTGGATGATGATCGGCTAACCTTACTGCAATCCACCAAACAATAACCATGTCCAGTCCCAACATCACCGAACTCAAAGACACCGACTTCGAATCGTTTGTCAAAAATGCCACCACGCCCGTCCTCTTGGATTTTTGGGCTACATGGTGCGCGCCCTGCCGGATGCTCACCCCGGTCGTCGAGGAGATCGCCGCAGAAAATGTCGGTAAATTTGCCGTCGCAAAAGTTAATGTGGACGAATGTCCCGGAGCGGCGACGCAGTTCGGGATCCGCAGCATCCCGACGCTGATCTATTTCAAGGATGGCGTGAAGCGCGACCAGTCGGTCGGAGTCTCCAGCAAGGCGGACATCGTTCGCCAGCTTCAGGCTCTCGCCTGATATATCCCGAACCGGTCGCAGGCCGGTTCGCTTGCACGCTCAGGATGCGGCTCGCGTACCGACGAGCCAGCCACCATAGGTCATCGGCCTGCGCGTGGCCAGTGCTTGGCGTGCGAGCTTGAGGATCTGCCGCCGAATCGCCGGGTGGTCCCAGTCGGGCGGGTGGATGCCGATCCGCGCGAGCGGGGAGTCTGAAGCGGCGCGGAAGAGCGTCGCGTTCCATGCGAGGCTGCAAGTGCGACGCCATCCCGCGCGGACGCTCCAGACCTGGCTGCGCGAGCGGTGGACCCGCCCGCTGCGGAAATCGCTCACCGTCGCGATGCGGGTCGTGTAATCGAAGTCGGCCTCGACGACCGCCTCCTCCGCCCCGCTGCCGAGCAGCCAGGCCGGGGCGACGAAGCCGGTGCATGACACCCCGCAGGCATTGAGTGCGGCGCGTCCACTCCGCAGAAGCGCCAGCGCCGTCGGCTTTTCCAAATCAAAAAATTCCCCCTCGCCGGCCGTGTAGGATCGGGTGACGATCCGCTTCCATGGGCCGTCGTCGCCCCGGCTCTCGCGCAGATGAAAATACCCGTGCAGCACGGCCTCGCGTCCGCCCGCACACTCACCCCGCAGCCACCGCGCGAACTCTGGATCGTCGGCAATCCGCGCGCGCCGGTGGTGGTCGGGGATCACCAGCAGCGACACGTCCCGGATCCCGACCTCCGCCAAATCGAGCAGGATTTCATACGTCCGCCGCTGCGTGAGCGGGCTCACGTCGTGGATCGAAACGACCAGAGCCCGACAGAATTCGTTGTCATCTTGCGATTTTTCCATTTGCCAAGCGGCTGTGATAGGGGAAACTGGTCGAAATGTCAGAAGAAAATCCGAAGCCGCCACAGGATAACCGCCCGGGCGGGGGCAACGATCCTCAAATGAACTGGCGCGGGCTCGTGCTCTTTGCCGTGGCGCTCTCGCTGATCGGCGGCGCGTTTCTCGTGCGCGGGAACAGCTTTGCGCAGCCGGAGGCGATCCCGTATCCGAAATTCCTCGAACTCGTCAAAGCGGAAAAGATTGTGAATTCCGCCGAGTCCCCGCTCGAGCTCGTCGTCGAGGAGGGCCGGAACACGCAGTATTTTGAGGGCAAGGTGAAGCAGAAATCGAAGACGACCGGCGAGGAGGCGCTCGTTTCGTTCCGCACGCCGATCTTCACGTCGTTCAACGGGTCGGACATCCAGAAGGTGCTCGCCGAGGCCGGGATCACACCGTCGATCGTCCCGAAATCCGACTACCTCGCATCCGCGATCGTCAGCTTTCTGCCGATCCTCCTGTTCCTCGTCATCCTCTATTTTTTCTTTCGCTCGCAGATCCGGATGGCCGGCAAGGGGGCGCTGAATTTCGGGAAGTCGAAGGCGCGGATGATGTCGAAAGAAAAAAACCGGATCACGTTCAAGGATGTCGCCGGGGTCGAGGAAGCGAAGGACGAGGTCCAGGAACTCGTCGAGTTTTTGAAAGATCCGAAGCGTTTCCAGAAACTCGGCGGCAGGATCCCTAAGGGGATCCTCATGGTCGGCTCGCCGGGCACCGGCAAGACGCTCCTCGCCCGCGCGATCGCCGGCGAGGCGGACGTCCCGTTTTTCTCGATCAGCGGATCCGACTTCGTCGAGATGTTTGTCGGCGTCGGCGCGTCGCGCGTCCGCGATATGTTCGAGCAGGGGAAGAAGAGCGCGCCCTGCCTGATGTTTATTGACGAGATTGATGCGGTCGGACGCCACCGCGGGCACGGGATGGGCGGCGGACACGACGAGCGCGAGCAGACGCTCAACCAGCTTCTTGTCGAGATGGACGGGTTCGACACCCAGGAGGGCGTGATCATTATTGCGGCGACCAACCGCCCGGATGTCCTTGACCCCGCGCTGCTGCGGCCCGGACGCTTCGACCGCCAGGTCACGGTCAGCCTGCCGGACGTCAAGGGCCGAGAGGAAATCCTCAAGGTCCACGCGAAAAAGGTGAAGCTCTCCGAGGCGGCGGATCTCGGGGTCCTCGCGCGCGGCACCCCCGGCTACTCGGGCGCAGAACTCGCCAACGTGCTCAACGAGGCAGCCCTCCTCGCCGCCCGCAAGGGGCTCAAGGCGATCGGCCAGCGCGAGCTCGAAGAGGCCCGCGACAAGGTGCGCTGGGGGAAGGAGCGCCGCAGCATGGCAATGAGCGAGCGCGAAAAAATCTCGACGGCATGGCACGAGGCCGGCCACGCGCTCATCAACATGCTCCTCGAGCACACCCACCCGCTGCACAAAGTGACGATCATCCCGCGCGGCCCGTATCTCGGCGCGACGATGTATCTCCCGGAGGGCGACAAATACTCGACGCAGCAAAAGGAGGCACTCGACCTGCTCGCCGTCACGATGGGCGGACGGATCGCCGAGGAGATGTTCACCAACGACGTCTCGAACGGCGCGTCGGGCGACATCCGTCAGGCGACGACGCTCGCGCGCCGGATGGTCTGTGAATGGGGGATGAGCTCGCTCGGGATGATCAGCTTCAGCGAGGGGAATGACTACGTTTTCCTCGCCCGCGAGATGTCCCGCGCCCGCGAATACAGCGAGTTCACCGCCCAGCTCATCGACGCCGAGGTGAAGCGGATCATCGACGAGGCCTACCGGCGGGCGACCGTGATCCTTGAGGCGAACCGCGCGAAGGTCGAGATCATCGCGAAGGCACTCCTCGAATACGAGACGCTCGACGCCTCGCACATCCGCGAGATCATCGAGTTCGGAGAAATCCGCAACCCGCCGATCCTCGAGGTCGTGCCGCCGCCGCTCCCGCCGCCGCCGGCCGACTCTGCGCCCGAGCCGCCGGAGCCGCTCAAGCCGCACCTGCCGCCCGGCGGGTTCGCCGCGCCGGCCACCGCATAGAATCCCGCGCCCGCGATGCGCGGGGCACCATGGCGGTCGAAGCCGCCGGTGGCCGCGAGGACCGATCTTCACACTAAATCCACCGATTACCATGTCCCAAATCACACCAGAAATCATCGCCAAGCACGGCATCACGCCGGACGAATACGAACGCATCCGCGAGATCCTCGGGCGTGAGCCGAATTTTACCGAGCTCGGAGTTTTCTCGGTGATGTGGAGCGAACATTGCTCGTATAAAAATTCGAAGCTGGAGCTGAAGAAATTTCCGACGACCGGCCCGCGGGTGCTAGTGAAGGCGGGCGAGGAGAACGCGGGGGTCATTGATATCGGCGACGGCTGGGCGGTCGCGTTCAAGATGGAGAGCCACAACCACCCGAGCGCGGTCGAGCCGTTTCAGGGCGCCGCGACCGGGGTCGGCGGGATCATCCGCGATATTTTCACGATGGGCGCGCGCCCGGTTTTCTCGATGAACTCGCTCCGCTTCGGTGACATCCGGGGCGACTCGCCCGAGGCGCGCACCAACCGCCGGCTTTTCGCGGGCGTCGTCGCCGGGATCTCGCATTACGGGAACTGCATCGGCATCCCCACGATCGGCGGCGAGGTTTATTTTGACGACAGCTACGCGGGCAACCCGCTCGTCAACGTCTTCTGCCTCGGGATCCTCCGCCACGATCAGATCGCGCGCGGCGGCGCGGTCGGGATCGGGAACCCGGTCTTCTACGTCGGAGCGGAGACCGGACGCGACGGGCTCGCGGGAGCGGCGTTCGCATCGCGCGAGCTCACCGAGGAGTCGAAGGAGGACCGGCCAGCCGTGCAGGTCGGCGACCCGTTCCGCGAAAAACTTCTGCTCGAAGCCTGCCTCGAACTTCTTGCCAGCGGCTGCGTCGCGGGCATCCAGGACATGGGCGCGGCCGGCCTCACCTGCTCGACGTGTGAGACCGCCAGCCGCGGCGGCACCGGCGTCGAGATTGACCTCAACCTCGTTCCGAAACGCGAGTCCGGGATGACGCCCTACGAGATCCTTCTCTCGGAATCCCAGGAGCGGATGCTCGTCATCGTCACCAAGGGCGAGGAGGACAAGGTCCGCGCGATTTTTGAAAAATGGGATCTCCCGTATGCCGAGGTCGGGGTGGTGAACGACGACGGGATGATGCGCGTCCGCGAGGGCGATTCGGTCGCGGTCGAAATCCCCGCGCGCCAGCTCGCCGACGACGCGCCGCTCTACTCGCGCGAGGCCGCGGAGAAGCGCGCGCCGGCCCCGCTCGACCTTGCGGCGATCCCGGAGGCCGACTGCGTCGAGGCCCTCCCCGCGATCCTCGCCCACCCGAGCATCGCCTCGAAGCGCTGGGTCTGGCGCCAATACGACCACATGGTCCGCCTCGGCGCAACCGTCCTCCCGGGCTCGGATGCGGCGGTTTTTGTCGTCCGGGAGGCGAATAAAATTTTGGCCGCGAGCACGGATTGCAACGCGATCTACTGCCGGCAGGATCCCCGCGAGGGCGCGAAGATCGCGGTCGCCGAGGCCGCCCGGAATATCGCCTGCACGGGCGCGATCCCGCTCGCGCTCACCGATAACCTGAATTTTGGAAACCCGCACAAGCCGGAAAATTTCCTGCAGATCCGCGAGGCGGTCGAGGGACTCGCCGAGGCCTGCCGCGAGTTTGGCACACCGGTCACCGGAGGGAACGTCAGCCTTTACAACGAGAGCCCGGCGGGCGCGATCGACCCGACCCCGACGGTCGGCATGGTCGGGATCGTCGAGGACGCAAAGCACATCACCACGCAGTTTTTCAAGGACGCCGGCGATGCGATCATCCTCGTCGGCGAGCCGGGCGACGAGCTCGGAGCCTCGCATTACCTGCTCGCCGTCCACGGACTCAAGGCCGGGCCGCCGCCGCGCCTCGACTACAAAAAGGAACTCGCCGTGCATGATGCTGTCCGCTCGCTGATCCGCAGCGGGCTCGTGAAGAGCGCGCACGATTGCGCGGAGGGCGGGCTCGCGGTTGCGCTTGCAGAATCCTGCGTCTCCGGACCGAAGATCCTCGGCGCGACTGCTGAGATTCCGTCGGCCTCCCCGCGCGCCGACGTCCCGCTCTTCAACGAGTCCCAGTCGCGGATCGTCCTCTCGGCCGCCCCGGAAACATCCGATGCCGTCCTTGCGCACCTCGCCTCGCGCGGGGTTCCCGCCAGCCGGATCGGCACGGTCACGGCCAGCCCGAGCCTCGAGATCGCCACCGCCGGACGCTCGTTCGCATGGGCCGCCGCCGAGATTTCCGAAATCTGGGGCGCGGCGATCGGGAACCTCATGGCGTGAAATCCGCAGGGCCAGCCGTCCGCTTCCCCCTCGCCGCCGAATCTGCGGTCGAATCCGTGCGGGCGGGCATCGCGCGCCTCGCCCGCGTGGCGGCCGATGACGTCGCAGCCCTCCCGGACCGCTCGGACGAACGGGTTCATGACATTCGCGTCGGCATGAAAAAAATCCGCGCGCTCCTCCGGCTTGCCTCACCGGCGATCCCGCGCCGGAAATTCCTCCGGCTCGACCGGCTCGCGTGCGAGATCAAGGACGCGTTCGGAGTGGCCCGCGACCGAGGCGTCCAGCTCGACCTTCTCGCCCGCCTTCTCGGCGACCGCGACGCTGCGGCCGCAACCCTCGATTCCACCGCCCCGTGTGCAAACCCTCCGCCCGATCCCGCCGCCATCCGCGCTGTATCCGAGCGGCTGGCCGAGCTGGCCAACGGACTCGACCTCGATCGGCTGACCTCCCGACAGGTCGCCGCCGCATGGATAGATTCCTACCGCCGCGCGCGCCGCGCGATGGAGGTCTGCAAAAAATGCGAGCCGCCGGGAGCGCGGGCATCCTGCCCGCATTCGGAAGAAGCGGGCGGGACGCCCGCGCTCTCGGAAGCCGACTCGTCGGCAGATTTTGCAGAAGCGCACGACCCCTGCGCCGACGATCTCCATTTCCACGCGTGGCGGAAAAAAGTGAAGCGACTCCTCTACCAATCCGTCGTGCTCGGTCCGCCGACCGACCGGATGGCGTCCGGGCTGGACGGACTTTCGCACGAGCTCGGGGCGCAGCACGACCTCGCGGTGCTCTGCGCGAACCTTTCCGCCGGCGGGCGCACGTCTACGGGGGCAGCGGAGGGGATCCCGCATCGGGACGTTTCTTCCTACACGGGCGGGACGCCCGTGCCCCGTGTGGAGGCCGCTGCTGGGACGCTCGCGCTTGCGCTCGCCGAAAAGCTCGACGCCTCCGGCCGCGCGCTCGGGCTCGGCCGCGACATCTTCCGGCTGAAACCCAAGGCCCATATTCGGAAGCTGGTGGAAAGCGGCGAACCGTGATCGACCACGACATCGAGGTCCGCACGTATTTTGCACGCGGTCGAAACGCGCTCGTCGCGCGAGGTTCGTTCTCCGAAATGTTCGCGGCGTGGTATCTCCACCGGATGGATTGCGGGCTCGTCCTGCCGTCCGGCTGTGACGCGCTCGGTCGCGACGCCATCGCCGCGATCACGCTCCACTGCGCGTCGCGTCCTCACGGCGAGACCTGCGCATGGACGGTCCACTTCCCGCACCCCAGGGTCAACGTCTTTGCGGCGGGTGACAATCCGACCGGCGGGATTGTGGCCAACGTCTTCAACGAAAATATCCGCCCGGTCGGGAAGGGGACATTTTACTCCGACGTCGTCGAGGCCGGGCATCCGGTCCGCCGGAGTGTCGCGGAGTTTGACGGCGCGGATTTTCTCGGTGCCGCCGCGCAATTTTACGAAAGAAGCGAGCAGCGGGCCGCGAGGTTTTTCCGGCTGCCCGACGAGGACTTCGTGCTGGTCTCCGCGCAGCCGGACTGCGACATCGCGTGGCTGCGCGGGCTCGACGACCCGTCGGCCGCACGCATGGACTCCGAGGTCGAACTCTCGCTCCTCGAAACCCGACGGTTCCGGTTCGCATGCGGATGCACCCACGAGCGAATGGTCGATTTTCTCTCGCCGATCTTCCAGAGGCAGGGGGATGAGCTTTTCGGCGGCGAGGCGACCGTGCGGATCCACTGCCCGCGCTGCGGCGAGCGCCATGTCATCACCCGCGAAGCACTCGAAGCCCGCACGGATCGCTGACCGGTAATAAAATCACCCGCACTCTGCAACTCACTTAGACAACAACTTCCGAGCTCGCCCCACCTGCAGGATCTTCGCTTGGTTCACGGAACTATCATTCTGAAAGTAGATCGTCGTAATATCCAGATTATAAGTGAACTCGGATGCCCTCCGGCTGCGGCCGGGAAACGTGATCGTGACGAACGCGATGCTGATGACTGCGGTCGAAGCGGAGGATTTTGTTCTCTACGAGCGGAAGCTTGCCGACATCGCGAAGTCGCGGGATGCCCACGCGGATGCGACATGGGTCATGGGAGCGGCGGCCCGCGAGATGTGCTCGGGAAATTTCGTGGGAGCAAGGACGTTCGTCAAGCAGGCGAGGGAATCGCTCACTCCCGAGCAGTTCGAAGCTCTGCTTGACGACCCGGTATTCTGGGACCGGCGGGGAAAAGAGTTTCTCGCCTCGCTGGATTGAGGCGGACCACCCGCAGCGGGCCGCAAACCGTGCGGGTCAGTCGCCGATGGTGACCGGGGTGCCGACCGAGACCTTTTCAAAGATCATGCGGGCGATCTCGTCGGGGAGGCGGACGCATCCGTGCGAGGCCGGATAGCCGGGCAGGATGCCGGTGTGCATACCCTCGGCTCGGTGGCTGGAAACGGTCTCGCCAAAGCGCATGAACCAGCGCATCGAAGCACCGCGATACGTGGTCCCGCTCGGCGCGGAATCGATCTTTGCGCTCACCCCGCCTCGAACGACCTGGCCCTGGCGGTTCACAAAATCCCCGTAAAGGCTCGACCGGTGATTGTCGTCTTTTTCCACGACCACAAAGCTTCCCTTCGGAGTCATCCCCACGCGCTTCCCGCTCGAAATCGGCGTGTCAATCCCGATCTCATCGGCGACTTTCAGATACGCCCGCTGCTTCGACAGCGAAATATAGACGCTGATATTTTCGGGGGTTGCCCCGTCGATCACCCTCGGGATCACCTTCGGCGGATCCTGCTTCCTGATCAGCTCGCCGGCAGACTTCTGCTTCTTCTGCGGACGCGCCGGCACCGGTTGCGCAAGAACGAGCTGGCAGAGGACCAGAACGATGCCCACCACAGAAATTGCGGCCGCAGGGCGGAAACCGCTGGGACGAAAATGAGGAAGTCTTGCTGCTGCGGTGGTCATGCGTCGGTTTCGATTACCTTCTGGCCCCGGATTAAGCAACGAGAAAAGCGACACGAGAAAAGCCCATCGGGGAAGAGCCCGCAGCAGCTCCCCCTCATCCTTTACCCCGTCCGGGCGATCCGCGCTATGGCTTTCGTCGCGAGCCGGTCAAGCGCCCTGACGGCGGCTTCGATGTGCTCAACTTTTGTGTCCTCGATCCGGTTGTGGCTGATCCCGTGGAGGCTTTGAACAAACATCATCGCGGTCGGGATCCCCGCGTGGGCGACCGAAGTCGCGTCGTGGAGCGGGCCTGATGGCATTCGGTGGATGGTCCCACAAGTTTCCGTGATCGCCTCGTCGCAGAGCCCGATCAGGGCCTCGTCGAATTTCGCGGGGGCAACCCGGCAGAGCGGCTCCCAGCGGACATCCACCCCGGCCTCGTGGGCGAACCGTTCTGCCGCCGATCGGGCTTCGGCAAGCATGGCGGCGAGCGCGGGTGCCTCGAGATGCCGCTGGTCGAGCGTGATCCGACGCAGGATCTCGACCCCGGCGAGAGTGTTGAGGCATCCGTCGAGCCAGCCGCCATACGGCACGGAATCCATATGCCCGCCGATGAGCAGCGCCTTCGGCGAGCGGCCGGGCAGGGTGGACCACAGGTTGCCGGCGGCATCCTCGCGGGTCTCGACCGGAAGGGCCGCCAGCTTCGACTTGAGAAAATCGCGCGCGGCCACCCAGGCGGGCGTGAACGCCTCGCGATGCGCGCCGCGCTCGTCCCCGGTGAGCTCGCGCAGCGCGCGGAGTTCGGAGACCGTTCTCGACGGGTTGAGCATCGCGTGAACGCAGTTATTCCGACCCGATCCGCTCCATCCGTTTGCGGAGCGTGGCGCGGGTGATCCCGAGGAGCTTCGCGGCGCGGACCTGGTTTCCATCGGTCCGGCGCATCGCAAGGACCGTGAATTCCCGCTCGGCCCATGAGAGGAGCGGCAACGAGGGATCGGTCGCCGCGAGCTCGAAAAGCGCACCAAGCAGTTGGTCCTTGTCAGGCGGACAGGCGCAGAAATCGCGATCGCAGGCCGTCTCCTGTGCGGGATGTCCGAGCGGGATGTCCTTCGGCAGCAGCACGTCCGCCGTCGCGAGCACCGCAGCGCGCTGCATCGTGTTTTCGAGCTCGCGGACATTGCCCGGCCAGGGATAGGTCTCGAGGACCCGGATCGCATCCTCCGAAAGCTTGAGCGGAGGCGAGTGCTTCCGGTTCGCGATCTTCTGTAGAAAATACTCCGCAAGCAGCGTGATGTCGTCCGCCCGCTGGCGGAGCGGCGGGAGGTGGATCCGCACGACGTTCAAACGGTAAAAAAGATCCTCCCGGAACGTCTTGCGGACGACCTCGTCCTCGAGATTCTTGTTCGTCGCACAGACGATCCGCACGTCGGTGCGGAGCGTCCGGTCGCCACCGACCCTCGAGAACTCGCCCTCCTGGAGGACGCGGAGAATTTTGCTTTGGACCTGGACAGCCATCTCCCCGATCTCGTCGAGGAAGAGCGTACCTCCGTCGGATTGCTCGAAGCGCCCAACTCGCTGCGTGTGCGCGCCGGTGAACGAGCCTTTTTCGTGACCGAAGAGCTCGCTCTCAAGGAGCGCCTCGGGGATCGCGGCGCAGTTGATCGCCAGAAAGCTCTTCTCGCTGCGCGCGCTGTAGTTGTGGATCGCCCGGGCCACCAGCTCCTTGCCGGACCCGCTCTCGCCGGTGATCATCACCGCCGCCTCGCTTCCCGCCACCCTCCCGATCATTTTGAATACCTGTTGCATCGCCTCCGAACGCCCGACGATGTCCTCCTGATGCTGCTCGACCGTGAGCTGGGGCTTGAACGCGCTGGCACTGCGGAGCTCGGCCGACGCCTTGAGCGCCGAATCCACGACGACCCGGATGTTGAACGGAAGCTGCTCTTTGCGCACGAAGTCGAAAGCCCCCATTTTCATCGCCTCGATCACCGACTGCGTCGTTCCAAACGCGCTGGTGAGCACAACCATGGCATTGGGCGAGTGCCTGCGGATCCGTGCCAGAAGCTCGATTCCCGAAAACGGATGAAGGTTCATCTCCGCGAGCACAAGCTCCGGCTGCTCGAGGCAAAACGTCTTGTAGGCCGTGTCCGACGATGTCTCCTGCAGCACCCGCCCGACCTGCCCCTGTAGTTGGTGCCGCGCCCAATCAAGAAAGTCGGTCTCCCGGTCAACCAGAAGGATTGTCTGCTCTTTTGCCATGTCAGAATTTTGCGGCAAACACCATCGCAGGGGTTCGCCCGCAAAAAAAGCATGATTTCGCGGGAGT
>DYRS01000186.1 GCA_020718585.1 Chthoniobacter flavus
GCGGACGCTCCTCCGACGTCGGGGAGCGAAGCATTGTAGCTACGGAGCTCTGCCGCCGTGTTCGACCGCTCGCGCGAAACCCGCTCCGCGCGGGCTGTAGTGCTTGATTTCCGGGAGCGGTCCCCGGAAGATGCGCGGCGAACTCATGAGATCCATCCTCGTCCTCGGCACGCCGGTGCATTGCGTCACCTACAACACGGGATTCGACGAGGTGCGGCGGCTGGTTGCGCGGGGCGAGCCGGCGGCGGTGGCGGCGAGCAACACGCACATTGTCTCGCTTGCGCGGAAGGAGCCGACATTTTGGGATGTGATGAGCAGGTTTGCGATGGTGCTGCCCGACGGGTATCCGCTGGTGTGGGAGATGAACCGCCGGGGGGCGGGGCTTGAGGACCGGGTGTATGGACCGTATTTCATGCGGCATGTCATCCGGAATACTCCGCGTCCGTTTCGGCATTTCTTCTTTGGCGGCAGCGAGGACTGCCTGAGGCGGCTGCGTGCGGCGGCGCGGGCGCTACAGCCGGATATCGAGATTGCAGGAACGCTCTCTCCGCCTTACCGGGAGTGGACTGAAGAAGACGAGGCGGGGTTCGCGGAGGTGATTCGGGAGTCGCGGGCGGATTTCATCTGGGTCGCGCTCGGCGGCGAGCGCCAGGAGCGGTGGATCATCAAAAACCTGCCAAGGCATGAGCACGGCGTTTTTTTCGCCGTGGGCGACGCGTTCGAACTCCTGGCGGGGAGCCGTCCGTTTGCGCCAGAGTGGATGCAACATACCGGGCTCACATGGCTCTACCGGCTTGCACAGGAGCCTTCGCGGCTGTTCCCGAGGTATTTCAAATTCAACAGCCTGTTTCTTTATTATCTGGGCAGGGACATGCTGCTGGGCGTGCCGCGCGGGCGGAGACCGACGCGGATCGCATTTCTTGGCTCGCGCGGGGTGCCAGCAAGGTATTCAGGATTCGAGGTCGTGGTCGAGGAACTGGGCAGCCGGTTGGCGTCCGCCGGCTACGCGGTGACGGTTTACAACCGGTATCCCCGCTACGTGACGAAGGAAAAAATGGTGCGAGGGATGCGGGTGATCGCGCTGCCGACGATTCCGACGAAGAGCCTCGACACGATCGTGCATACCACGCTGAGCGCGGTGGATGCTATTTTTCGCCGCTACGATCTCATTTATCTCTGCGGGGTCGGCAACTCGATTCTCGCCGGTTTCCTGCGGCAGTTCGGGCAGAAGGTTGTGATCAATGTGGACGGCGCGGACTTCCGTCGTGCGAAGTGGGGGTCGGGCGGGCGGCAGTGGCTGAAGATAAGCGAGCGCTGGGCGACCCGGCTCGGCGACCGGATCGTCGCCGACAACGGCGAGATCGTCAACCGCTACGAGCACGACTACGGGGTGACCCCGGACTTTATTTCCTACGGCTGCGAGTTTCGAACCGTCCCGGTGAATTGCGGGGAACTCGCAAAATGGGGGCTCGTGCCCGACGGGTATTTTTTGCATGTATCGCGGCTCACTCCCGAGAACGAGGCCGATCTCATGCTCGAGGCATGGCGCGAATACCGGGGACCGATGAAGCTGGTCGTCACCGGATCGCAGAACTACGAGCACGCATATTTCCGTCGGCTGCGCTCGCTGGCCGACGAGCGGGTGATCTTCACGGGCGCGAGGTTCGGCGACTCGTATGTCGAGCTGAGCCAGAACGCGCTAGCATTTGTGATGCCCGCTGCGATCGAGGCGACCCGGCTCGTGCTCCTCGACCAGATGGCGATGGGGAAGGCGATCATTTTCAAGGAAAGCCCGGCGACGCGCGAGGTCCTCGGCGATGCGGCCGAGCCGTTCGACGCAAACAATCCGGTCGCCTCGCTGGCCGCCCGCTTCGAGTCGCTCTCGGCCGACCCCGCCCGATGCCGGGAGCTCGGCGAACGGGCGCTCTCTCGCGCGGCCGCGAAATTTAGTTGGGATGCCGTCCTAGCCCGCTACCGCCAGCTTTTCGACGATCTGCTCCCCGGCCATTTTGTCGCAGGTCCAAGTGACGCAGAATCCACGGGATAACATGCGGCTTCTTCGCCTCGAGAAAAAAACTTTCGCTGTCCGTGGATCGTGAACGCGTAGTCCGGTGCCTTCGTGTGCATGCCGATTTTCAGGGCGTCCTCGTGGATGACATCGCGGTATTGCGGGGCGAGCCTCTGGGCGTTGTCCATGTCCCAGCCGAGGGATTTGAAGAACGGGGCGAGAAATTTCTGGCGAAGCAGGGCCTCGTTGTAGGTGCCCGAGCGGAAGTGCTCGCGGTGGTCGGCGAACGTCTCGCAGAGTTTGATGATCGAATCCGGAGCGGGCATGGAATGCAGGGGGGCTCCTACGGGAACTTCTGCCGACCCGCAATCCGGGAGAAGCACAGCGAACCTCCTGGGAACATTCCGAGCTCGCCAAGCCCCCTGCATCCGTACAGGGTGTCTACATGGAAAAGTCGGTGATCCCGGTCCATATCCGTGCGCTGGTGCCGACGAGCCTCGGTTGCGCCGTCTTTCTCGGGAACGACGAGAAGGTCTTCGTCATTTATGTGGACCAGGGGGTCGGGGCGGCGATCGGGATGTTTCTCAGCGGTGCCGAGAAGGAGCGTCCGCTCACGCACGACCTGCTCGGGCACGTCCTCGCCGCGGTCGGCGCGCATGTCGAAAGAGTGGTCATCAACGACGTCAAGCGCGGCACGTATTTCGGGCGTCTCATCGTCAGTGCAGAAAATGAGCTTCAACAAAAAAAAATCATCGAGATTGATGCGCGACCGAGCGACTGCATGGCGATGGCCGCGCAGCAGAAGGCACCGATCTACGTGAGCCGGGTTGTGTGGGATGAAGTGGACGACGCCACGGAGCTTCTTGCCGGTCTTCAGGCCGAGCAGCCACCGGGGGAGGTATGAGCGGGTTTGCTTTTGGCCGGGCGTTGGCGGGCCGCGCGCTCCTTGCGGGCGCGCTGGTCGTGGTGTCCACGACGACGGCGCGCGCGGATTGGCGGAGTTCGCTCACTCCCGATGTGCCGGGAAAATTCCCCTCCATCCGTCCGCTGGATGCGGCGTATCGGATCGGGTGGACCGATATCGAGGCCGGGCGGGCGCGGGTGAAGATCTCCGACGTCGGGGCGGGGACGATCCGGCTGGATGCGAGCGGCAACTCGACCGGCCTGGCGCGGGTGCTTTGGCAGATTGACGCAGCACTTCAATCTACGACCGCGCGTGACGGGCTCCGCACGATTTATACCGTGCAGACGGAAACCTACTCGGCGCGCTCGATCATCACCCAGATCGTCGCCCGGCCGGACGGGATCTGGCGGCTGCGGGAAAATTTTCCGGCGGGCGAGAACCCGGCGCGATGGAAACTGCTGAAGATCTCACCGGCCCGCGATCTGTTTTCCGGGCTGCTTTTTCTGCGAAGCCAGCAGCTTGCGGTCGGCGATTCGGTCTCGGCGATCATTTTTCCGGGGGACTCTCCGTTCCTCGTCGAGCTCAGGGTTCTCGACACCTGTCCGCTCGCGGCTACGGGCTTGAAGTGGGATGCGATCCGCCTTGAGCTCCGTCTCCGGAAGGTCAATCTTAAAAAAGATTTCCGCCTCGAGCCGCACGAAAAATTCCGCAACGGCACGGTCTGGCTCTCGAACGACGCCGACCGGATTCCGCTGCGCGTCGAGCTTGAGCTTTTTGTCGGCTACGTCTTTGCCGAGCTCGATTCGGTTGTATTCCCCATGCGCCGCGAGTGACGGGCCGGGCGCATGTGGCTAAAAGTGCAATTTA
>DYRS01000187.1 GCA_020718585.1 Chthoniobacter flavus
GAACCCTCGTATGCAGCTTGGGAAGCTGCCGTTCTACCATTGAACTACACCCGCGTGCGAAGAATTAATCCCAGGAGGTCACTGCCCGGCGGTTCGAGCTGGTGCCTGTGGGCAAATTGTAAACTGCCGCTTTTTTCCTCAGACTGGTGCCTTTTGCCGTTATTGAATTGTCGTAGTTTGTATCCGCAACAATTTGGTAGGCGTTGCTCCATGGATCATAAAACTTTGTTGGAGCTGTTAGGCTATCCACTCCGCTTTTTCCTTTTTTCGACTGGTTGACTTCCAGAAAAACGATTTTTCTGGGATTGTCGTTGGTTGTGATTCCTGCCAATGCGCTCAAGAGCGTGCTTCCGACATCACCGCCCGCTTCGGTCGTCCCCGCCGGCAGTTTCCCATATTCTGTTTCGTAGGCGATGACCGCCGTGGCGATCTGGGTGACATCGTTTTTGGCCTGGGCTTTCTTGGCGGCGTCGATGGCGCCGTTGACAGCCGGGAAGAGGAGGGACATGAGGATGCCGATGATCGCGATGACGACGAGGAGCTCGATGAGGGTGAAGCCGTGGGGATTGCGTGGTGTCATGGTGGGATCGGCGGAACGGTGGATATTTGTGGGTGGAGAGGATGGCTTGCGGGGGCGGGGTGGGCAAGCAATTTCTTGCCAAAGCGGGATTCCGGGGCGATGGATGGGGCTGTGAAACATGAGAGCCCTCGGGGCGGGAAACAAAATGGGGGGCAGTCTGCAAAGTCGGTTTCCGGAACTGGTCATCAATCAACGCGGGGGCGTCGGCGCAGAAAAAAACCGTCGGCCGGGCAGCAGGCGGGGGGGCCTCAGCATGGAAAGGTCGCTGAAAAACCGGCTTCGGGCGCGCAGACTGTCGGGCAGCAAAAGCCGGGTGCGCCATCGAATCAGCACAGGGGGAGCGGGCGTCCCTCCCGTTTGGATGCGAAAGTGAGCGGTACGGGCAGGAATCCGCGCGGGCCGGATGCACAGGTTTCGTCGGGTCGGCGGGAGAAGCCTCGGGATCCGGCGGGCGGGGGCGGTGCTTCTGGAAAAGCGGTTCAGAAAGGGGGCGCGCCTTCGAATTTGAAGCGGCGGGTTCCGGAAAGTTCAAGTCAGGCGGAGCGAGGGCAGCATGCCCACGCGGAGAGAAGCGGGCGGGACGCCCGCGGTCCCGGGCCGGAGCGGGGGCAATCTGTGGGGGGGGAGAAGGGTGCGGGGCGAGCGCGCTCACGTGAGGAGGTGCCTTCCTCGCTGAAGAAGGACATCCTGAAGCTGCTGGCGAAGCGTCCGCTGGACAAGGCGGAGATCACGGAGGCGTTGAGGCTGGAGCCGGGGCTGCGGGCGAAGTTGCTGGGGGTGCTGCGCGACATGGAGCTGGCGGGCGAGATCGCGCGGATCCGGAAGGATCGGTTCATCCTTGCGAAGGATGCGGATCTTTTTACCGGGGTCATTCAATTTCATGCGAGCGGAGCGGCGCATGTGCTCAACGAGACGGCGGGGGGACCGGACCTCTATATCAGCGCGGAGAACTCGTTCACGGCGATGCATGGAGACGTGGTCGTAGCGCGCGTGGCCACCGAGCGGGTCCCGGCATGGCGTCCGGCGACGACCCCGAGGCGCGAGGGCCGGGTGATCAGGATCTTGACCCGCGCAAACGCGACGATCGTCGGCACGCTCCAGAAGTCGAAAAACTTTTTTTACCTGGTCGCCGACGATCCGAGGTTTGTGCACAACCTGTATTTGCAGCCGCCCGAGCCGCCGATTGTGGCGGAGGTCGGGGACAAGGTCGTCGCGCATCTGGATTCGTGGACATCGCGGCATGTGAACCCGGAGGGGCATATCGTCGAGGTGCTGGGGAAGGTCGGCGCGCCGGGCGTGGACATGCTTTCGATCATCCGCAAGCACAACCTGCCGGTCGAATTTCCGGCGGACGTTTTGCGCGAGACCGTGGATGTTTCGCCCGAGGTGGACCCGAGGGAGGCGGCGAAGCGGGAGGATCTGCGCGGGCGGTTTATTTTCACGATCGACCCAGACGACGCGAAGGATTTTGACGATGCGATTGATGTCGAGCCGACGGCTGACGGCTGGCGGCTGGGGATCCACATCGCGGATGTCTCGCAGTATGTGAAGCCGAGGTCCGCTCTCGACCGCGAGGCTCGGGTGCGCGGGAACAGCGTGTATCTTGTGGACCGGGTGATCCCGATGCTCCCGGAGACGCTCAGCAACGGGATCTGCAGCCTGAAGCCCGGAGTGGACCGGCTTGCGTTCTCGGTGTTTGCGGAGGTCAACCGGCTGGGGAAGGTGCATGGTGTGCGGTTCGCGAAGACCGTGATCCGAAGCGCGGTGCGGCTGACCTACCGGCAGGCGTTTGACATTTTGAACCTGCCCGCGCGCGGCGACACGCTCGCCGAGGCGGTGCATACCGCATGGGAGGCGGCGTCGGTGCTCAGGAAAAAGCGGTTTGCGGCCGGCTCGCTCGATTTGGATTTTCCCGAGCTGAAGGTGAGGCTTGACGAGAGCGGGCGTCCGATCCGGCTCGAGCGGGTCGAGAACGACATTTCGCACCAGCTCATCGAGGAGATGATGCTGCTGGCGAACGAGCTGGTCGGGCGCGAGCTCAAGCTGCGGCGCGAGCCGGCGATCTATCGGATCCACGAAAAGCCGGATGCGGAGAAGCTGCTCGAATTCCGCGAATTTGCATCCGGTCAAGGCGTGCGCGCCGGTGACCTCACGAACCGGGCCGAGCTGCAGAGCCTGCTCGTCGGGCTGCGCGGGCAGCCGCACGAATCCGCTGTGAAGGTTGCGTTGCTCAAGAGCCTGAAGCGCGCCCGCTACTCGCCAGATCCGGTCGGCCACTACGGCTTGGCGAAAGCTGACTACACGCACTTCACCAGCCCGATCCGGCGCTACAGCGACCTCATCGTGCACCGGGCGCTCGAGCGCCTGCTCGGGCTCACGAAATCCGGCCCGGATTCGCGCGCGCTCGCGGCAGTCGCCGAGCACATCTCAACGACCGAACGCACGGCGTCCGACGCCGAGCGGGAATCGGTGCGCCTGAAAAAGCTGGAATTTTTCCAGCTCCAGGTCGCCGAGCGGACCGGGCAGACATTTCGCGCGACGATCATGGATGTCCGGAACTTCGGGATGTTTGTCGAGCTTCCGGAATTTCTTCTCAGCGGGCTCGTCCACATCTCATCGCTCGGCGGCGATTTCTTTGTGGCCGACCTTGCGAAGGGGAGGCTCGTCGGGCGAGCGACGAGGAAGGTTTACCGTGTCGGCGACGAGATCGAGGTCATCGTCGCGAAGGTGGATATGTTCAAGCAGCAGGTGGATTTTGCCATCGGATAAAACGATGTCACGAGCGATGCCAATTGCACTTTGCGCGCTCGCGCTCGCCTTGCTGGCGAGCGGGTGCGCCGGCGGAAGCGCAGAGCGTGTTCGCGCTCGGCCCGGCGCGCGGGACGGTCGTCGGGTTCCGGTTCCCGCCCTCCTGCCGGGGGCTGAACGTCCCCGGCTACCACCTGCATTTTCTCTCCGAGGACCGGACGAGCGGCGGTCACATCCTCGACATGACGACCGCGACAGGACTGCGGATCGAGGCGCAGGAGGCAGGACGGTATGAAGTGGTCCTGCCGCGCGGGGAAGGTGGGTTTTCGCGGGCGTCGCTCGGTCGCGACCGCTCGGGGGAACTGCAAAAAGTCGAGCGCTGACGCCAGAGCTCACGGATGAAGACACTGCGCGACCCTGCGATCCGGTATGGCCTGAAGT
>DYRS01000043.1 GCA_020718585.1 Chthoniobacter flavus
CTGACCCCTAGTTTCCCTAGCTTTATGTTTCCGTAACCGGTGTGCTCGTGTATTTCATGCTCTACCGATGGTTCCCGAAAATTTGAATCCGAAGGGTCTCGAGCATTCTGATGTGCTCGACGCGTTTGCCTACGACGCCCGCCGCGCGACCCTTGTGCTCGCGATGTTCGAGACCCGTTTGTGGGACGGTGGCGAGCGGCAGCTCTTCCAGCTTCAGGAAAAACTGAACGCCTATGCGTCGTTCATTTTGGATGGCGAGATGGCCGGGGCATTTCCGCAGCATGTCGGGCGGCCGGTCGAGATCCAACTTCGGACCCGGCACGAGCCGTCCGACATCGCGCTGCGGCTCCTTGCGCAGGCCCGCGAACAGCTTGCCCTGCAAGAGATCGCGCTGGTGACAATCCTTCTCGATTCCGGGCATCATCCGCACGGGGGCGGCTGCGGATGCTGCGACGCCGACTGAGCACGAGCCAATTGCGCACCGGACCCGGCAGCATCGCCGGAGCTCCGCCGCAAATCCTGCACGGTGTCGCGAAACCCGTAGCCGTCGCAGGGGAGGTTCGGAGGGATTGCAAAAAAAACCGCCGGGCCGTCAATCGGGATTCCCGGCTGCGAACTGCAAACTACGCCTCACGAAAACTTCCGCTCGAGCTCGGAGAACGACCACTGGATCATCGTCGGGTGTCCGCGCGGGCCGGCGTAGGGGAGCTCGCAGCGGAGGAGCTGGCGGAGGAGCCGGCGGGCGCGCTCGGGGTCGAACGCGAACGACTTGGCGGACGCAAGGCAGGAGACCGAGCGGATCAGCGCGTCGAGCACGAGCGGACGTCCGGAGAGCGAGCCGGACGCGCGCAGCGAGTCGCAGAGGTCGAGCAGTGCCGCGCGGGCGTCGTTGGCGGCGAGGCACGCGGGCAGCGCCTCGACTTTGAACGCGCCGCCACCAAACGGTTCAAGCAAAAATCCCGCCGCGCGCATGGCTTCAAGGTTTTCAGAGATCCATACGGCGTCTTTTGCCGGAAGTTCGATGACCTCCGGGAGGAGAAGCCGCTGGGAGGAGGCTTCGCCGGTTTCGGTCTCCCGCTTGAGCGATTCAAAAAGGATCCGCTCCGAAGTGCTGCGCACGTCGAGCAGGACAAGTCCGTCGCCGCTCCGCATGATGATCCACCGGTCGGCAAGGCCGCCGATGATCTCGAACCGTTCGTCCTCGCCGCCCAGTTCCCATCCGGCTTGCGGCGGAGTCTGCGGTACCAGCGGGGCGGCCGGTGGAGGTGCGGGCGGAGGGTCAAAAGATCTGGTTGAGGCCTGCGGCGGTTGGGCGGTCCCGGCAGGTGCCGTAGGCGCGGGATTCCGGAGGCCGTCGAGCAGGCCGCGCGCGGCAAGGAACACCGCCTGCCGGAGGAGGTCCGGCCGGTGGAGCCGGATCTCGCGTTTGGCGGGATGCACATTGCAGTCGAACGCCAGCGGGTCCATCGAGATGCGGAGCACGGCGAGCGGATGGCGGCCTTTCGGGATCGCCTCCGAATACGCCTCGCGCAGCGGCTGCCAGACCGCCGGGCACTGGACGATCCGACCGTTCAAAACGACAAACTGCTGGTCGCGGTCCGGCCGCGCCTCGCCCGGGCGCGCAAGGTGTCCGCTGATCGTGATCCCGTTTTCCACCAGCGGCGCAAGCGGGACGAGGCGTGCGAGAAAATCGGCGCCGAAGAGGTCGCGGAGGCGGACTCCCGGATCCTTCGTCGCGGCGGCCTGCCAGAGCTGGCGACCATCGCGCGCGAGCGACATCGCGACCTCCGGGTGGGCGATCGCGAGCGCCTCCATCTGGTGGACGATGTGAGCGGCCTCGGTCTCCTCGCCCCGGAGGAATTTCCTGCGGGCCGGCAGGTTGAAAAACAGCGCGCGCACCTCGACCGTCGTGCCCGGGGCACCGCCGGTGTCGGAGACGGATTCGATTTTTCCGCCGGCGACGACGATCTCGGTGCCGGTCTCGGAGTCGGCCGTGCGGGTGACCATGCGGAACCTCGAGACGCTGGCGATGCTCGGCACCGCCTCGCCGCGGAACCCCATCGTCGCCACCCGCGCGAGGTCGTCGGCCGTGCGGATCTTGCTCGTCGCATGCCGCTCGAGCGAGAGCAGCGCGTCCTCGCGGTCCATCCCGCACCCGTCGTCAACCACGCGCACAAGCTGCGTGCCACCGCGTGCAAATTCGACCGCGATCCGGCGCGCTCCGGCGTCCACACTATTTTCGACCAGCTCCTTGACGAGCGAGGCCGGACGCTCAACAACCTCCCCGGCGGCCACCTGGCTGGCGATCTCGTCGGGCAGCAAACGAATCTTTCCCATGCCGTTTGACTTCGCACGAATTCGTCCATAAGAAAAGAACGTGATCACACAGACTGAGATTCGGGGAGCTGGGCGCGCCGGATTCCGCACCGTCGGTTGCCCGGCCGCAAAACCGCGCGCGGACGCCTGACATGGACCCCGACCCGCGACTGCGGCGGATGGCCGCCAAATTTTCCGAACCCGATTTTGACGACGGCGCGGAGCCGCCTGCGAAAGAGGGCGGGCTCTTCGTGTGGACGGTGATTATCATTCTGCTTGGCGGGCTGGCGATCGCGTGCTGGATCGGCAGCTTCTACATTTTCGAGCATCCGGAAAAGCCGTTGAGCTACCAGATGCTCAACCGGCTGAAGAAGCTTGAGCCGCCGAAGCGGTTCGAGCTGACGTCCGCGCCGCGCGGGGAATTTTTGAAGCCGTTCCAACTGCTGGAACGCTACCAGAAGATGAGCCCGCGCGAGCTGATGCACGCGAACGAGGCGCTGATCAGGAACTACCTTCGGAACTACCGGCTGAGCCCGGAGCTCGTCGTGTATGTCGTCGGCACGTTCAACATCCTTGATTCTTACGAGCTGACGAAAGGCGATTTTTTTGGATCCGGGGTTGTGGCGCTCGCGCAGGCGAAGGACACCCCGAAGGTGCTGATCGAGCAGGTTTTCCCGGCACCGCCGAAAGTTGTGCAGGCACTCCAGCGGACGCTGCTCACCGGGCTCGACTTTGATTTGAAGCGCGAGAACGAGCTTTCCGCGCTGCTCAACGTGGAGAGGATCGGCGACGGGCGGATCAAAATCACGACGGTTTCAATTTTATATCCGAACTACGGATCGACGGCTGCGGCCGGCACATTTTCGCTCGAGCCTCCGGAGGTGCTGAACGTGGCGTCCGGGCTGCCGGTCGTGGCTGACGCCCGGCGTCGCGAGGCCGAGGCGAAGTATGCGGCGTTCCGGCGCCGGGTCGGGCTGGGCGACGCTTCGCCGGGCGCGACCCCGGAGAGCCGGCTGGTGAGGATCGAGCGTCCGTCACCGGGTGGAACCCCGGTTCCGGCGGTGCCGCAGGAGCCGACCGTGCTTCCGGCGATTCCGATGGCCACGCCCGTTGCAGCAGCCGCGACGCCGACGCCCGCTGCGCCATCGCCGACCCAAACTCCTGCGGCGGCATCTTCGACGCTGTCGCCGACGCCTGCACCGGCGGACACGCAGGCGGCTGCCTGGCCGGTTTACCAGCCCGGGCAGATGCCGCGCGGCCGGCTCCTTGGCGTGAAGGATGTCTCGTCGAAAGGCGGTGCCGGGACCGGCGGCGAGCGGGTCTATTTGCAGGGGAATTTTGTCGTGAAGGCGGTCGGCCCGGATCGCGCGGTCCTGCGTGCGCAGGGAGCGCTCACCGACGCGCTCGGGCTTGGCGGGCGGTCCGGCAACGTGCGGGTGATCGTCCAATTCCCGCCTGGTGTGCGCCCGCCGGCCGACGGCTCGACATTTTCCCGCGATGCCCAGCGTCCGTTCCTGATCACCGAGGTCCGCGAATCGGAGGACGGCCAGGTGAACATCTATGCACGGGAAGTCACCCGGCCCTGAGGAGCGCATCGCAGCGGAGGTCGCGGCCGGGGGTCCGGTCGGGTTCGACCGGTTCATGGAGATCGCGCTCTACGATCCCGACGGTGGGTATTACACGGCCGACCGGATCGGGAAGCACGGGGATTTTTTCACCAACGTGAGCCTCGGGCCGGTCTATGGAGAAGTTCTCGCCGGGCAGTTCCTTGAGATGTGGGAGGCACTCGGGCGGCCGGGCGATTTCACGCTCGTCGAGCAGGGCGCGAACGACGGACGCCTCGCCCGCGATGTGCTGGCCGCGCTCGCCGGATCTCCGCTCGACGGACTGGGGATCATCCTCATCGAGCCATGCGACGCGCTGCGGGCGGTCCAGGCGCAGACGCTTGCCGGACGCCGCGCCCGGTGGGTTCGCTCGCCGGATGACCTCCCGGAACTCTGTGGCGCGCATTTCTCGAACGAGCTGTTCGACGCGCTCCCGGTCCGGGTCGTCCGCTCGACCGGCGACGGATGGACCGAGCGGTTCGTCGGCTGCCGGGACGGCGGGTTTTTTTGGGTGGACGGCCCGCTGTCGGGCGAGGCGGCCGTGCTGACGGCCGGGTTTCCTGTGCGGCCGGCCGGGTTCACGACCGAGGTCTGCGCCCGCTACGAGGCCATCGTTGGCCCGCTCGCGGAAAAATTCCGCTCAGGATTTCTGCTGGCTGTTGACTACGGGATGTCCGGCGAGTCGCTGCTTGCCGCGCATCGCCGCGAGGGGACCCTCCGGTGCTATGCGGCGCACCGGATGGAATCCGATCCGCTCGCGGAACCCGGACATCGCGACATCACCGCGCACGTCAATTTTTCTCAGCTTGCGCGCGATGCGGGGCGCGCGGGATGGCGGCTCGAAAAATTTGCCGACCAGCACCATTTTTTGGTTGGTGCGGCAACCCGGATGCTTCTTGAGATGGACGGGGCGCCCGATCCGAAGCGGCTCGGCCCGCTGAAGGCACTCCTGCATCCCGAGAACATGGGGCGCCAGTTTCACGCGATCCTTTTTTCCAAAAATGCCGACGGTTCCTCGCTCAGCGGGTTCCGTCATGCGAGGGACGCCGACCTGCCGGCTTGATCAATCGGAGACCGAGATCGCCTCGGGAGCGGCAGGGGAGCGGATGCGGTCGGGACGCACGAAGACCTCGTTGCGCGAGTAGCGGCCGAAATATACGTAATTTTCGTGAAGCCAGCGGTAGGGTCCGGGTGCCCAGTTCGAGAACCGGGACATGTCGTTGCGGTTGATCCGGCGCTCGTCAATGACCACTACGGGCGGCCGCTTCTCTGCCATGAGCGCAAGGAAATCTCCCATGAACCCTGCACCGGCGGTGGTGTTGTCCACATACAAATTGTAGAGTGGCGACGGCCGGTCGGTCATGAAGTTGATCATCGGCGAGTAGGGCAGGCACATAACAAATTCGCCCGGCGACGAATGCCCGAGCACGGCGTCGCGCAGCCCGGCGAGCCAGGCGGCATCTCGTTCGCGCACGAGGACGTCCACCCCGTTGAGCGCGCGGAAAGGCTGCGAGACCGATTTTTTTGCGGCGATTGAGCCGGCCGATTCCTTGGCGATTCCGAGCGAGAGGTAGATCGCGGCCGCCGCGATGCAGAGCGTTGTGAACTCTGCGAGGGTCGCTCCGCCGAGCATCTTCAGGCCGCGCCGGGGGTCCGGCGTTGCTGTCGCCGGATCGCGCCCCCCAGGGAGCGGCGCGGCGAAGCAGGCGAGCGCCGCGCGTCCGCATTCCCAGACGATCAGAGCCAGCGCGGCCAGGAACGGGACCATCATCTCCGAAAGGTGCGGCGTGTCGGGACGGAAAAACAAAAACTGGGGCAGGAGCGCGAGCGCGCATCCGAGCACGGTGAGCGGGTAGAGCATCCGCTCCTTGGCGACCGGATCGCGGCGGACGAGCGCCGCGAGCAGCGCGATCCCGCCGGCCACGATCGCGATCACCGAGATCAGGAGCGGAAGATACGTCGAGATCGCAAACGCTTTGTGGATCCACTTCCGGCCGCGGATCGTGTCGGAAAGTGGGACGCGGGCGAGAGCTCCCCGGTCTTCCCAGGAGTTGACCTCGGGGACCGCAGGGGCGGGGGGGGAGATGGGACTTATGGGAGGGACGGGACTTATGGGAGCGGTGCTCGCAGCCGGCGCAGCCTCGGCAGGGGGCCTGTCATTTTCGGCGAGATCGGCCATCTGCCTTCCGAATTCGACGGCGATCATGGCGATCCAGCCGGTGTATTGTTCAAGGAACGCGCGGTCGTAGCCGCGGGCTTTGGCATCGGTCCACACCGGAAGGTGAAGCGCCCACGCGAGCACAAGCCCGGTGGCGGCTCCGGCGGCGGCCCGGCCGACCCGCCTCTGGAAGTCGGGCTCGCCGAGGGGATACAGGATCGCGAGGCCGAGGAAGATCGCGGTGCAGAAGACGCCGAGATCGATGCGGAAGAGGAACGTGATCCCGAGCCCGGCACCTGCGGCGAGCATCCACGCGAGCGTCCGGCCGGGCGACTGGCGCGACATCACAAACGCGCGGGTCAGCAGGAATGCGTTGAGGACGCCGAGGAACGGCATGTAGTTGCGGAAAAGCATGCCCGGAACAAGGATCGCCATCACGGCCGGAACCGCAGAATACCATGGGTTGCGGGTCTGCCCGTGGACGACAAAAAAAACGAGCAGGCCGGACGCCGTGCAAAAGGCAAAGAAATACCAACGGAGCGCGAGGTAGCTTGGTCCGGTGAGCTCGAAGAGCCCGGCGACCGGGAAAAACCAGAGGACATTATACCCGAGAAACGTGTCCACAAACGGGCGTTGTCCGACCATCAGGCGCATGGCAACGACGCCCGCCGTGCCGCCCTCGCCGCCGAGGTTGAGCCCGGCCCGCGCGTAGAGCGAGTAGTAAACGACCGCGAAGCAGACCAGCAGCCACGGCATGAGCCGCGCCGCAGCGGCGTTCGCCGGCGAACACCAGGACCGGGCGGTTTTGTCCATCGGGGGGGCCGCGTTAGCTGAAGAGGTCCTTCAGCCGGTCGTAGAAGCTTTTATGGATCGGACTGTTGTCGGCACCGCAGAGCTCAGCGAATTTTTCGAGGGCGGCCCGCTGGTCGCCATCGAGCCGGGTCGGGACCTCGACCTGAACCCGGGTAAGAATGTCCCCGCGCGCCGAGCTGTGGAGTCCGGGCATCCCCTGGCCGCGGATGCGGAAGACCGCTCCGCCCTGGGTGCCGGCCGGGATTTTGAGGTCCACCGAGCCGTCGAGGGTCGGCACGCGGATCTCGCCGCCGAGTGCAGCCGTCGTGAACGGAAGCGGGACTTCGCAATGGAGGTCCATGCCCTCGCGCACGAAGACATGGTGCTCCTTGATGTGCATGACGACGTAGAGGTCGCCTGCCGGACCGCCGCGCAGACCGGTCTCGCCGCCGCCCGTGCTGCGAAGCCGTGAATCGCTATCAATGCCGGCCGGAACCTTGATCTTCACGCGCGAGGTCTTTTCTTCGCGCCCTTCCCCCTGGCACGACGAGCACGGCTTTTCGATGATCTGCCCGCTTCCGCTGCACTTCGGACATGTCTGCGCAACCTGGAAAAATCCGCGCGAGGCGACGACCTGGCCGCGCCCCCGGCAGGTCGGGCAGGTGAGTGCTTTCGAGCCTTTTTGAGCACCAGAACCCGCGCACGTCGCGCAGGCGTCGAGCTTGCGGATTTCGATTTCCTTCTCGGCACCGAATGCCGCCTCCTCAAGCGTGATCTGCATGTCGTAGCGAAGGTCAGACCCGCGCTGGCGTCCTGACCCCTCCGCTCCGCCGCCCCCGCCGCTAAAAAAATGGTCGAAGATCCCTCCCGACCCGCCGCCCGCGCCGAAGACCTCGCGGAAAAGGTCGAACGGATCGTGGAACCCGCCGCTTGCGCCCATTCCGCCCTGCTGGAACGCCGCGTGCCCGTAGCGGTCGTAGGCCGCCCGCTTCTGCGGTTCCATGAGCACGTCATACGCCTCGCCCAGCTCCTTGAAGCGATCTTCCGCCGCATGGTCGCCCGGGTTTTTGTCAGGGTGGTATTTGACGGCCAACTTGCGGTAGGACCGCTTGATGACCTCCTCGGTCGCCGTGCGCTCCACCTCAAGAACCTCGTAGTAATCGCGCTTCTGCCGGCTCATGCGGCGGCACCTTTGGAAACGGTGACGCTCGATGCGCGCAGCAGCCGGTCTTTGAGCTTGTAGCCCTTGCGGAGCTGGCGAACGACATGGCCTTCGGGCACGGCGGCGCTGTGCTCCTGGGCCACCGCCTCATGATGGCCGGGGTCGAACGCAGTGCCCTCGGCCGGCACGTCCTCAACCCCGTGGGCCTTCAGAAAATCTTGGAGCTGCTTCTCGACCATCGCCATCCCCTGCACGATCGAGGCGGTGTCGGCCGCCGACTTCGCGGCCTCGAGGCCGAGGTGAAAGTTGTCGAGGATCGGGAGCAGCTTCTCGAGGAGCGACGCGTTCGCGTAGCGGATCGAATCCTCCTTGTCCCGGACCGCCCGCTTGCGGAAATTGTCGAGATCCGCCTGCGCACGCAGCGCGAGATCCTTGAACCGCGCAGCTTCGGCGGCCGGATCCTCAGGCTCCGGTGCTGCGGCGACCGGCTCATGTTCGGCCGCAAGCTCCTGAACAGATTCTGCGGTCGCTGGTTTGGCGGCGGGTTGGTTTTTCTCGGAATGTTTCATGTTTTTGCGATTGCTATGAGCGTGATGTCATCGTGCTGCGGATAGGCTCCGGCAAACGCTTTGACGTCCTCTGCGACGCATTTGACGACGTTGGCCGCGCCGTGCGGCGCGCTCGCTTGGAGGCTCTGCACCAGCCGAGGGAGCCCGTATTCCATTCCGTCCTGGTCGAGCGCCTCGCTGGCACCGTCGGTGTAGAGCAGAATGCAGTCCCCTTTTTCCAGCCCAAAGCTGTAATCCGCGCACACTCTATTGAAGACCTCCCCGCTGTCAATCCCGAGTGCCATGCCCTTCGGGTTGAGTTTCTCGACCTCGCCGGTCGATGCGCGGTAGAGGAGGGGCGCGTCGTGGCCGGCGCGCGCGAGCGTGATATGGCGTCCGTCGGCATCAAGGATCAGGTAGGCCATGCTGATGAACATGTCCTCTTTGATGTCGGGGTAGAGCTGGCGGTTCACGCGGCGGAGCACCTCGGACGCGGAGGTTTTTCCGACCGCCTCGCTGCGGATGACGCTCCGGCACATCGCCATGATAAGCGAGGCGGGGATCCCCTTGCCCGAGACGTCGGCGATCGTCACCCCGAGCCGCGAGGGATCCATCCGGATGTAGTCGAAATAGTCGCCGCTGACCTGCCGGGCCGGGATGTTGAGTCCGCTGAGATCGTAGCTGGGAACCGACGGGGAGGACGACGGGAGGAGGATGCTCTGGATGTCGCGGGCGATTTCCAAATCGTGGTCGAGGCGCTTTTTTTCACCGGCTTCGGAATAGACGACCTCGTTGTAAAGCGCGAACGCCCCCTGCTCGGTGATCGCTCGGAAGACCTTCAGATCGGCCGGTCCGAACGGTGTGCTCATCGGGCCGTTGGCAAGGCCGAGGACGCCGAGGATTTTTCGGCGGTAAACGAGCGGGCCGACCATCGCCGACCGGGTGCCGGCAATCCCGGTGTCGGTGCCCTCGAGATACCTTGCTTGGCCGGACTCCCAGCATTCGCCGATGATCCCATCGCCCGACCGCACCGGGTGGAGGCGGAGGAAGCTCTCGAGCGCGATCGGCGACGATTCCGCCTGGTCGAGCACATGGCGGGGGACGGCGACCATCGGCGGGCAGCCCTTGGAGATGAATGCCGGGGCGAGAACGCCGTCATTTTTTCCGGCCAGGTAGAGCGCGCCGCCGTGGGCGTCAAGAATCCGAACCGCGCTCTCGACGATCAGCCGGTGGAGCTCCGAGCTGCGCACGCCCTCTGAGAACGCCTCGCCAAGCCCATGCAGGAAATCGAAGACCCGGTCCTCCTCGACCTCAAGCTCGGCGCGCTGCCTCTCGAGCTCGCTGACCTTTTTCGCGAACGCGTTCAGCACGACAAGAAGCGCCACGAACGTCCCGAAGAACAGCACAAAATTGATGATGGTCCACATGAGTCCGCAGAGGGGAATGAACTACCCGAGGGCGAGCTGGGCGGTGGAGATTTCGAGGATCTCGTTGGTGATGCTGGCCTGGCGGGCCTTGTTGTATTCGAGGGTGAGGTCCTTGACGAGGTTCTTGGCGTTGTCGGTGGCGCTTTTCATGGCGACCATCCGGGCGCTTTGTTCCGACGCGCGCGAGCCGAGGAGCGTCTGGTAAACGCAGAAGTGGATGTAGGCGGGGAGGAGCGAGTCGAGGACCGCGCCGGCGGCGGGCTCGAACTGGATGCCGCCGTCGAAGGTGTCCTTCTCGCCGTATTCGTTTTTGAGCCCGATCTCGTTGAGGCTGGTGAGCGGGATGAGCGGGATGGATGTCGGGATCTGCGAGAGCGTGTTGACGAACCGAGGAAAGAGGACGGTCACGCGGTCCACCTTGTGCGTGAGGAACGCTTCGATGCAGAACCGGGAGACCTGTTTGGTCTGGAGAAAATTCGGCCGGTCGTGGAGCGGGAAGTCGGCGAGCATCGTGCGTCCGGTGCGGCCGAGGAACTGACTGCCCTTGCGTCCGACCGAGACGAAGACGGTATTCGCGGGGTCGAACGCGAGTGCCTCGCGGAAGAGGTTGGTATTGAGCGCGCCGCAGAGCCCCTTGTCGGTGCTGAAGAGGAGAACGAGCTGCTTCGAGCCAGCGCGGTGCTCGAGGAGCGGGTGGGCGGAGGGATCGACCGCGTCGCGCACCGAGACGATCACCCGGTTGATGAGCTGCGCGTAATCGCGCCCGTTGATCGCCGCCTGCTGGGCCTTGCGCATCTTCGAGGCCGCGACCATCTGCATCGCCTTCGTGATCTGGGCGGTGTTCTTGACGGATTTGATCCGCCGTCGGATGTCTCGCAGATTGGCCATCAGCTATTGAAGGATTTGAATTCCTCGACAGCCGCGCCGAGTTCTTTTTCGATCTCCTCGTCGAATTGTTTCTTCGCCTCGATTTTGTCGAGGACCGCCTCTTTTCGAGATTCGAGGAAGTCGGCGAGCTTGTCCTGCGTGGCCTTGACTTTATCAACCGGCACCGAGTCGAAGAGCCCCTTCTGCATCGCCCAGACGATGGCAGCCTGGACGCAAATCGCGACCGGGCGGTATTGGGGTTGCTTGAAGAGCTCGACGATGCGCGCGCCGCGGTCGAGCGTCGCCTTCGTGCGCGCATCGAGGTCGGACCCGAACTGCGCGAACGCTGCGAGTTCGCGGAACTGCGCGAGGTCGCCCTTGATTTTTCCGGCCACCTGCTTCATCGCCTTGATCTGGGCGGCCGAGCCGACGCGGGAGACCGAGAGCCCGACCGAGATCGCCGGGCGGACGCCCTGGTAAAAGAGATCGGTCTCGAGGTAGATCTGGCCGTCGGTGATCGAGATGACGTTCGTCGGGATGTAGGCCGAGACGTCTCCCGCCTGGGTCTCGATGATCGGGAGTGCGGTGAGCGAGCCGTTCCCGTATTTTTCGCCGAGCCGTGCCGAGCGCTCGAGCAGGCGGCTGTGGAGGTAAAAGACATCGCCCGGGTAGGCCTCGCGTCCGGACGGGCGCTTGAGGAGGAGCGAGATCTGGCGGTAGGCGTTCGCGTGCTTCGTGAGGTCGTCAAAAACGATGAGCGCGTCCATGCCGTTGTCCATGAACCACTCGCCCATCGAGGCGCCGGCAAACGGCGCGATGTATTGTTCGGAGGCGGCGTCCGAGGCGGTCGAGGCGACGATGATCGTGTATTTCAGCGCATCATGTTCCTCGAGCACTCCGACGACGCGTGCGATGTTCGCGTTCTTCTGTCCGATCCCGACGTAGATCGAGTAGAGCGGGCGGAAATCCGGGCTCCCGCTCTCCTCGCCGGCGCGGTTGATTTTCGCCTGGTTGATGATCGTATCGATCGCGATCGTCGTCTTGCCGGTCGCGCGGTCGCCGATGATGAGTTCGCGCTGCCCGCGCCCGATCGGGATCATCGCGTCGATCGCCATGATCCCGGTCTGGACCGGCTGGCTCACGCTCCGGCGCTTGATGATGCCCGGCGCGATTTTTTCGACCGGGTAGAACTGCGTGGCCGTGATCGGACCCTTGCCGTCGAGCGGGCGTCCGAGCGCATCCACCACGCGGCCGAGGAGTTCCTTGCCGACCGGCACCTGGAGGAGCTTGCCGGTCGTCTTGACCTCGGTGCCCTCGCGGATTTCGGTGTAGTCGCCGAGGATGATCGCTCCGACCTCGGTCTCCTCGAGGTTGAGCGCAAGGCCCATCGTGCCACCGGGGAACTCGAGCATTTCGTTGAGCATCGCCCCGCTGATCCCCTCGATGCGGACGACGCCGTCGCCGATCTCCCGGACGACCCCGACGTTGGTTTTGCGGGCGGCCGACGCTTTGATCGCGCCGATTTTCTCTTCAAGTTCTTGGACGATATTGCTCATGGTTCTTCGAAATAAATTAAAGTTGTTTGATCGCTTCGAGACGTGCTTGGACGCTGCCGTCCCAGACATTGCTGCCGACCCGGACCCTGAGCCCGCCGATCAGCTCCGGGTTCTGCCGGAATTCGGTTGTGATGTCGCCGAACCGGGCCTTGAGCCCGTCGGCGAATGCGATCGCCTTCGCGGGGTCCATCGGGACCGCGCTTTCGATGATCGCGTGCCGGGCGGCGAGCTCGAGACGGACGAGCCGGGTCAGTTCCTTGAGGATCTGAAAGTAGTCGCGCGGCTTTTTCGTCGAGACCTCGCCGAACGCGACGTCGAGCCGCCCGGTGTCGAGACGTCCGTCCACCAGCGTCAAATCGAAGATTTCGCGGGCCTGGCGTCTGGCTTCTCGGCTGATTTTCATGCGGGTGGTGGAATCAGGCGGCGAGCTGCTTGGCTGTTTCGCCCTCGAGCCGTTCCTGGTCTTGGGCGGAGAGGATTTTCCCGGCGACCTTCGAGGTCGTCTCGACGACGAGGTGGACCATTTCCTTTTTGACTTCGGCGACCATTTTTGCGCGGTCGAGGACGACCGCCTCGTGGGCGCGGGAGATGATGCTTTCGGCGTCCTTGATCGCCTGCTGGCTGGATTTTTGGCTGTGCGCCTCGCTGCTTTCGCGGCCCTCGTCAATGATCCGCTGGGCGTCGGCATTTGCCTTGCGGAGGATCTCCTGGCAGCGGATCTCCGACTCGGCGAGCTGCTTTTTGATTTTTTCGGCATTCACCTGGCCTTCTTCGATCCGGCGGCGGCGTTCCTCGAACATCGCGACCGCCGGGCCGAACGCGAATTTTTTGAGGACGAGGTAAACGATGATGAAAAGGATGGTCTGGGCACCAAACTTCTGCCAGCTCACCCCGAATGTTCCCATGAGTTGTGCGATCTCAGCCATGATGGTTCTTGTGTGAAAATAGGCCGGAGGTCCGCCGCGCCCGGGCGGGACGGCGGTTCCGGCAGAGGTTGTGCTAGCGGCCCCCGAAGGCGAGGATCAGTGCGTAAATTGCGATCGCCTCGGAGAGTGCCATCGCGATGATGCTGATCGTCAGCACTTTTCCGAATGCGCCTGGGTTCCGACCGACCGCCTCGGCCGCCTTCGCGCCGATCATTCCGACCCCGACCGCCGCACCCGCGCCGGCCACGGCCAGCGTGAAGCTGCCGGTGACTCCCGCGACCGCCGCAGCGGCCTCAGCAATGATATATGGATTCATGGTTTTCTTTCTGTTGGTTTTGTTGGTTTCCCCGCCGCCCGCAGTCTTGCCACGGTCCCGGCGGAAAATTTGTTAAAAGGAATTCAATGGGCTTCTTCGTCGTGGGTGGTGGCGATCTGGATATAGACCGAGCAAAGGAGCATAAAAACGAACGCTTGGAGGACGCCGACGAGGAGCTCGAGGAAGTAGAACGGGATCGGGACGGTGACCGAGGCGATGATCGCGGCCCATTTCGGGAACCCGAGCTCGTTGCCGAGCAGGATCATCGAGCTGAGAAGGTTTTCGCCGGCGAAGACGTTGCCGTAGAGCCGGAGCGAGAGCGAGACCGGGCGGAAGAGGATCGAGATGACCTCGATGATCCCGACGAAGAAAAAGATCGGGGCGAGCGCGACCGCAAGGAAACCCTTGAGGCCGCCCTTGACCCCGAAGAGGTGGAGCAGGAAGTTTTTGACCCCCATCTCGCTGAGCGACCAGTAGAGCCACATGAGCATGAACATGAGTGCCATCGCGAGCGTCATGTTAAGGTCGGCCGTGGTCGGCCGCAGGAGCGGGGTCTCGACGTGCGGGAGGCTGAGGAACGGCCCCGGCTTGTGCTCGCCCCAGCCGATCGAGCCGACGCCGGGAAGCAGGGAAAACCAGTTCGACGCCAGGATGAAGACGAAGAGGGTGGCGAGAAACGAAAACGTGCGGTCGATCATGTGCCGACCGACGATTTCCTCGAGCATGTTGTAGAGTCCCTCGACGACAAGCTCGAATGCGTTCTGGAGCGGCGACGGCACGAGCGACATGTTGCGGGTTGCGCTCCGGCACAGCCAGATCACGAAGCCGGAAATGAAAATGCTGACAAAGATCGAGTTCGTCAGCCAGTCCATGTAGGTCATCCCGTAATCCATGTCGAAGATGCGCGGCGCATGGAGCGACAGGGTGGCGGCGATCGTCGGAACTGGGAAAAGTGGTGCCATCGGGGAAATTTGTGCCGCCCGGCGGGACCGGCCGCACGCATTTTCAAAAAATGCCTGCAGGGGCCGGACCCGGCCGTTCGGAAGAGGCGATTACCACTAGCAGAGGCTGACCCGCTGGCAATCGAAAATTCTCGGCGGATTCCCGCTCAGGAAATCAGGATCGGCACCTCCGTCGGAGTTGAGAGGCTGCTTTTTCTGCCCCCGCGCATCACTTGAAATTGTTCCGGACCGGGTTTAGGTTTTCACCCATGAAAGCCATTTTGATTGCAATAGTCGCCCTGTTGGCTTCCGGCGTGTTCGTTGTAAACGCGCAGACGGCGCCGCTGCGTCAGCTCGGCAGCTCGTTTGCCGATGTCTTTGAAAAGGTGTCACCCGGGGTGGCGGTCATCGAGACCTCCCGCGCGACCACGGCGACGATCCCCGGGCTGCCGCAGGGAATGGAATTTTTCCTGCAATTCCCCGACGGAACCCCCGTGCTCGAGCGCCCGAACGTCGGCACCGGGTTCTTCATCCGCACCGACGGACACCTCCTCACAAACTTCCACGTCGTCGAGGGGGCGGAAAAAATCTCCGTCAGGCTGAAGGATGGGAAAAAATTTGAGGCGAGGATTGTTGGCGCGGACGAGCGGAGCGATCTGGCGGTGCTCAAGATCGAGGCGAGCGGGCTAAAGGCGCTCGAGCTGGGGGACAGCGACGCGGTCCGCGTCGGGGAGTTCGCGTTTGCCATCGGAACTCCGATGGACCTCCCCTACACGTTCACCGTGGGGGTCGTCAGCGCAAAGGGGCGCAACCTCCAGATCGGTGGCGGCTACGACTTTATCCAGACCGATGCCTCGATCAACCCCGGCAACAGCGGCGGCCCACTCTGCGACATTGACGGGCGCGTCATCGGAATCAACGCGCTCATCAGCGGAAACAACCAAGGCCTCGGGTTTTCCATCCCGATCAATACCGCCAAAACCATCGCCAACCAGCTCATCGAGCGCGGCTGCGTGACGCGCCCGTGGCTCGGGGTCGAGATCTCCGGGATCGAGGAGGCACCGCACCTGCAAGGCCGCTTCCAAGGGCTCGAAAAGGGGGTTGTCGTGCGGGGGATCGAAGCCGGCGCACCAGCCGAATCGAGCGGGCTCCGCAGAGGCGATGTCATCGTCCGGGTGGACGGTCGCGACGTCGCGCTCGCCAGCGACCTCCAGCGCGAAATCCTCTCAAAAACCATCGGACAAAGCGTCCAGCTCGACATCTGGCGCGACGGACGGGTCGTCAGGATGGCGGTCATGACCGGCGAGCAGCCGGATCCGTTCGTCAGGGTTTCCGCCCGCCCGCAGCGAACCGGAAATTTGCAGGCAACTCCCGGACCGACCTCCCCGCGTACAACTGATCCCATCGCCGCGCCCGCATCGCCCGGATTTTCTTTCCGAGACGCCAACCCGGATGCCCTCCGCGAATTCGGCATCCGCCGGCAGGCGTCGGGTGGCACGCTCGTCACCGGCGTCGAACCCGGAAGTCCCGCGGCCGTCGCGGGTATCGAACGGGGAGACATCATCACCGAGGCCGGCGGACGTCCGGTCGCCGGCAAAAAGGAATTGGACGCCTCGCTGACATCACTCGGCCCCGGTCGCGGGATGCTTCTTCTCATCGAACGAGGGGACCGCAGGACGTTCGCAATCCTCAAGCCGTAAACCACCATCCCCGCCGGGCCGATCAAGTCCGCTCCGTCCAGCGAAAGCCGCGCCAGAAAAATTCGCGTGAAATTCCGTGGTGCTTTTTACCATTTGAAATACACCGTCGGCCGAATAAGCTCCGTCAAATCTGGAGGGGTGGTAGAGTGGTCTATTGCGCCGGTCTTGAAAACCGGAGAGCCGAAAGGCTCCGTGGGTTCGAATCCCACCCCCTCCGCC
>DYRS01000188.1:0-1397 GCA_020718585.1 Chthoniobacter flavus
AACGCCGGTCTGATCGACTCGCAGGATGTCGTCGCGATGAACGGCCATCTCTACTATCTGGTTCTTGAGGGATCGCTGGTCACGCTGTGGAAGGCCAATCCTGCCGAAGGCGAGCTGGTCGGCGCCGAACCCCTGAAGGTCGCCGCACTTTCCGCCCTTTCTGTCACCGGCGCGGATATCCTCGGCGTTCTCGACGATCACCTGCTCTTCACCGTCACGACGGCTGCGGGCACCCAGCTATGGATCACCAACGGTTCGGGCGACAAGTTCTTCGGCGACGAGGTGAACGGGACGTATCTGATTGCGGCC
Source organism: Chthoniobacter flavus (assembly GCA_020718585.1). Classification (GTDB taxonomy): domain Bacteria; phylum Verrucomicrobiota; class Verrucomicrobiia; order Chthoniobacterales; family Terrimicrobiaceae; genus QYQL01. Next base: position 310 of record DYRS01000188.1, read on the forward strand.
AGCACCGGCGGAAGTGCTGATTACCTGAAGATCGAGGGCGGCCTGCTGCACTTCGCCGTCCAGGTCGCCGCCAACAGCTACCAGGTCTGGACGACCGACGGGACCGCCGCCGGAACAATCCAGAAGATCGGCGCTCTGCCGGGCGTTATCACCGCGGCGGCCCATCTCCTGCCCGGCACGATCGCGGAATCGGTCTATTTTAACGGCGTCCTCTATCTGCTGACCGAAACCGCGAACTACCCGATGCTCTGGAAGAGCGACGGAACGACGCTTACGCTTGTGACGACCCTGTCCGGCGAGGCCTACGGACTCACCGTCGTGCGCGACACGCTCTACTTCGCGGTGAAGATGAAAAACGGCGTGACGGACGATAACGACACCGATACGACTGCGGATGATTACCTGCGCGACGGCTACCAGCTCTGGAAGAGCGACGGAACCGCCGTCGGCACGGTGCGGGTGAAAAATCTGGCCAACATCGAACCGGGCACAATCGGCAACCTCACGGCGCTGGGCGACCGCCTGGTCTTCACCGTTCTCAACATTGACGAAGCCACCCATTACGACTACAGCCTCTGGGTCACCGACGGCACGGATGTCGGCACAATCCCGATCGCGAGCGGCTCGGCGGGGAACCTGCCGTACGGAACCCTCGCTATTAAACCGGCGCAGTTCATCACCGTCGGCGGAACCGTCTTCTTCACGTTCCAGGGGAGTCTCTACAAGACCAACGGCACCGATGAGAGCACGACGGAGGTGAAGGCGGGGACATTCACGCAACTTACCGATGTCGGCGGAACCCTCTTCTTCGAAACCGGGGCGGCGCTGTGGCGCTCCACCGGAACGCTGGTCGATGTTCCGTACGTTGTCTCCGCCAAGGCTCCGCTTGCCGGCATGACCCAGTCCGGAAACGACCGCGACGAGATTCACGGCGGCGACGGCGAGGATATCCTCATCGGGAATGCCGACCATGACCGTCTCTTCGGCGAAAGCGGCGAGGATTTCTACGTTGCCGAATCGAAGGAAATCCGCGACATCGCCTCCTATGAGACCTTCGATCTGCCGTCGGCGGCCGAATTCAGCGTGAA
>DYRS01000188.1:1497-3747 GCA_020718585.1 Chthoniobacter flavus
CGGCAACGTCGGCCTCTTCTCCGCCGATGCCGGCATCCGCGGCTCGGAAGGGCACGACAGACACATCTATCTTGATAACGGCTATATCAAGGCGAGGCTCTGGAACAACGAGACGATCAGCACCGGGACGTTGCACGCCGGTGAGACCTACAATGACGGCGAGTGGCACCATGTCGCCTACGTTTACAGCGCCAACGGCGCCGGTCTCTTCCAGACTCTGTATGTGGATGGCGTGGCCAGGGCGACCGGTACGGTGAAGAAAAGCTCCGATTTCTCGTGGCAGACCGGCATCAATATCGGCTTCTCCAACGATGCGGACAACGACTACTTCGAGGGCGTCATGGATGAGGTGCGCATCTGGCACAAGGCGCTGAGCGCAAGCCTGATTGTCGCCGACATGACCAACGACTACCCTGGCGAGCGCGTCTATCTGGTCGGCTACTGGAACTTCGACGAGCCGTCGGCGACCCATGTCCTCGATCAGTCGCTCTATGAAAGGAACGGCGTCCTCGGCGGCGGCATCGATACGCGCAGCCCCGTCCGGGTGCGCGTGGCGCCCGCTGAAAAGAGGGCGGTCAATGCCCCTGCGGATACCGCCTTCAAGACCGATATCCACCACCTGACCGACCTGAACAAGCCGGTGCAGTTGACCCATTTGAGCATGGATTACACCCGTGCCTGGCTGGAAGGACAGGCCGATCTGAGTCCGCTGGCCGAACTGACCGAACTTCAGTTCCTGAGCCTCGACGGTGTGGTGGCAAGCCTGACCGCTGATGACGACGATGCCCAGTTGCTGACCGAAGACGTCTTCGAACTGGCGACGGTGGTCGATCATACCGTGAAACACCTCGTCGAGACGAAAGACGGCACGGTCATCAATCTGCCTGCCGGTCATACGCTGGTCATCAGCAGCGGCATCTTCGCCTGGAGGCGTCTGCAACTGGGCGGCGGGGTGGATAATGACGAGCAGTTCACGATCAGCCAGGTCGGCGACGTGATCACCGTCTCCGCGTTTGGCAAGACCAAAACATTCGACATATCGGATCTGTCGATCACCCAAATCCTCTTCGACGGCGGCGTGGGCGACGATGTCCTCGTGGTTGCCGCCAGCGTGACGCTTCCGGTGTACGCCATCGCCGGCGACGGCAACGACGTGATCACCGGTGGTTCGGGCAACGACTGGATCTTTGGCGGACGCGGCAACGACGTCCTTACGGGTGGCGCGGGCAATGATGTCCTCTCCGGCAACGAGGGCGACGACCGCTTCGTCTTTGCCGGTGTCTGGGGCAACGACACGATCAACGAAAATCGGGGCGAGGGGACGGATACGCTCGACTTCTCCGGTGTAACGGCGGCGCTGACGATCAACCTCGGCGGCGAAACCACCGATGGAACCAACACCGCCACGCACCAGGTCAACGCCTTCGAGCGGATCATCGGCGGGAGCGGGAACGATAAGCTGCGGCTGGTCCGCGAAACGGCCGATTCGGTGGAACTGGCAGGCAATACGCTGACGTGGAACAACGTGGCCATCGACTTCACGGCGACGGAAAACCTCTACGTCAAACTGTACGACACCGCCCAGGCCAAACGTGTCGGCGCGATCGCCATCACCGGCGATGTGGATTTCACCGGCCACAACTTGGTTCTGGAGGCGCAGTTGATCACGGTGGCAGGCCAGGTCACGGCCGCGAACATCTCGCTTTCCGCGACCTACCTGCTCAACATCGAACAGGAATTCGACGTCCATGACGGCCGGGGCGATCTGGTGATTATCCATGCCACTAACCTGCGGATGGCAATCGACCGCGGCGTAGGGAGCCCCGTGCAGCCGATCTTCACGCAGGTTGCCACGCTTGAGGCGGCGACCCAGGGCGCGGGCGGCATCTACATCACCGAACTTGACGGCGCAACGGTCGGCAATGTCGATATGTCCGCAGCCGGCGTGACTGAAACCAACGCGGGTCTGAAGACAGGCGGCGGCGGGAGGATCAGCCTCACGAATCTGGCCGGGAACCTGACGCTTGCCGATGTGGATGACGTAGCCACTGTTGGCGTGGTCGAAGCGGCGCTCGACGCGACCGGCGGTCGGATCACCATCACCACCGAGGCCATCGACATCCAGGGGAACATCCAGAGCCACCGCACCGACGGCGGAACCACCTACAGCGGGACGCTGACCCTCCAGACGCTTTCGGTCAATTCCGGAATCGGTATCGCACTGGATGAACCGTTTGCGAACTTCGACTT
>DYRS01000044.1 GCA_020718585.1 Chthoniobacter flavus
CGAGGTGGCAGGGGTGCGCTTTCAAAGTGATGGCCACGATATTACGATAATAACATCATCTGTCAATAGATACAATTACAAATGTATGGCTACATTTGAAACGAAAAAACCACGTAATTGTTTCAAATTGGCGAACTTGCGATTTTTCTTAAAAAGAAAGTGCGCTTTGGCTGGCGCCCTTGCGGATCCAGCCCATCGGCGCTCCCAGGGGAAGAAGCGTGCGCCCGAAATAGCTGTTGAGGAACACCGCCCCGGCAGCGTAGAAGCCAAGCAGCGAGATCAGCAACTCTGACCAAGCGGCGGCTTGATGGCCGACATCGCCCAGCGGCGTGCCTTTCTTCAGAAGGCTCAGCGCAAGCGCGGGCAAGAGGATGTTGATCAGCACGAGGATTCCGGCGAACACCTTGTTGGCCTCAAGCGAGGCGACCAGGATGAAGAGCGAGAAGATCCCGTAGCCGATGCAGGCGAACGCGAACTGTCTCGGGTCCGCATTTTCGGCCAGCGGCCCGAACCATCCCAGGCTCGTGGCCCAGTGCATCGCGACCGCAATCCAAAACAACCCGTATACGCCCAGCACGATCGCTCCGAAATAGTTGTTCTTACGGAAATCAATTGTCGAGGCCCAGATCTGCGCGATCGATCCCAAAAAGAGTGCCCAGGGGATCAGGTAGGTGACTCCGGAGGTCCAACCCATCTTCTGCGACGAGGCAACGAAGGTCACCATCGCCAGCCCAAAAACCCCGAGCGCCGTGGGATCGGACATGACAATCTTCGTTTCTGTGACGTGCGGGACGGGATGACTTTGCTGTTGCATAAGTTGTTAAACATTAGAAAGACTTATGCATCGGGCGCAAGCGGATATTCTCAGGTTTCCCAATCGTGTCCGTGCTCCATGACGAGGGACGCGGGCGATTTCGGTCTGGGTATGCAGGGCGTCAAGGCTCACGATGCGTCCGTCGAGATCAAGCGTGTCGAGGAGGGTGCGGGCGGATGTGTTCCGCAACTCAACGAGGGATTTCGATAGAGTTGAGAGGGCATCGGAGCTAAAATAAACTCCATCATGAATTGCTTTGGAGTTTTTTTCTGGAACCTATTTGCCTCTCCCCTACGCCGTCACTGGAAATCCCTCCTGCTTATTTGTGCTCTGGGAGCGATGGGGGGGGGATGCACGGTTGCGCGCATGGCACTACCGCCGGAAATGTCGTCTGGGCAGTGGACAACTTGGTCTGTGACTGGGCGGCAGGGATTCCAACTCGGCACGGATCTGACGTTCGGACCCTATCGGTTGGCGGATGTGAGGAGAGGCTGGACGACACGAGAATCTCTGGCTCTCGATATTTTTAAGATGGCTCGAGCTGATCGAAAATTTCGTTTTACCCTAGTGACCGTCGGCACGCATCCCCAACTCGTCACCTGCCAGTCACGGGCACGGTGGAACGAGTTAGACATCGAGAGCCGCCAGTGGCAACTCCAGTGGGGATTGAGCAGCGAAAAATTCACCTCGGCCACTTTTCATCGTGGCGGGCAGGGGTATTCGCTCTTGATGACGGCTGACAACGCGGACGGTTTTCTTCTTTCCGGTTCGCTGATAGGGGGGAGCCGTCGCTGGGACATTCGCCCGACGCGACGCCTTGATGGGGCGGCTTGGGATGTCTTGGAAGACGTGGGATATTTTATTTCTGAAGACGGTCATCTCATCGCGGCTGTCGAGACGATTAATGACGGAGCCGTCTATGTGCGCCCTGGGCTCAGCAACGAATCACGGGATTTAGTGGCGACGGTGGCTGGAGTTCTCTTGCTGGACCGAAAACTCATTCGATGAAAAGCAGATGCTCTGATATTGGCACGGTCATCTCTTCGAGGGATAAACAAACTAGGGTCCGGCCGGGTGGACGGGCTGGAAATGCGAGCCTCTAGGGCGCACCTTGCCGCTGCCGGGTTTGTCAGTTGTGCGGCAAACACCGGTTCGTAGTCGTAGTCGGGGAGCGGATCGCATTGGTTGCCCGCTTTCCAAAGAAGCGGGCGGGACGCCCACGTTCCTGTGAGCCGCTTCGTCGTCTACACTTTTCGCAGTGCCCCCTTGGCGTGAACAAAAAACAGGTTCTTGCAAGATGCGGCGGCGGCGGTATCGTTTGAGGCTTACGCATGATCAGAAGGACTTTTTCGCAGCCGTTCCGCTTGCCCGTTTCGAAAGCGGTCGCGGCGGTTCTTCTTTGGCTACCGCTCGCGGCATCCGCGCAGGAGGTGGTTGTTCCACCGGCCTCGAAGTCAAGCCTCTGGCAGATTGCGGTATCAGGCGGGCCGGTGATGATCCCGATCGCCGCGATGTCGGTGCTCGCCGTGATGCTGTGCCTGGTTTATCTGGTGACCCTGCGCCGCAGTGCGGTCGCGACCGCGCGGTTCATGCAGACCGCCGACGCACTGCTGAGGAAAAAGGATTACCTCGGCCTGCTTGCGGTCTCAAACCGCCACAACGAAGCGGTCGCCAAGATCATGCTGCGGACGTTGGATTTTCTCACCAAGAACCCGCATGCGTCGCTGGCCGACGCGCGCGAGATCGCGCAGGCCGAGGGAACCCGCCTCGCCGGGGCGCTCACCCAGCAGATCACCTACTTGGCCGACATCGGGACGATCGCCCCGATGCTCGGCCTCTTCGGCACGGTGCTCGGGATGATCAAGTCCTTCACGGCAGTGGCCAGCGACATCGCGGTTTCGCGCCCGATGCTCCTCTCGCAGGGGGTCTCGGAATCCCTCGTCACCACAGCCGCCGGGCTGCTGGTCGGGATCCCTGCCATGATCGCCTACTCGTATTTTCGCGGGCGAGTCCAAGCCCGGATTTCCGATCTTGAGGGGGCGACGACCCAGCTCATGGCGATCTTGGGCACGGGCCTGTCTAGGCGCCAGGAATGACAGCAAGGGCGATCACAGGGATTTTTTTGGCGGCAGGCGCGGCATCGTTCGCGCAGCAGATTTCCGGCGAGCCGGAAGTCCGCCGCGCGATCCCTGTCGGCACCCCATCGGCCTATCCGTCGGCAATCCCGCCCGTAATGGACCGTCCGAACGATGCGGCGGGCGGTCCCAACGCTACGCCAACGCCCGACGAGCCGTTCCGCCCACAGCGATCGACCTCCATGCCGGAACCCACCCCCGATGCGGACGGCAGCATCCGCATCGCGCCCGCCGCACAGCCGAGCCGCAGCGAGGCACTCGACACGGCAAACAGCCTCTACGCGCGAAAAATGTATGACCTTGCGATCCCTGAATACGAGCGGTTCCTGATATCGTCCGGTGGGGCCGAAGGCCGGGACGCCGCGATGTTCCGGCTCGCCGAGTGCCACCGGATTCTTGGCAACCCGCCGGCGGCACGGGCGGGCTATGAAAAGCTGGTCATGGAATTTCGTAACGGCGAGTTTGCCGGCTCCGGTGCCTACCGGCTCGGCGAGATCCTTTTTTCGGAAAATCTATATGACGCCGCGCACGCGCAATTCGAGACCGCCGTGCGGGAATCGAAGGATTCTCAGATCCGGCTGACCGCCCGCTACTTTTCGGCGCGCAGCCTGGACAATTCGAAGAACGACGCCGGTGCGCGGACCGGCTACGAAGCGGTTCTTGCGGAGAAGGGGAAAAACCCCTACCGCGACCATGCACAGATGGCCCTTGCCAACCTCGATGCCCGCTCGGGCGACAAGGATCGCGCGCTGGTCGCCTACGAGGAACTCGCCGCACGGCCAGACTATCCGGGCGCGACCGAGGCGGCGGTGAAGGCGGCAGCCGTCGCCTCCGACCTTGGCAAGTTGGACAAAGCGGCCGCGATGTATACCAAGGTGCTTGCCGATCCCAACCCGGGGGATTGGAAGGCGATGGCGGTCGTCGGGACGATGCTCCTGCGCTACCGTGAGTCGGATTACCGCGGCGTCGTCGCGCTCGCTCGGGAGGTAGACGTCCTGCCCGACTCCTCGCGCGAGGCGGCCCTCCGGGTGCTTGCGGCGTCCCATAGAAAAACCGGAAACAACCTCGACGCCCGCAGGACCTACGACCGGCTGCTCAAGGAATTTCCCGCCTCGGACGCCGACGGGGAGACCCGCTTCCAGCGCCTCGCCAGCCTCTACGCGCTGAAGGACAAAGACATTCTCGCCGAGATTGATTCGTTTCTTGAAAAAACGACCGACCCGAACGACCGCACCCGCGCGCTCCAGCTCAAGGCAGAGGTGGTCTTCAAATCCGGCGACCACGCGGCGGCGGCCAGAATCTTCGAGGCACTGCTCGCGCGCGATCTCCTCGACGGCGTCCGCGCCGACACCCTCTACCGGTTCGCATGGTCGCTCGCCGCCGCAGGCGAGCACCCGGCCGCCGCCTCCGCCTACTCGGAATTCCTCCTCAAATACCCCGACAACAAACTCGCTCCCACCGCGCTCGCTCAGCGCGCGCTCGCACGCGAGCAGGGCAAAGCCCTCGACTCGGCGATTGAGGACTTCGACGCGATCACGGAACAATTTCCGGGGACCAAAGAGCACGAGATCGCGCTTCTGCACAAGGCACTCATCCTCGGCCAGCGGCAGCAGTTTCCAGAAATGATCGCAGCCTTCAGCAAGCTCCTGGAAGTTTTTCCGAAAACATCTGCCGCCGCTCAGGCAAATTTCTGGCTCGGCTGGGCCGCCTTCGAGCAAAAGGATTTCCAGGGCGCGATCGCCCGGCTCGAGACCGCCCGCTCGCTCGACCAGCAGTACGCCGAGCGCGCGACCATGCGGATCATCCTCGCCCACTACTACCTCGAGGACCGCACGGCCGTCGCCCGCGAAGCCGGTGCCTACAAGGGAGTCAACCTCCCCGCCGAGGTCTCGCTCTGGCTCGCGTCCAAGCATGTGGACGACGCCGACTACGCAAAGGCCGAGGCGATCCTCCTCCCGCTCTCGGCCAACCCGGCGGCACTTCCCCCGGACGCCTGGATCCAGCTCGCGGAATGCCAGATCCGGCTCGGAAAATTCCGCGAGGCCCGCGCGGCAGCGGACAAATTTCTGGCATCCGCCCGTGATTCAGTGACCCGCGCGCGCGGGCTTCTGGCGGTTGCCCGCACCGAGCTCGGCCTCAAGCGGTTCGCCGATGCGAAGGCTGCGGCTGACGAGGTGCTCATGCTCCAGCCGGAGGGTCGAGTGAACGCCGAGGGGAGGCTTTTGCTCGGCGATACCCTCCTCGCACAGTCCGACTTCGACGGTGCCGCGCGCGCCTACATGACGGTCTCCGTCCTGCTCGACGACTCGTCCCTCACCCCGCAGGCACTGCAGAAAGCTGCCGACGCCTACCGCCGAGCAAATAACCGCTTCGAGGCAGACAAGGCTCTTGCCGAACTCCGCCGGAAGTATCCGGATTTCGAAAAATCCAACGCCAAAAAAAAACCCAAACCATGAAACTTGCCCTGCTGTTCATATTTGCTGCCGCCGCCGTCGCGCTCGGCGAGATCGTCCCGGCCGAGTTCTCGCTCCCCGATATCAAGGCCTCGGTCGTACTTCCGTCCGGCTGGGAAATGACATCCGAATCCGACGACGGGGTTTTTGTTTTTCGTTTCGGACGGACCGGAAACCCCGGCTCGGGCGAGCTTCCTTCGATCGCGCTGAGCGTCACCACCAAGGTCGCCGAACGCACCGGCCAGACACCGTCGGAATACGCCGCCGCCCTCGTGGATTCTCCGCAGGACGACGGGACGTCCGCCCCGGTGCAGAAAGGCGTGATCGGCGGCCTGCCGTCGCTGCGTTCGGAAGACACGTTCGAGGGAGATGTGGGCAAAATGCGCACCGTCAGCGTCGCTGTCCCGAACGACAAATCCGGCACGCTCTACTTTTTTGCATGGCAGGCACCGATAGACGAGCCGCTCGAACTCGAGGCGGTCCGAGAAAAAATCATCGCGTCCGCAAAATTCGACCCCGCATTCTGACTGGTCCGAGCGGTGTGCGCTTGCGGGCTCACTGGGGACGACTCGCCGCAGCCGTCAGGGGCTGCAGCTACTCGGTGGTCACCGAGCAGGTTGCGGGGGCTGTTCGGGAGTAGAACCGGCTGTCATACATCGGGGAGATTTGTGCGGCGGGCCATGCGAACGTGCCGGCGGCGGTCGCTCGGGCGAGGACCGAATACGATGCGAGCCCGGCGTCGGCCTGGTCAAAGAAGAGGTCGGTCCGGCTGTCGCGCATCTCCGAGTGCGAAAGCATCGCGACCGGCACGCCGGATTCCTCCGGCACCTGGTAGGCTTTTGCGAAGAGCGCGAGGTTTGGGTTCACGACCTCGACGCCGGCCGGCAGGGCGTCCTCGAGGGCGAGGAAGCTCTGCGGCTTGTCGCACTGGAACCGGTAGGTGATGAGGAGTTCGTCGCCGAGCCGGAACGGGGATTCCGCCGTTCCCTTGCGCGCGGGATCGGTCAGGTTTTTGACCATCCGGTCGAGGCGGATCCCTTTTCGGACCGGTTCATTTTCGGATTCGGCGAGCGGACGTCTGGCTGCGAGGACAAACGTCCCCTTGGCGGACGCGCCGAGCCCGGTGATCGCGAGGTCGGCCGCCTTCGCGAGGTCGCGCCCGGTCCATGCGGCGGCGGATTTGTTGGGCGAGACCGCGTCGGGAGCTGGCTTCAGCGACTTGGCGAGCGCGGCCGACGGCTGGGATTTCAGCAGCGCTTTGAATGACATGAGGAGCCAGAGATTTTCCTGGGTGGAAAGCGAGGCCGACGATTCCATGAGCTTCCCGATCCGCGAGCGAATGGAGACGATCGCCTCGGTCCCGGAGGCCGGGTCCACCGCGAGGACAGCCATCGCGCGGAGTGCCTGCGAGCGGGCGGTCGAGGAAAATGTCATCGGGTCGAACGCGGAATCGGAGGGGATTTCCGGGAGTTCCGAGACGAGCTGCTTCTGTTTATCCGGAGCGGTGCCGAGCGCGTGGAATGCGAGCGCGAGCATCGCCTTCCCCTCGTAGGTCAGCCGGTCGCGCTCGGTGTAGAGCTCGTCGGCGGCCGCTCCGACCGAGCCGTCGGTCTGCGCGGCGACATAGACCGCAAACGCGCGAAGCGTCGGCGAGGACGGGATCGTGCGCGAGATGATCGCCTGGAGCGCGCCGGCGAGTTCCTTGGAAAGTCGCTCGGGAACCGCGAACCCTGCGGCCTCGGCCATCGCGACCGCATGGGCGGACTGGATCGTGACGAAGACGCTGCCGGTCGTTCCCATCGGCCAGTAGGGGAGCATCCCGCGCGGCAGCAGCGAGGCCTCCATGACCTTGAGCGTCTCGCCGATCGCGTGCTTGTAGTTTTCGTCGCGCTCCCGGTTGGTCGGGAGCCACTTGAGGAGATCGCCGAGCGCGGTGAAGACGAGCATCCGCGACGACTGCTGCTCGAGGCATCCGTGCGGGTAGTCGAGCACCGCCGGGAGTCCCATCAGCTTCGTGAGCCATGCGGACGTCGAGAGCGTGGCGTCGAACGAGCCGGACTTCCATGCGGCGGGCATGAAGTCGGCCGCAGCGAACGAGTCGCCCGACCAGTTGCCCGCGACCGATTCGTTGACCGTGATCGTACGCGGGAGCACCGGCAGCGTGACCTCGACCGAATCCGGGTTTGCGCCCGGCGCGGAGACATCGAAGCGGACCGGCACCGAACTCAGCCCGTCGCCGACGCGGGCCTTGAACCGCACGACCGCCGGGGCGTCCATCGCGGCGTCGAGCTTCAGCGCGGACGGACCGCCGAGCGCGAGCCCGGTCAGGCAGCGGACCGAGAGCGGCTCGTTTGCGGAGAGCTTCTGGCGGGCGACCGCGCGGAGCTCGATCTCGTCTCCGGTGCGGAGAAACCTCGGGAGCGCGGGCTCGATGATCAGCTTTTTGGAAACCTCGAACGTCTCCGAGCCGCTTCCGAACTGGCTCTGCGGGGTTTGGGCGAGCGCGATGACGCGGAATCGGGTGAGATTGTCGGGCGCGGTCGTGTCGAACGCAACCGTGCCATCAGGTCCGGTCTTCAGCGACGGGCTCCAGAAAAGGATCGGCTTGAAATCCTTACGGGTGAACCCGACGTTTCCGAATTCGTCCCCTCCCCCATCACCGACCGTGAACCCTTTTTGCGTGAGCTGCTCGGAGACGATTCCGGCGGCGAGACCGGCCAGCGCGCGCGAGGTGATGATGTTGAAGGAATTTTCCGGATAAAATTCCTGGGCGAGCGCGGGGAGCGTCCACCCGCCGAGCTCGAGGATCGAGTCGTCCACCGCATAGACCGTGACCTCGGCGTCGGCGACCGGCACGCCCTGGCTGGTGACCGTGACCTTGCCCGCGACCTTCTCGCGCGGCTCGTAGGACGCCTTGCCGACCTGCGGGCGGACGTCGAGCTCGGTGGCCGGATCGGTGACCGAAAATGCGCCAAACCCAAACATCTCGCCGGGGATCCGGTCGTTTCCGCCGGGGTTCAAAACATAGACCGAGACCCATGCGTTCGGTCCGAACTCCGCGCGCGCCGGGATCTCGATTTTCGTCGCGTTCCCCGGCAGCTTGACCGTGCGCGAATCGAGGATCCGGTCGGTTTCGACCGTGACCCATGCGATCCCGCCCGACGGGGAGATGACATCGAACGACGCGATTGCGCCGACCGCGACCGGGTTCTCGGGGGATTTGACGACGAGCGCATCGTCGCTGCGCACCGGGAATTCCGATTCGCCCGGCCCGGTGACGACCGCCTCCGCGCTGACCCGCATCCCGCCCGGCACCGGCCCGGCCACGAGCACGTAGCGACCGGGTTCCTTCGCGGGAAAATCCACCGTCCCGTTAGCGGGGACATCCTTCGCAGCGAGCTGGATGAAGTCGTCGAAATTCCTGTAGCGATAGACGAACGGCGCGATCTGTTCCTTCACGGATTTCGCCTTCACGATGTAGAGGGCGGCCGGAAGTTTTGCGGGGACCGGTCGGCTCTCGACGCGGGAGACCGCGCGGAGATCGAAGCGGACGGTTCCCTCCGGGGATTTCTCGGCCGCCTTGACGCCGAGCGCGATCTCGTTCATCGAGATCTTGTCGGTTGTTCCGCCGGTGATCGTCTGTCCGTCCGGCCCGGTGACATCAATCTGCCAGAGGACGGTTGTGACCGCGCGGTTGCCGGGATCGGGAAACGGGGGGGCGCAGGTGAGCGTCGCCTGGCCGTTGCCGTCGAGCGAGGACTCGCCCTCGGCGACCGCGTCATAGACCGGTGGCTTCACCGATTGCGAATACATGTCCACGACGTCGAACCCGTCGGATTCCTCGCCCGAGTAATACTCGCCGTCGTGGTCGCTCAACCACGTCGCCTTCCACTTGACCCGCGCGCCGACATTTGCCGCGCCGTGGAAATACCGTGACGCGACCCGGACGACCGACGACACATCTTTTTGTTCATCCTCCGGCTCGCAGGCAACCGAGAACGGAGGGTTCCTGAACTCCTCAATTTTGAAATTCGCCTGAGTTCCGGCGCTGGCCGCGCCGAGTTTTGCGACGACCCGGAACTCGCCGACATCCCCGGCTTCCGGCACCGTCCACGCGGCATCCCATCCGCCCGAGGCGTTGACCCGCGCGGTGCCGGAGGCAAGAACCTCGTCCTGCCACGCCTTTGAGATTTCCCATTTGACCGATTCGCCGGACGGCACTGCGAGGCGTCCGTCGCGCTTCATGCGCAGGAAGCCTTTGATTTTGAGATCCTGGCCCGGACGGTAGAGCGGTCGGTCGGTGAGGATTTTTCCGAGCAGCGTTGGTTTCGGCGAGAAGCAGGTTGAGCCGGATGGGAACGGCGAGTCCGGCGAGGCCGACCAGAGCGTGGGCGGGCCGCTGCGGGAGGTTTCAAAAAATGTGGCGGCGGTCGAGGCGGTGCGGGGGAATCGGACGATTCCGTTCGCATCGCTGTCGGCCGAGGCGACTTCGAGGAGTTCCTTCGTGAGCAGCCGCACGCGCACGCCGGGTGCGGGCTGGCCTGTCCCCATGCCGGCGACCCGGATCGTGAGATCCTCCGGCCCGAGCTTCTGGGTGAGCACGAGATCGCCGAACCAGATCAGCGAGCGGTTCGCGACGCGGGTGCCAAATTCCGTCCCCGCGAAGGCCTCGATCAAATACGGTCCGCCGAGCGAGGATCCGGCCGCGCCCTCGATCCTGCGGAGTTCCTCGCGTCCGCCGGACACCGCGTCGAACCGACCCTCGGCGACGGTCGGGAGCCCGAGCGAATCGATGAGAAGCGGGTCTCCCGACACCGCCTCGCGGGCGAGTACCTCGCGGACGGCGGACAGCTTGTCGTCGGGGATTTTTGCGAGCTTCCATGTGAGCGGGCCGGTATTGCACTGGACGAGTGCGAACCGCAGGCCGAGCGACGCGCGCTGGCGGAATTCGCCCGGCGGAAAGAGGATCGTCGGTGGCTTCGCAGGGAACGTCGCGCCCCACAGCGAGGCCGCCGCAAGCGGGAACCCCCGGTCGCCGGTCACCCGGTCGGAAATTGTCACCCGGTAGCGGGTCGCCGGATCGAATTTTCCATCTACAAAGATCCTGTCGGCATCCTTGCGGAGCGCGAGGCCGGAGACCGCAGGCTCGACGGCCACCGCATTCGGGGGGAGCGGGTCGTCGGAGAGGTTTGTCTTGAATTTGATTTCGATGTGCGGACGGTCGGTCGCCCAGTTTCGCGCGGCGACAAAATCGACCGCGAGCGGGCGGGTCGTGCCGAGCGGAAAGACCCTCGGGTAATCGGGCGCGCGGCCGGCGAACGCGTCGCGGACATTTTCGACGACGACGTCGTAATACGCGCCGACCGGCAGCGGGTCGCGCGGGGTCGCCCGGATCGTCGTCGGCGTCGGCAGCGGGTTGTCCGCCTGCTCGCTGCTCCCGACCAGGATCTCCGCCGGGAACCGCTTTCGCGTCGCGCGGTCCTGGAACCAAACCCCGGCGGCCGCGTCGTGCAGGCGGACCGGGTAGTTGAATTCGAGCGGCACGACAGGCCTCGAGTTGAGCTGCTCGCGCGGGTCATACAAGCTCGATACTTTCATCGGATCGCTGGCCAGCTCGACTCCCCATTCGCCGCTCGGCAGCGCGGCGCCGTCGAGCGCCTTCAGCCCCTCGCGCAGCCGCAGGCGATACGTCTGCCCGGGGATCCTCGGACCGGTCACCATCCAGTCGCCGCTCGCCGGCGACCGCCAGAAAAATGTGGCGTCCAGCGGCGGCCATGCCACGACCGGCGACTCCGCACCCTCGGCATCAATTTTGTCCGGCAGCACGATGTCCGACGGAAACGTGATGCTGAAGCTCGCGAATGGCTCGATTTTTCCATCCTGCGGAGAAATCGCGACCCCGCCGGCTGCCGGGTCGTTGGTGAAAAGCCGGAGGTCGTCCGGGATTTTGAACTCGGTCGGCGGCGGGAGCGGGGTCGCCGATGGCATCGGGGAAACCGAGGCGACCGGCGAGCCGGATGGAGCGGGCGGGGTCTGCATCGCATGCGCGGAGCAGGCCAGAAGAATCGCAAGCAGGAATCCGTTTTTCATCGTTTCTCGGCATTTTTGAGCGCGGCGGCCGCCTCGTTCGGCTGGCCGAGCCGGGAGTGGCAGGCGGCCTTCAATTTCCATGTCGCCGGGATCGGACCGGCGGCGATCGCCTTCGCGGCAAAGTCGAGCGCGAGCGGAAAATTCGATTTTTCAAATGCGAGTTCGCCAAGCCCGGTGAAGACGTCCGCCATCGTCTCCTTCGAGGCATTGAGCGCGACGAGGCGGTTCGCATACGCGGTTGCGGCCGGAAGGTTCCCCTGCCGGCGGCTGACGACGAGCAGGAGGAAATTTGCGCGGACGCTTGACGGCGAGGATTTGAGCACCGCCTCGAGCGCGTCGGTCGCGAGGAGGTATTGCGCGTCAAAGCAGAGCCAGTCCGCCCGGTCGAGCGCCGCCTTCGTGTTATCCGGGTGCGCGGCGAGCACGGCGTCTGCGGTGAGGATCCCGGCGAGTGCCTGCTGGGTCTCGAGCGGGGTCGTGACCTCGACCCGACGCTCCGACCTCGCCTTGTCGGCATCCGTCTCTCCAAGCACCGCGAGCGAGCGGGCCTCAAGGATCTTCCCCCACGCCGAGTCCGGCCAGACGGCAAGGCCAGCGCGCGCCGCTTCGAGCGCCTTCCAGGGCACTCCGCCGGAGAGCCACCAGTAGCCTTTTGCGAGTATTGCTTCCGGCGAGCGCGGCTGCTTGTCGAGCCGGGCGATCTCGGCCAGTGCCGCGCCGAGTCGCTCGAAGGCCGGACGTTTCGCCTTCACTTCAACGCCGTCGGGGTCGGCGGACGCCGCCTTGCGGAAGTCGGCGAGCGCACCCCTCGCGTCGCCGGATTCGAGTTTCGCAGATGCGCGGTCGAGGAAGAGCCCGGCGGATTCCTCCCCGGCAAGCAGCGAATCGAGCACTGCGATCTGTTCCTTGAAGTGCTTGCCGAGCCCGAGATAGTCGGCAAGGAGGAGCTGCGAATCCCGATCCTTCGGCGCGGCCGCAAGACGCGCACGCAGGATGTCCAGCGCGCCGTTAAGGTTCTCCTCGCCCATCCAAAGAATGATCGCGTTCGCGCGGGCGACGAACCCCTGATCCTCAACCCCCTTCAGCGACTCCGCCGCCATCCCAAAATCCCCGGCCTCCAGCCAGAGATCGGTCAGGTTCTCCATCGCGTCCCGGTCGCCAGGATGAGCATCCATCCACCGCCGGGTCAGTTCAATCTCCGCAAACTTGTCTTGGTCCGCGCGGGCGAGCGCGATCTGACCGGCCAAATCCGGCACCGCAAGAAGCCGCGCCCACGGGGTGAAAACGATCAGGATCGCAATCGGCAGTCGCATGGCCGGGATGCTGACTCTGAACCATCCGACACTCAAGCGGAATCCGGGGGGAAGTGCAGGGCGCACACGCCCGAAAAAGGTAAGCCCCTGCTTGCATTTTGTCCGCTTTGGCGGACTTTGGAGTGCGTCGCGTCCTCGCAGCACTTTGGTCTTCTTGTTTTGGTTCGCAAAGAGGAAAAGCGGTGCGGGGACGCACCTCACTCCCAAAGGTCCTTCTGACAGAAACGGGCTGGGCGCATCTTGCAGTCATCATGGCCTGCACCCAAGTGCGGGCAGGGTGTTTGGAAATTTTGAATTGTCAGCTTGAAAGAACCCCCTCTAATTTTTTACTGTTTCGACTTCAACTCCCATTCATGGACAAACCCTTTCTTGTGCCCTGTCCTGAAGTTCAGACGCTTTCGGACGATGTTTCGTATGGAGTCGGCATCGGTGCCTCGGCTGGCGGGCTTGAGGCGTTGCGCGCATTTTTTTCGGCGATGGTCGAGCGGTTGGCGCGGCTTACCGCGATGCCGGTCGTCCGCGCGGAGGAGGGGATGGCGGCCCTAACGAACCATGTCTATCTCATTCCGCCCCGGTTCAACCCCACGATTTCGGAGGGGATTGTGCACCTTGTGCCGCCTCCGGGGGGAAAGACTCTGAACTTGATGATCGATATTTTTTTCCGGTCGCTGGCGCATAGCGAGCGGGCGTCGCTGCTGAAGCAAAATGACGGTCGCCGCCGCAAAATCACCATCGTCCCCGACATCTCCGACGTCCACTTGGTCGGAAATTCGACGAATGGAGTGAAGTGATGGAGACGGATGCCAAATCGGCCCGCACGGGGAACGACGCCTGTTCACTGAGGCAGCGCGCTGAGGCGGCGATGCTCAGGCTCGGGAACTCAGATCGCGTTCCGGAAGCCGACGATATCGCGTCTCTGCTCCAAGAGCTCACGATCCACAAGATCGAGATCGAGATGCAGGGCGAAGAACTCCGCCGCAGCGCGGAGTCTCTGGCTGCCGCCAAGAGCCTGACGTATTTTCAGGACGACACGCAGGCGAGGAAGAACAGCGCGGAATTCGAGCGTCTGTCGCTAATCGCCCGGCACACTGAGAACATGGTGATCTTCACCGGTTCGGACCGCAAGATCACCTGGGTCAACGAAGGGTTCGTGAAGCTGACCGGCTACTCGCTCGACGAGGTGCTCGGGAAGTCGCCATCCATCCTCCAGGGCGCGGGCACCGACCCGGCGACGACCAAGCGAATGCGCATCGCTCTCAAAGAAGGACGACCGGTAAGCGAGGAAATCCTCAACTATACGAAATCTGGCAAACCCTACTGGGCATCCATCGAAATCATCCCGCAGCGGAATTCCTCCGGCACGCTGACCGGGTTCATGTCCATCCAGCGCGACATCACGCAGTGCCGGAACCGCGAGGACCAACTCCTGAAACTGCGCAGGGCGGTCGAGCAGAGCGCGAACGCGATCGTCATAACCGACACGGTCGGCAACATCGAATATGTAAACCCGGCATTCGAACGCAATACCGGCTACACCGCCTCGGAAGCACTCGGGAAAAATCCCCGCTTCCTCAAATCGGGCGACCAGCAGCCGGATTTTTATGTTGATCTCTGGGCGAAAATCACAAGCGGTCAGACATGGAAGGGGATTTTCCACAACAGGCGCAAAGATGGCACGCTCTTCTGGGAGGCCGCCACGATCTCCCAGGTGCTCGACTCGGCCGGTCGGGTCACCAACTACATCGCGGTGAAGGAAAACATCAACGACCGGATCGAGGCGGAATCGGCGCTCGTGATCGAGCACGAGCGGCTGGCGGCCGCATTTGACGAGATCCGGCGCGCGGAGAGCACGCTCCGCGAAAGTGAAGATCTTCTCGACCGTGCCGGCCAGGTCGCCGGCGTTGGCGGCTGGGATCTCGACATTGCCACCATGACCCCGCGCTGGACCCGGCAGACCCGGATCCTCCACGAGGTCGAGCCAGACTTTGAACCGTCGCTGAAGGAGGTGCTTTCCTTCTACGCCCCGGAGGCTCGCCCGGTCGTCCAGCAGGCGGTGCAGGAGGGAATCGAAAATGGTGCCTCATGGGATATCGAGGTTCCGTTCGTGACCGGAAAAGGCCGCCAGATCTGGGTCCGCATGCTCGGGCGTCCGGACGTCGAAAACGGAAAGACCACACGGATCGTCGGCACGTTTCAGGACATCACGGCGCGGAAGACCGCCGAAATCGCATTCGAAAAGGAAAGGGACCGGCTCGCCAACGTCATCGAGGGCACGAACCTCGCCTCGTGGGAATGGAATGTCCAGACCGGCGAACTCGTCGTAAACGAGCGCTGGGCAGCGATCTGCGGGTATACCCTCGAGGAATTGGCGCCGATCTCTGTCGAAACCTGGCGTCGGCTCGTCCATCCGGAGGACCTCGCAAAGACCCAGATCAAGCTCGACCGCCATTTCAGCGGCGAACTCCCGATGTATGAGTCGGTTTTTCAGATGCAGCATAAAGATGGCCGCTGGGTTTGGAACCGAGCGACCGGACGCCTGATCAGCCGCACCCGGGCAGGGCTGCCGCTCATGATGTATGGCACCCAGGCCGACGTGACCGAGGACGTGCTGAAGAGGCTGGCGATCAAGGAGACAAACGAAAAATTGCGGCAGGCGAATATCCGCGCCGAGGCTGCGAGCCGTGCAAAAGGCGATTTTCTTGCGAACATGAGCCACGAAATCAGGACCCCGCTCAACGCGATCATCGGGATGTCCGAGCTCTTGGAAACCGATCCGACCGGGCCGGATGCGCGCGAGTTCCTGCGTACGATCCGCAGCAGCGCGGACAGCCTGCTCGCGCTCATCAACGACATCCTCGACTTCTCAAAAATCGAGGCCGGGCAGCTCGATCTCGAGCGGGTGCCGGTGAACCTCGGCGAGTGTGCGGAGGCAGCGATCAACACGGTCTCGATGTTCGCCTCCCGCCGCGGCCTTCGGGTCGTCTCGGAAATCGATCCCACGCTTCCGGCTGCGATCCTCGGCGACCCGCTCCGCCTCCGACAGATCCTCATCAACCTCCTCAACAACGCGGTCAAATTCACCGAGGCGGGGGAGGTCGGGCTCCGGGTGTTCCGCGCGGGTGACTCGCAGATCGGGTTCGCCGTCAAGGATACCGGGATCGGGATCACACCCGAGCAGCAGGAAAAATTGTTTCAAAGCTTCAGCCAGGCCGATTCCTCGACGACCCGTCGGTTCGGCGGCACCGGACTCGGACTCGCGATCTCCAGGAATCTCGTCGAGATGATGGGCGGCGAGATCCGGGTGGACTCCGCCCACGGCGCTGGCTCGACATTCCACTTTTCGTTTCCGCTCGTCAAATCCGAGGCTCATCCGCCAAAACCCGGGAGGAAGCCGGGCGGATCAATGCCCGATCCGCAATTCGCGTCGCGCATCCCGATGGACATTCTCATCGTTGAGGACAACATGGTGAACCAGCGGCTCGTCGAGATGATGCTCCGCCGCCTCGGCTACGCTCCGGCGCTTGCCGCCAACGGGCTGGAGGCACTCAAGGCGCTGGAAAAATCCCGCTACGACCTGGTCTTCATGGACATTCAGATGCCGGAGATGGACGGTCTCGCTGCCACCGGAAAAATCTGTGAGATCTACCCGCCG
>DYRS01000189.1 GCA_020718585.1 Chthoniobacter flavus
TTGCCAATCCAAACACCCCCGATTTCTCGCATTTATTCCGCCGAGCAACAGGAATCGTCCGGCAAAATGCTTCCAGGCAGCCTGGTCGCGCGGCTGAAGTTCCGCCACCACGCGACCGGCCTCGTGCTCAACCTCGACCAGGCGGTCCACCACGCGTCGAACTCGCTCCTCGTCTCGGTCGAAATCGAAAACCCCGGGATCGACGACAGCAGGTTCGCACTTGCGTTTTACCACAACTTCACGATCAACGAAAACGTGATCGGCGACACCGCCGCCTACCTCCCGGATCCCGGAGCGCTCGTCCACTACAAGGAGGATGTCTATCTGCTCGCCGGCGCGCGAAGCGAAAAGGGAAAATCATTTTTGCGGTGGGACATCGGGCGGCGCGACGGAAGCGCGCCTGCCGGGTGGGAATCGATCAACCGCCGGCACTTCGCGAACACGGCGATCCGGCAGGGGAATGTGGACAGTGTGCTCGTGCTCGATCTCGAATGCCCGCGCGGCGGCACCGCTTCCGGCGACTACTGGCTGATCGCCGGGCACACGCTCGACGGGGTGACGCGGGCGGCGCGCGAGATGGCGTCGGCCGACCTCCCGCTCCTCCTCGAGCAGACGCACCTCTACTGGCAGGAGTGGAGCAACTACAGCGGGAAGCCGCCCGCCGAGGTCCCGTCCGCGTGGGCCGAGGCCTACAACCAGAGCCTGCTCGTCGTGCGCTCGCAGTGCGACAACCGCGGCGGAATCGTCGCGGCCAACGACACGTCGGTCCTCCGCTTCAACGGTGACCACTACAGCTACGTGTGGCCGCGCGACGCGGCGCTCGTCGCCCGGATCTTCCTCCACCAGGGGCTGCACGACCTGGCGTCGCGGTTCCTCTCGTTCTGCGAGACGATCACCGACCCGAACGGCGTGATCCTCCACAAGTTTCGCGCGAACGGCACGCTTGGGTCGAGCTGGCACGGATGGCTCCAAGACGGAAAGCCGGCGCTGCCGATCCAAGAGGATGAAATCGCGCTGCCGGTGCTCCTGCTGGCTGACTATTTTTCACATGCGCGCAACATCGAATTTGCGAGGAACTGCTACATCGGATGGGGCCGCCGGTGTCTGCGGTTTCTGTGCGACTACGTGGAACCGGCGACCGGGCTGCCGCTCCCGTCGCACGACCTCTGGGAGGAACGCTACGGGGTCCACTGCTTCACCGTGGCCTCGGTCTGGGCCGCGCTCTCGCAGGCCGGCCGCATGGCCCAGCGGCTCGGGTTCATTGACGACGCCGAGCGGTGCTTCGATGTCTCCGCGCGGATGCGCGACGCATTCCTCGAACATTTCTGGGACGAGGGGACCGGGATGTTTGCGCGCTGCCTGCGCACCGACGGCACGCGCGACCACACCGCCGACAGCAGCACGCACGCGATCTGGTATTTCGGGCTGGTGGATGTCTCGGATCCGCACCTCCAGCGCGCGATGGCGAACACATGGGAAAGCCTCCGCATTCGCGCGGGCACCGGCGGGATCGCCCGCTACCGCGACGACTACTACCACCGGGTCACCGAAAACCTGCACGAGGTCCCGGGCAACCCGTGGATCATCTCCACGCTCTGGGCCGCGCAGTGGTTCCTGCTCAACGGCGACCAGGCCCGCTGGCGCGAACTCGTCGAGGTCTGCGTCGCCCGCCGCAATGAAATGGGCCTCCTCCCCGAACAGTGGAACCCCTACGATGGTGCCGCGCTCTCGGTGAACCCGCTCACATGGTCACACGCAGTCATGGTCGAAACCCTCGGCCAAGCGATGGGCATCATCGCTCCCTGCCGGGTCTGAACCCCGCCGCGCGCGCGGGCGATTTCGCTGATTTCGATCACAACAGATCCAACAGCTCCTGGTCCTTCGCGCGCTGGGCGAGGGCTCGCTGGTGGGAGTTGTCGTTCTTCGTGCAGGCGAGGGTGTAGGGGCGTCCTTTTGTGATTGTGACATGGTTGAGGTCGAGACGATGCTCGGCGATATAGCTTTCGAGGAGCGTCCGCTCGCCCAAAATCCGCGCGTAATTTTCTTACGCGAGGCGAAAAACCACGCGTAACGGGCATTTGCGAGGAATGCGATTCCATACACTCTGTAGTGGATGTGAGATTGGCGGAACCCGCATCAACTCAGGCTTCTCTCGCGAATTCTATTTTTTACGCGCGGATCAGGGTGCTCGAAGATTTCTTTTCCATTTGGTGTTACTTTTGCTGCTGCATTTCTCCCGGGGATCGACTAGGGACTCAACGCCTAATGGAAAGACTTCTCACCATGCTTCTGTTGAGTGCCTTCGCCGCCTCATTCACCGCGTGTTCGCAATCCGGCGTTGCCGCCCGCCAGCAGTCAATCAACTCCGCGCAATCCGGAGTGCTGGGAAACCGCGCAACCCGCATCCAGGCGCGCGACGAGCGGATGAACGCATCGCGTGCGGTCTGGATGCAGTGAGGGGAAGGGCGAACCCACAGCCCACGATTCCCATGAACACACCCACACTCGGCGAGGCGCGCTTCGCTTCGATGCGAAGCCACACCGTGAGCGACGACACCCGGATTCCCGAACGAATCGAAACCGGTGCGGATCCCGGGCTCCAATTCGAGCTGGCCGGCCCCCGGGAGAAGCTCTTCTTTGACGCGAAGAAAACGCGGGCTGGAATCGTCACCTGCGGCGGCCTGTGCCCCGGCCTCAACAACGTCATTCGCTCGCTGTTTCTCGAGCTGCTTTCCAGGCGGAAGGCATCCCGGTCGTCTTGCGCTATTTTGATCCGAGCTACGAGATCCGCAGCTGCCGGGCAAATTGCGGGGACGCGATCCTCTTCGACCTTTTCTCACGCAACGCAGTCCACGCCGCCATGGCCGGCAGGACCGGACTTGTCATCGGGTTCTTGCACGAACGCTTCATCCACGTCCCGATCGAACTCCTGGCCAGCCATACCAAACGCCTCAACCCGACCAGCGGCTGGTGGCGCTCCGTCCTCGCCGCCACCGGCCAGCCGGAACGCTTCGAATAGGCATCGCCCAGCCGCAAATCGCCTGCACGCAAAAGCGCGCATCCACGAAAAGGTGGCTCACAGGACCGTGGGCGTCCCGCCCGCTTCTTCGAAATGTCAACGGGCCCGACCCTTTCGACTTCAAAATTGGGAACAGGGCCGCCGCAAGCCGACCGGCACGGCCTGCGTCCTCCTGCGCATCGCGGCAAAAAACCCCGACGCTGTCCTCGCCACAGCGTAAGAACAGGTGAGCCCCCGGTTGGGACCCGTGTTTGGCCGGCCTCATCCGCACTCCGGGCCTCAGTCCGGTTGGGAAATATTTTGAATTCCGCGCCGGATTGGACTGACGCCTTCTGTTTTTGCCCGAGCGCGGGGACGGGTATCTTCTCGGAGTGCCACAATTGCATTGACATCTGACGAAATATCAGTCATGTGCTTGCTTATGGAAACGACGGTCACGGAATTGCTTCGGGAATTCCCGCGCGTGAGGCGCGCGGCGCTATCCGGGGAGACGGTCATTATCAAGTCCCGCGAGGGGAATTTGAGGCTCTCGTTGGATGCGCCGGCCACTGGGTCGCTGATCGGGTGCATGAAGGGACTACTGGCCTGGGCGGACAACGACATCGACGGGCCGACGAGCGACGCGGGGAGCTGGGACTCCGATTTGTGAGAGCGTTGCTGGACACCCATGCGGTGCTCTGGGCGG
>DYRS01000190.1 GCA_020718585.1 Chthoniobacter flavus
CGGCGGAAGCATGTAAAGTGTCATGGCAAAAACGAGATAGACCATCAGCACGAGCACGCCCACGAACCAAGCGGACCGGCCGCCGGCCGTCATCAGCGATGCGGTCAGGGAGGCGATGAGCATCATCACCACCGCGCCGGGCCAGAAACAAAGGTCCATCGGCGACGGGCCGAGGACGTAGCTCAAGAGCACGAGGACCGGAGCCACGAAGAGCGCGATCTGCGAGGCGCTCCCGAGCGCGATGCCGACGCTCAGGTCGAGACGATCCTTGCGCGCGCCCGAAAATGCCGACGCCATTTCCGCCGCAGCTCCGACCAATGCCACGACGATAAAGCCCACGAAGGCGGCGGACATCCCGAAAGTCACCGCAGCCTCCTGCACGGACTCGACAAAGACCTCGCTCACCACCGCGACCAGCACCGTCACGCCCGCCAGCGTGGCCAGAGCCAGGCCGATCGGCCAGGGCGCTTCGCCTTCCTCCCCGTGCTCCGCACCTGCAAAAATCTCCCTGTGGGTCTTGAGCGAAAACAGCAGGCCCAGTGCGTAGGCGGCGATCAGCAATACCGACAACCCGACGCTCAGCTTTCCGGTGAATGCCGCAGCCCCGTCGGAATCGGCTGCCGAGATCGCCGAGGGGACCAGCAGCGCCACCGTGGCGAGAAAGAGCAGCCCGGCCTGGAGGCGCGCGCCGGACCGGTTGAATTCCTGCACATGGTGCTTCAAGCCGCCGAGCAGAAACGATGCACCCAGCATGAACAGCGAGTTGGTGACAATCGCCCCGGCGATGGACGCCTTCACGAGCATGTATTCGCCGGCGCGAAGGGCCGAAAGCGCGATGATCAGCTCGGTCAGGTTGCCCAGCGTGGCGTTGAGAAGCCCTCCAACCGCGTCGCCGGTCTTCGCAGCCACAGATTCCGTCGCATGGCTCAGCAGCGCCGCCAGCGGGACGATCGCCAGCACGGACAGCACGAAGAGCAGCGTGTGCGATCCGGGCATCAGCTTGCTGGCCCCCAGCACCACAGGCACAAAAACTAGGAGCCAAAGCAGCGGGTTGTGTCGGATTTCTTTCAGGAGCGGTTTCATGGAATTTCAGGTGGGAAGTTGCCCGCGAATCTCGCGAATAACACGAATAAAATCAGGACATTGGAAACGAAGCGCCTCGCCCGGCGTCCCTATCTATTTTCGCGAGATTCGCAGGCCACATCAGCCCGTTTTGCGTTCATGGTTTGCAAATCGTCGGACTGGTCTGAAGGCGTCGGCTTCCTGCGGCTCACGACGGCAAAAAAGAAGGCGGTTGACCACCCGCACATGAGGATGCCGGTCAGCGCCTCAACCGCCCCGACCATCCGCCAGTCCTGCGGCAACACGAGGTCGCCATAGCCGGTCGTCGTATAGGTCACCGCGCTGAAATAAAATGCCGAGTCCAAATCCGGCAGGCAGTCTTTCCAGTGGTAGAAAAATGCCCAGAGCGAGATTTCGAGAAGGTGGAGGACGAGAACCCACCCCGCGACCCGGATCAGCATCCATGTCGCGGGCAGGAACTTTCCCTCCATCCGGTCATGCCCGCGTCCGAACCAACGGATTGCCACGGTCAGCCCGACCGCATGGATCGCCACGCAGACCGCCATCAGCGACCACGCGAAGAGGAGTTTTACGAACATACATCAAGCCCTTTAGCCGCAAAAGAACGCAGAGATCGCATGGAAATACAGATCTTGTTTTTTGCTCTTTGCGTTCTTTTGCGGCTCAATCGCCTTGGTTTTCATCCGGCGAAATCGGTGTTGCTTCCCACTAGCCGCGCGAATGGAGTTTGAGGATGCGCCTCACTTCTTCAATCGCCTGCGGGTTTTGGTGCGCGCAGTGCGTGGAGGGGACGATGAGTTCGCTCCGCGCGCCATCGAGGTGGCTGCTCCAGTAGGGCACGACGCCGTCGCTCATCTCGGGCTTCGTGCGATCTTTGTTTCCGCCAAGCCCGCGGTCGCCGCAGATCACGTGATACGGGATGCCGACTGTGATCGGCACGGTGTTGATCGCCTTCACGAAGCGGTTGTTCGGAGCCAGCGTATCCACGCTGTTCGCCATTCGCTTGATCTTCAGGTCGTCGTCATGGAACGTGACAACCTTGAGCGCATCCCGTCCTGCACCGAGGAGTGCTGTGGGCATTTTGACAAACATCGAGCCGACGCGGCCGATCGGATCCTTCGCGATGTCGCTGCCGCGCAGTGGTGCCGCGATGAAAATCACGCGTCCCACTTCCGGGCGGGCCTTGAAAATGGTGACGTCGGTCAGGAGCTTCTTGCTATCCGGCGGGAGATGGGTTTGCGCGGGCGATTTTCCGAAAATGCCGGTCCAGACCTTGTCGCCGGTGTTGGTGACCAGCAGCCGGGCGATGCATCCGCCCATGCTGTGCCCGACAACGACCATCGGCTTCTTCATCGGAAATTTCTTTTTGATCGCGTCGATCTCGCGGCGGAGGATGGCGGCGGAATACGGATACGGATTCCCGCTCGGGTAGCTGTAGATCCAGAACTGGAAGTTTTTCCGGATCTGTTCATCCCCCCGCAGGGTATTGATCATCGGGGTCCATGTCGCCGGCGAATCCATGAGGCCATGGACGACCAGCACGACCGTCTTGTTCGGGTCGTATGGCTGGAAGCGGGTGATCCGTGCGGTTTCCTCGAATTTGTCCGGCCGCAGGAGGCGGGGAATCTCGTGCTTTTGGGGATTGAGGCTCGCCAGCATCACGGCCATCGGCACGGTAAAATTGGCGGCAAGCGGAAAGCTTTTTCCACCCAGGGAAATCCGCTCGGTGGCGAGCGGGTCCTCGAGCGCGAGGATCGCGCGCCTGCCCTCGAAGCGGATGACTGCCGTGACCCCGTAGAACGCGCGCGGTGGCGCGAAGTTCTCCTTGGCGTCCTTGGTCATCTCCCGCCCGATCGCGACGATCGGTGCCCCGAGCCCGTCCTTGACCGTGCGGTCGTTGACATATTTTCCCCTCACATCGAACTCGTCCGCAGGGACGAAGCTGTAGAGAAGCGGGTTCCAGTTCGGACGGGGATCCGGCTTGACCGAGAGAACATACCCGCCGCCAGGCGCGGGGACGCTCAGCGGGCCCGTCCACGCATCGAGCTTCGATTGCTTGAGCGTTCCCAGGACTCGCGCAACAGCAAAATTGTAATCCGCCCGAGCCTGTGTGTCGTCAGGATTGCGCCCGAGTTCCGTGGCGGCAGCCTGCGCTGCGGCAAGGTATTCTCCGAGGGCGGAAAGCGGCTTCCCCCTCTCCTTCCGCAGCGCCCCGACGATCCCCTGCTCGACCGAAGAAAGCGCGAACGCCGTCAACGACCGGATCGGACGGAATTGCGGCCTTGTCTCGGAAACCGTCGCGTATTGGGCGCACCCGGCAAGACCGAGTGCCAGGGCCGGAAGGGTCAGCCGGATGAGGGAATTCAAGTTGTGTGTGTTCATTTTGGTGATTGCAAAGGTGGAATTGCGGAAGGGCATTGGATTTTTCATAGCCTCAATGTTTGATCGCCAATCCGCGTCGGGCCAGATCACCGCAAGTCAAGTGGTGAATCAGCCCGGCCGATCATCGTCCATCATTTTTCCTCTGGCGGTTTGGATTTTTGTGGCGGGGCGAAAACTGGCGATAGTGTTACCACTGGAATCGCCCCAATCAAAGGCTTTTCGCCAGTTTTACAATCACC
>DYRS01000045.1 GCA_020718585.1 Chthoniobacter flavus
AGCATGTTGCAATCTGTTTAGGTCGGTTATCTGCTGCGAAAGTGACGAAGAGCCGCAAAAGTGGTGAAGAGCCCATTTTGCGATCGGCATTTTTGTCCGGCCAAATAATCGGCTTTTTCCGCCGCCGCCCGCACTCCCTGGCACCTCCGTGAAATTCCGGGCGACCGCACGGGGTGATCCGTGCTACGATGGCCGACATGGGGGAGTCCGGGCTGGTTCTGAATCTGGGGTGGATGGTGATCGGTGCGGCGTGCCTTGGGGTGTTGGCGCGCCGGGCGCGGCTGCCTTCGATCGCGGCCTACCTTGTCGCAGGGCTTGTCCTCGGGCCGGTCACAGGAGCGATGGTCCTCACTCCGGCCATCGGGGAGATCTCCGAGATGGGGGTCGTCTTCCTGCTTTTTCTGGTCGGATTGGAGCTCAGCTTGGACAGGATCCGCGAGGTCGGCAAGGTCGCCGTGGCGGCGGGACTCGCGCAGGTCGTGCTCATCACGGCCGGCGGCTACGGGCTTGGCCGGGCGATGGGATTTACGCCGACGGAATCCCTCTTCCTCGCGGTTGCGCTGAGCATCGGCAGCACGGTTGTCGTCGTGAAGGTGCTCTCCGACAAAGACGAACTCGACTCGCTGCACGGAAGGATCGCGGTCGGGTATTCCCTGGTGCAGGACATCGTGGTTCTCGTCATTCTCACTGTTCTGGCTGGCCTTGCGCGCGGGCGCGGGCTTGACGCCGGGTCGGCGGGCGTCGGTCTGGCAAAAGCGCTCGCGGGGATGGTGCTGCTGCTCGGCGGTGTGCTTGCGGCCTCGAGGTTCGCTCTACCTCGGATTTTTGCGTGGGCGTCCGGCTCGCAGCCCACGATTTTTATCTGGAGCCTTTGCTGGTGTTTTTTGATGGTTGCAGCCGCGCATGCGTGCGGGCTCTCGGCCGAGCTGGGTGCGTTCCTTGCCGGCCTGAGCCTCGCCCAGCTCCCGCACACGCACGATCTCCAGCACCGGATCAAGCCGCTCATGAGCCTCTTTGTCGCAGTCTTTTTCGTGTCCCTCGGGGTCGGGATCGCACCCGGAGAAATTGGAGGCTCATGGATGCCGGCGGTGGTGCTTTCGGCCTTTGTGCTGCTTGGAAAAACCGCGATCACGCTCGCGGCCGTCGCGCGCGGCGGCCACGGTGAGCGCACCGGGTTTCTGGCGGGCGTGGCGGGCGCGCAGATCGGCGAGTTCTCGTTTCTGTTTGTCGCGATGGGAGTCTCCGCCGGGATGGTTGGCGGCCGGGTCGCGGCGGTCGTTGCGCTGAGCGGGATCGCCACGATCGCAGCCTCCTCGTATCTGTTTCTCTGCGGTGACGCGCTCCATCGGATCTGCCGTCGGCTCGGGAGCCTACGGATTTTCCACGCGCCGGGTCAGGATGCGGACGCGCTCGAGCCATCGCTTTGCGGCCATGTGATCGTTATCGGCATGAACACGCTCGGGCGGCGGATTGCGGAGGAGCTCCACCGGCGGGGGGAGACCGTGCTCGTGATCGACACCGATCCGGGCAAGCTCCGGGGCCTGCCGTGCCGGACGCTCCACGGAAATATCGAATACCGCGCGGTGCTCGAGGAGCAGGGGCTTGCGGATGCGAAGCTCGTCGTGAGTGCGATGCAGATTGAGGACACGAACGACCTGCTCGCCTACCGCTGCAAGGAAGTCGGCGTGCCGTGCTGCATCCACGCGGTGGACCTCTCGGTCATGGAAAACCTCCTCTCCCACGACGTCGCCTACTTCATGCTCCCGAAAGTGGATGTCATCAAATACCAGTCCGCCATCCTCCGCGGGCAGGGACTCCTCGGGGGGCGCGCGCCATGAACGGGCTTGCGTTGCTCTTGGTGATCGGGGCCGTCGGCTACGGGCTGGCGCAGCGGTTCCGCCTTCCGGTGATCCCGTTGCTCCTAGTGTCTGGCTTCGCAGTTTCGATCGCGGGGCTCGCACCCGGTCACGGGGAATCGCGGTTCATCCTCGACTTCGGGCTTTCGTTTCTGGTGTTCACAGCCGGCATCGAGCTGAACCCGAGGCGGTTCCTGCGCCAGACCCGCCCGGTCCTGTGGGTGGCGGTCGGGCAGTTCGCGCTGGTCGGGCTGGCTGCGTTTGGCGTCGCTCGGTGGATGGGATTTGCGACAGTTCCGGGGCTCTACATGGGGTTCGCGACGGCGGCGAGTTCGACGCTCGTCGTCGTGCGACAGTTGAAATCCCGGCAGCAGATGTTCGAGCCGTTCGGGCGGCTGGTGACCGGAGTGCTGCTTGTGCAGGATCTGATCCTCATCCTCGTCATCGTGGTGCTCGGGCGCTTGGGCGACGGCGCGGTTGCGATGGCCGCCTCGTCGGGATCCGTGCTCGCGCTCGCCGCCGCCGCCGTGCTCCTGCACTGGCGGGTGCTCCCATGGATCGAGCGAACGATCCGCCCAGACGAGGAGACGCTGCTCATGATCGCGCTCGCCCTGCTGTTCGTGTTCCTCGCGGCCTCGCACGCGCTGGCGATTCCGCCGATCGCCGGGGCGTTCCTCGCCGGCTTCGTGCTCTCGGTCTTCCCGATCAACGGGCTCGTCCGCGGGCTCCTCGGGTCGCTCGCAGAGTTTTTTCAGGCGATTTTTTTCGTCGCGCTCGGCTCGCTCGCGGTATTTTCCTCGCCGTGGATCGTCGTGCAGGCGCTGGGATTTTCGCTGCTTGTGCTGCTGATCACGCCGCCGGTGGTGACCCTGCTCGCCGAGTGGAAGGGGCTTTCGTCGCGCAGCGCGATCGAGAGCGGGCTCCTGCTCGCGCAGACCAGCGAGCTCTCGCTCGTGCTCGGGCTCGTCGGAGTGGCCGCCGGACACCTCGATATGGAAAGTTTTTCTGTGATTGCGCTGACGTGTGCGGCGACGATGATTCTGACCCCGTTCCTTGCGACCGACCGGATCACATGGAAGCTCCTGCACCGGCATCCCGGACGCCAGGCGAGCGACGGTTTTTTCGGGTTCCAAGCCCACGCGATCATCATCGGGCTCGGAAGCTCCGGCATGTGGGTTGTCCGCGAGCTTCAGTCGGCCGGACACCATGTCCTCGTGATTGACGACGACACGAGCGTCATCGCCAACTGCGAGCGGAACCGGATCGCCTGTCTGCGCGGCGACGGAAGCGATCCACGCGTGCTCCGCCGGGCGGGAGCCAAGGACGCCCGGCTGATCGTCGCATCGCTTCCGCGTCCTGCCGATGTTTTGAAAATCGTGCGCTTTGCGGACGACGTGCCGGTTGTTGCGAGGGTCTTTGATGCCGGCGACGCCCGCGAGGTCGAAGAGGCCGGCGGATTCCCGGTCCTCAGTTCAGAGGCTGCGCTCGAAAAATTTCTTGAATGGTTTGACAAGAACCTGCTGCTCGGAGATCGGGTCTCACAGAGGTGTCCGAAGAGTGGGGGCAGTGCGCATTGACAGCACCGGCCCGTGCAGGGCTCTCCGAAGCGGACAGGGTCCTCGCATCGGTTGGGTTGCAACCGCATCCTCAGACAGCCTGTCCTCGTCCGGAAAAACAATGGGGCGGGGGAAACATCTGATCCCACTTCAGACGGAAATCGTCGTCTACACGGACGGGATGTCCGTGCCCTTTTGGTCTGAGTCGGCTCGCCTCACTTCCTTCGAGGTCAGGATGTCTGATCCTGCAAATAGTCGCCGATGCGTGAGCGGGTGGTCGCCCTGCAGGTCGAAATCGCGGGGTCAGCCGACGCGGACTTTTTCCTTCTCGCGCTCGCGCTTTTCCTCGAGGCGCGCAAGCTCGGAGACGAGTTGACGACGGATCTCATCCTTCGCAGCCGGTTCCGCGCCCGCCAACTGGCCTTCGAGGAAAATCTTTTTCTCGGCAATTTTTGCATTGATTTCGCTGTCCACCTCGGCGATCGCGCGCTTCTGGACGTCGGTGAGGTTGACTGTGGGGGCGGATTTTTCGAGCCGTCCCATCGCGAGTTCGTATGCGGATTTCATGCGGAGACGATTCTGGCGAAATTCTGCCGGAACGACAGAAAAATTGCGCGATCCCCCGTCGGCATGTTTAATGTTCGGCCTGATGTCATTCCTGAGACTTTTCAGCACCGATTTTGACGGAACGTTGATCGGACACCCGTCCGACGGGCGGTGTCTGCCCGCGTTTGCGGAGGTCTTGCGCCGACATCGCGCCGCCGGCGGGCTCTGGGCGGTGAATACCGGACGCGGGCTCGATCACGCGCTCGAGGGGCTCGAAAAATTTTCAGCCCCGCACGAGCCGGATTTTCTTCTGACAAGCGAGCGCGAGATTTTTTTACGCGGTCGCGACGGAGGATACTTCCCGCACGCCGAGTGGAACGATCTCTGCTATGCCCGGCACGACCGGCTGTTCGAGGTTTCTGCGGCGGTGGTCCGCTCGATCTGCCGGTTTGCCGAGCACTCGCCCGACGTCGAGGTGATCGTGGAGGACGGACGTCCGGTCGGGCTGATCACCTCGGGCGAGCATGTGATGGAGGACGTCGCGGCATTCATCGGGCGAGAGGCCGCCGACCATCCGGATTTTTCGTTTCAGCGGAACACCGTCTATCTGAGGTTCTGCCACCGCGATTACCACAAGGGTTCGGCACTTGGAGAGTTGTGCCAGATGCTCGGGATTGACCGGTCGGAGGTGTTTGCGGCGGGCGACCATTTCAACGACATCCCGATGCTCGACGGACGCTATGCCGCGTTCCCCTGCTGCCCGTCGAATGCGATCCCCGAGGTCAAGCGGATTGTCGCCGAAGCCGGCGGATACGTCGCCGTCCGACCGGCCGCCGACGGGATCTCCGAGGCATGGGAAATTTTCAGCAACGGCCCGCTGAGCTGAATTTCTAACAGGAGGTAGGGGGGAGCGTAGCTTTTTTCTCCGCCGAGTCGCTTCCACTCGCGGAAGACGAAGGCAGTTTGGAACATTCTGGTGCAGGAGGGGAAGCGGTCGATGGTGGTTGGATGGTGGCCGTCGTTTGCAGCGGAGCCGATCCCCGGGGCGAGAGGTGATTAATTCGAAGGAGGAGCGACCGGAGCGGGCGAGCTGGCGGAGGATTCCGTTGGGGCGGGCGGGCGGAAGTCGGGTTCGCCGTCGAAGCGGTCCTGGAAGAACGCGACGGCGAAATACGCAGTGCATTTGTCCTGGCCGCTGCGGAGGCGGAACTGGCGCTTGTAGTAGGAGACTTTGAGGTGGGGTTCGATTTCGGCTTCGCGGGCGGACTCTACGGCGATGAACCCGGCGTCGTAGGCCGGCGGCGGACTGTCCTTTTTGTAATATCCGACCCGCGTGAAGTCGCCGAGCATCCAGGGCAGGGGGTAGTAGCTGTCGAGGAGGATGAGCCCGCCCATGTCATACCGGCGCGGATCGTCCGCCGCCAGCGCGAGCAGCGGATCGGTGAGTGTAAAGATCCCGTCGTAGGTCTGAACATAGACGTAGGGCTCGCTGTCGTCGGTGAAGTTGATGAAGTTCAGCCGCCAGGTGGAGAACATCGATGCGACGAGGAGCGGCACGGCGGGTGCCCACGCGAGGATCGGGATTTTCCAGTGCTCCGCGCACTCGGAGAGGAGCGCGCCGAGGATGAGGTAAAACGGCCAGATGATCGAGATCACGCACCAGGGGGTCTTGTAGGGGATGAGCGAATACGCGACGAGCGCGCCTCCGGCCATGATCGCGATGTAGCGGAGCCGGGCGTCGGACGGCCAGACGTAGCGCGCGCAGGCGGCGAGCCCGGCGAGCGCCGGCCACTCGTAGCGGGCCATGAGTGCCGGCCAGTAGTAGTTCAGCGGGCCGAGGGCATACGACGACTTCCCGTGCCCGGCCGAGTCCACCCCGGTTTTGAACCACGCTCCGAATGTTTGGTAGAGCCCGTGCAGCGAGGAGAAATCGAGAAAATTTCCCGAGTAAAAGAACACGATGACGATGATCGAGAGTCCGGCGACGAGAACCGCGTCGTCGCGGGTCCAGATCTGGCGCGCAACCGGCTGAGCCGGCCGCGACGGGACCGCGAGCTGCCATGCCCAAAGCACACCGGCCGCCAGCGCGAAGCACCCGAGGTGCAAGATGTAGGTCTCCTTCGTGAGCACGAGGCCGACGGCTGCGGACGCGGCCGTAAAAAATGACCTCCTGTCGCCGGATTTCCAGAGCCCGAGGATCCCGAGCAGGAAGAGCATGCTGAAGAGCACCTGCCAGGATTCGTGAATCGAATAGCGCCCGTAAAACGTGAACGCGGGCGAGACCGCCATCGCGAGCGCAGCGACCCTCGCGGTGGGATTTCCAAAGAACGCGCGGAACCGGAGCATCGCCCACACGCAGAGCACGCCGGCGATGATCGCGGGCAGGCGGAGCGCCCACACATGGCGGCCGAAAAGCGTCTGCGAGAGGAACACCGCGTAGAAATGCAGCGGCCCGTGGTAGTTTGTCGGGTCGTATCGGTAGAACCCGTTCGCCGTCATCTGGTCGGCGAACCATCCGTTGATCCCCTCGTCGAAATGCGGCGGCTTGATCTCGATCTGCCAGGCCCGCAGGAAAATCGCGATCAGAACGATCGCGAGATCTGCTCGGAGGACAGGCCGAA
Source organism: Chthoniobacter flavus (assembly GCA_020718585.1). Classification (GTDB taxonomy): domain Bacteria; phylum Verrucomicrobiota; class Verrucomicrobiia; order Chthoniobacterales; family Terrimicrobiaceae; genus QYQL01. The sequence goes on from DYRS01000045.1 coordinate 6,580, forward strand.
GGAATGGGGAAATTCGTGCGGGCACTCGGATCACAGAGGGCTTGCTAGCTTTCCATCGTCCGCGCATTTTTCCCCTCGCGGCCGCGGAGGCGGAGGAGGATCGGGAGCCCGGGGTATTCCCATTTGTCGCGGATGCGGGCGCAGAGGTAGTTCACGTAGCTGTCCGGGAGGAGGCTCGGATCGTTAACGAAGAGGATGAACTGCGGCGGCTTGATCGCGGCGCGGCCGGTCTCGTTGACCTGCGTGGCGTAGAGGATCTTGAATCTTCGGTTGCCCTTGATCGCCGGCGCCTGGCGCTCCATCGCGGCGCGGATCACCCGGTTGAGCTCGCCGGTGCCGGCCCGCCGGGTCGAATGCTGGCGGACCTTCTCGACCGTCGTGAAGAGTCGGCGCACGTTTTCTCCCGTGAGTGCCGAAAGCACGACGACCGGCGCGTAATCGAGGAAGAACAGCTCGCGCTGGACCCGCGCGACGTGATCGCGGACGAGCTCCGGGTCGTCGGTCGGGCAGACGAGATCCCACTTGTTGAGAGCGATCACCGCCGGCTTGTTGGCAGACTGGATCAGCCCTGCAATTTTCTTATCCTGCGCGGTGACCCCGGTCGTCGCGTCAATGACCAGGATGTTCAGATCCGCCCGCCGGATGGTTTTTTCCGAGCGCATGACGCTGAAGACCTCGACCGATGTGTTGTGCCTCGAGCGGTGGCGGATCCCCGCCGTGTCGCAGAGAATATACGGCCGCCCCTCGCGCTCGGTCGCGACATCCACGGCATCGCGGGTCGTCCCCGGGATGTGGCTGACCGTCGTCCGCTTGTCACCGAGGATCGCGTTGACGAGCGACGATTTCCCGACGTTTGGACGTCCGACCAGCGCGAGCTTCGGTGCCTCGGCCGCCTCGGGTTCCACGCCGGCGGCCTCCGGGAGAAGCGCCTCGACCTCGGAGATAAGGTCGGTGATCCCGCGACCGTGCGCCGCGCTGACCGCGACCGTGTGCGCAAACCCGAGCCGCGAAAACTCGTCGGCCCGACCCTCGTGCGCCTCGACATCCACCTTGTTCACCACGAGCACGACCGGGCGCGCGGACGACCGGATCAGCGATGCCAACTCGGCGTCGAGCGGGGTCACCCCGTCGTGCGCGTCGGTCACGAAAAGAATGACGTCGGACGACTCGATCGCGATGAGCGCGCCCTCGCGGGTGGTCCCGGCAAAATCCGGATCCGGGTCGTCGCCGATCCCGCCGGTATCCACGATCTCGAACGGCGCGGAGCCGAGCTTGCAGACCGAGGCGATCCGGTCGCGCGTCACCCCCGGCTGGTCGTGGACGATCGAAATCATCCTCCCTGCGAGGCGGTTGAAGAGGGCGGATTTTCCGACGTTGGGACGTCCGACGATGGCGACATTTCGGATGGGCATTTGAGGATTCAGGCAAACTTTGCGTGCCAGTCGCGATAGACAAACGGCGAGATCTCCGAGGGCTTGATCTCGCTGCGGCCGCCCCAGAAAACATTGGTGTAGGCGACCGGGATCCCGGCCTCCGCGAGATGGGTGTCAATCGCCGCCTTGTGCGCGAGCACGCGGTCTTTGTCGCCCCCGTGCGCGACGGCCATGATATTGACGTTGTTGAATTCCGGTCCGCCCTCGCGCCAGTAGCAATGGGTGAGGATATCATGGCGTCCGACCTCCGCGCCGGCCTCGGCCTCGCGGCCGACCGGCACCGCCCAGTGGAAAAGCGCGTTGAACCGGGTCACCCGGACCCCGCCCTGCGACGGCTTGACGTGTTCGAGAAAGGTTGAGAACCGTCCGAGAAGCTTGCGTGCCTGGAGGGATTCCGCGACGCGGAAAAATTCGTCCGTCGAGACCCCGGCCTCGGCCGCGCGGGCGGACCACGGCGAATCGCGGATTTCCTCCGGCTCGAACTCGCGCTTCAGGGCCATAAGCACCCGCCACTCATGCTCGTCGAGCCGGGTGACCCCGGTGCGGATCATTCGGGCCGGCCCCTCACAACGGTCGCCCGGCTCGATCGCCTTCCTGCGAACATGCCCGACCCCGAGCGCAAAAATCCCCTTCGCAGGCATCAGCCGGTAGGCGTCGGCTCCGGTCAGCTTCAGGAGGAGATCGCAGTGCGCGGCGAGCGATTCGCCGGCCGGAACCTTGAGCGTCGTCCAGAGCCGGTAGGCACCGCCGGGGATCGTCGCATCGGTCGAGCGGATGACGACATGTCCAGAAAATGGATCATCGCGGAACAGGAAATCGAATGCCGCGTCGAGCTTGTCCGGCGGCACCTTCCATGCGACGAGCGCGCCTTCGGCGAGGTTCGTGGCCAGGAGGGTCTGGCGGACCCTGCGGATCGTGCCCGAGGCGACCATCGCGCGGATGCGCGCGATGACGACAGGAAGCTCGACGCCGCTGCGCCGCGAGATCTCCTGAAACGGCTCGCGCGAAAACCCTGGAATCTGGTCCTCCGAGACCGCAAGGATCCGTGCGTTGATCGGGTCGGTGTGCTCGGTCATCGGCGTTTGAGCGAGTGAAACTCGATGCTGTCAACCAGCGCGAGCCAGCTTGCTTCGATGATGTTGTCCGAGACCCCGACCGTGCCCCACGATGCATGGCCGTCGGTCGAGACGATCAGTACCCGGGTGCGGGCGGCCGTGCCGCGCGAGCCGTCCACAATCCGCACCTTGTAGTCCGCGAGCCGGAGCTCGTCTATCCACGGATAGAACGGACGCAGCGCCTTGCGCAGCGCGGCATCGAGCGCGTTCACCGGGCCGTCGCCCTCCTCGACCGTGTATTCCGGGACCCCGCCGACCTGAAGCTTGACCGTCGCCTCGCAGGTTGCGGCACCGTGGAGGGTGGACCGGCGGAACGAGCAGTAGTATTCGCGGAGGTCAAAAAGCGGACGGTGGCGGCCGAGCGTGCGGCGGACGAGCAGGTCGAACGATGCGTCAGCCGCCTCGAACTCGTAGCCGGCCGCCTCGCTTTCCTTTACCTGGCGGAGGATCGCGGCCACCTCGGGCGCGCCTTTTTGAAATTCGAATCCCAGCTCGTTTGCCTTCGCAAGGATGTTGCTCTGGCCGGACATGTCGGAAACGAGGATCGTCTGGGTGTTGCCGACGAGCGAGGGGTCAATGTGCTCGTAGCTGCGGGCTAGCTTCTGCACCGCGTGGACGTGCAGCCCGCCCTTGTGCGTGAACGCGGCACCGCCGACGTAGGGCGCGCGGATGTCCTGCGGCACGTTCGCGAGCTCGTCAACAAACCGCGAGAGGTCGCGCAGCCGCGCGAGGTCCGGCACGACTGTGATCCCCATCTTGAGCTGGAGCGTCGGGATGATCGTCGTGAGATTGCAATTCCCCACGCGCTCGCCGTAGCCGTTGATCGTGCCTTGGATCTGACAGGCGCCGGCCGCGACCGCCGCCAGCGCGTTCGCAACTCCGAGCCCGGAGTCGTTGTGCGTGTGGATGCCGACCGGACACCCGAGCGCGGCGATCGTCTCAACCGTGATTTTCAGAATTTCCGACGGCAGCGACCCGCCGTTCGTGTCGCAGAGCACGACAAGGTCCGCGCCGGCATCCTTCGCCGCCAGAACGGTCCTGATCGAATACGCAGGGTCGTCCTTGTAGCTGTCGAAAAAGTGTTCAGCGTCGTAAAAGACCTCGCGCTCGTTGGCTTTGAGGTGGGCGACCGTCTCGGCGATCATCGCGAGGTTCTCCTCCGGCGAGACCCCGAGGACCTCGGTGACATGCAGGAGCCACGTCTTGCCGACGATCGTCACGACAGGCGTGCGGGCATCGAGCAGCGTGCGTACCTGGGCGTCGCTCTCCACCGCAACCCCGCCGCGCCGGGTGCTCCCGAACGCCGCGATCTTCGCAGATTTCCACTCCCGCTTCGCGGCCTCCTCAAAAAACGCGATATCGCGCGGGTTCGATCCCGGCCACCCGCCCTCGATATACCCGACTCCGAAGGCGTCGAGCTTCTCGGCGACCCGGATCTTGTCGAGCACCGAAAACGCGATCCCGGTCCCCTGAGTGCCGTCCCGCAGGGTGGTGTCGTAAATTGAGACGGACCTCATGGGAGCGGCCCGGAGGCTGTGGCGGAAGTTGGCATGGAGAGGAAGGGTTGGACCAAATCCCCCGCGAAGCAAGCGGGAAGTTCCCGCGCACGGGCTGGCGCGTCCCCCTGCTTTCATGGCTTATGCCCGTGAGGCGCGCAATCACCAGTGTTAGGAGCGGATGCGGACGCATGCCCCAAAAGTGCAGACGAGGCATAAAATTATTCTCGAAGCACCAAAAACGAAGGCGATTTACCACCTGCTCGTAAACCAAATCCTCCCGAAAAGAGTGTCGACAACCACGAAAGGCCAAACCGGATCCGAAACACAAGGAAACCCATCCCGATAAAGTTCGGACCGGACAATAATCCACCCGAAAGGCGATCAGAATCTGGAATCGCCAAACGAAAAAGTTACCAGAGCTCACCACAGGACCCGAACAAGACCGCTTGCGGAAATGTTCCTATCGCGAGTTAGAAGCGGCAGCTCGTGGTGCCGCGCCGAGGCAACGATGATCCGGTCGAACGGGTCGCCGTGCGGAAGCTCCAAATCCATGGCCAGAGCGGCAATTTCTGAGGCGATCATCAATGGCGGGTAATTCCGCTGGATTCCGCGCAGGTATTCCCCGGCAGAAACCGACAGCCGGATCCGGCCCTTTTTCGCCAGCATCGCGATCTCCAGCAAAGTGATGTCCGAAATCACCGCCTCGCCGGTCTTGAGGGTTCGCAGGAGCTCCGCGGCCGAGGTGCCCAGACGCGCGTCTCCCTCGGCCGCCCAGAGCACCGCATGGGTGTCCAGCAACGCTCTCACAAATCGGAGTCCCAGTTCCCCGCATCGCTCGTCGGCCCGTCGATGTCGTCATCCGCCCGGGCCAGAAGTCCCCTCATGCACCCGATCAGCGACCCAGTGGCCGGTGCATCCAACGAGAGCCTCAAATTCCCCTCGCGGGACTTGATAATGACCGTCTCGCCGGATAGTGCCGCGCGCCTCACGCGCGGAAATTCCCGAAGCAATTCTGTGACCGTCGTTTCCATAAGCAAACACATGACTGATATTTTGTCAGATTTCAATACGTTTGTGGCTCCGAAAAGGTCAGACATCCTGTGCTTGTTTGGAAAAAACAGAAGGCGGCAGTCCAATTCTGCGCGGAACTCAAAACATTTCCCAACAGTTCCGCATTCTTCTCGCTGCATCCTACCTCCTGTCCGCTTCGTTGTTCGCATGCGGCAGTGTCGTCGCGAACCTCCCGCCTGCAAGAACCTGATTTTCATTTCGCGGGGTATCGGGTAAGTTTGTGGGGTATGAAGGTGCTTGCGGTTTTGTTGCTCGCGTGTTCGGTCTGCTTCGCGCAGGAAGTGCGGCGGGCGTTGCCTGCCGACAGGACACCGACGGCGTGGGATTCGGTCGCAAAGTTTCTCGCGGGCGTCCCCGCAGCTCCATCCGATCCGCTGGAAGCACTCCGCCGGACGCCTGGCTACGCCGAGCATGCGGCGGCATTCGAGGCGATGTGGTCGCGATATAACGAGCACTATTTTTCTCCGATCCGTGTCTGGTCGTCGGCCGAGCTTGCCCCCCGGATTTCTTCCGCAGCTCCGGTGTTCTATTTTTTTGGCGGACCCGATGCGATTTCCTGCCTGGCATTTTTCCCGGACGCGCCGGATTACCTGCTGGGCGGCCTCGAGCCGGTCGGGAGCGTGCCCGAGCCGGAGTCGCTGGGGCCGGACGCTTTGGGGGAGTCGCTGGCGAGCCTGCGCGCTTCGACCGACGTGATCCTGTCCTACGGCCATTTTATCACGAAGGACATGAAGTCCGGGCTTGAGGCGGGCGGATTCAAAGGCGTAACGCCGGTGATGCTGGTCTTTTTGGCCATGAGCGGGTGCGAGGTTCTGGATGTCTCGCGTTTCGGAGTGGGTGCCGAGGGCACTGTCGTGCGGGGCGGCGGCGGGCTGCCGGGGGTCATGATCACCTTCCGCAAAACCCCGCTCTCCGCACCGCAGCGCATCCACTACATCCAGGCAAACGTGGCGGACGATTCCCTTCGCACTTCCGGTGCCGCGCTCAAATGGGCGGGCGGATTCGGCCGCGGAAATGTCTATCTCAAAGCCGCTTCCTACCTCCTGCACGAGCCGTATTTTTCGGGGATCATGGGGTTTCTGCTCGATCATGCGCAGAGCGTTCTTCAGGACGACTCGGGCGTGCCATTTTCATTCTTTCGCGACGGGAGCTGGACGTGCCGGTTTTTTGGAACCTACTCCGGGACGCTCGAGATCTTCAAAAAATACCGTCAGCCGGAATTGCAGGCGGCGTTCGCTGCGGGTGCGGTCCCGCTCGCGTTCGGAACCGGCTACAAGTGGCGGGTCGGACAGTCGAACCTCCTGCTCGCGATCCGGCAGGATCCGCCGCGTGCCGAACCCGCCGGGCCCGAGCCGCTGCGGTAATCAGGAGTGCCCGCCGGGCGGATCGCGTTGCGTCGGGGCGATGGGTTTGCGTTCCGGCATTGCGGCGGCGGAAAATTTCGCTTTCATAACGGACATGACCCCACGCCTGATCGCGCTGCTTTGCATGGCCCTGCTGGCCGCCTGCGACGGTCCGTCGCGCCGGGCGGACCTTGTCTTCATCAACGGGGCGGAGCCGGAGACGCTGGATCCGGCGATCATCACCGGCCAGCCGGAGGGGCGCGTCGTTAACGCCCTGTTCGAGGGGCTCTGCGCCTACGATGAGGCGGGGCGGGCGGTCCCCGGCGTCGCGGAGTCGTGGGAAATTTCTCCCGACGGGCGGACCTACACGTTCCGGCTACGGGCGGATGCCCGGTGGAGCGACGGGCGGACGGTGACATCGCAGGATTTCTTGGACTCCTGGAAGCGGACGCTGACTCCTGCAACCGGGTCGCAATACAGCTACCAGCTTTTTCCGATCAAGGGCGCGCGGGGGTTCGCCGAGGGAGCGGTCGCCGACTTCTCCGGGGTCGGAGCGCGGGCGCCCGACGAACGGACGCTCGTCGTCGAGCTCGAAAACCCGACGCCATATTTTCTCGAGCTCTGCGCATTCCCGACGCTTCACCCGGTCCGCACCGACCTCATCCGGCGGGTCGGCGACGATTGGGTGAAGCCGGAGCACATCATCGGCAACGGGGCGTTCGTGCTCGAGGCCTGGCGGATCAACGACAAGATCCGCCTGAAAAAAAACCCGCACTACTGGAACCGCGACAACGTCCCGCTCGGGACGGTGGACGTCCTGCCGATCTCCGACGCCAACGTCGCGTTCAACTTTTTCGCCAGCGGGCTCGCCGATCTCGTGATGGACAAGGGGCTCGCGCCGCCCGCGCTGCTTGACGAGATGAAGAGGCGTCCGTGGTTCCATGCGGCGCCGTTCCTCGGGATCTACTTCCTGCGCTACAACTGCGCGCGCGGGCCGTTTGCCGACGAGCGCGTGCGCCGCGCGTTTTCGCTTGCGGTGGACAAGGCGCGGATCGTCGAAAAAATCACCCGTGCGGGCGAGCTTCCGGCACCCGGTTTCGTGCCGCCGGGGACCCCCGGCTACTCGGGCACCGGCGGGCTCGCATACGATCCCGATGTCGCGAGAAAAGTGCTTGCGGAGGCGGGATTCCCCGGCGGTCGGGGGTTCCCGCTTGCGAACTACCTCTACAGCAAGAGCGAGCTCAACGAGGCGATCGCCGTCGAGCTCCAAAGCATGTGGCGCGACGTGCTCGGGGTGAATGTGAACCTTGTCCGCCAGGAATGGAAAGTGTATCTCAACTCGCTCTCGCTCCTCGACTACGACATCGCGCGCTCAAGCTGGGTCGGCGATTACCCGGATCCCAACACATTTCTTGACATGTTCCTCACCGGTGGCGGGAACAACCGGACCGGCTGGAGCAGCTTGGAATACGACCGGCTGATCGCCGATGCCGCGCGCGAGGTCGAGATCGGGAAACGGCTCGACATCCTCCGCCGCGCCGAAGATCTCCTCGTCAAATCCGCCGTGCCGGTCGCACCGATCTACTACTACGTCGGGATCCAGCTCTACGACCCCACAAAATTTGGAGGCATCCGCCCGAACGTCCTTGACGAGCACCCGCTCCGATCCATCTTCCGGCTGCCCTGCCAATAGCTGGCTCATGAGATGGAGTTCATCGTCATTATGGCCTGCTGGTTCAGAAGATGCCCCGCTTGCGGATTCCGCCTCGCGGCACTTTGGTTTTCATGCGTGGTTGCGCAAGGGATGAAGGCAACGATTTCCTCTCCGGCGAAAGCGGTGCGGGGACGCACCGCACTCCGAAAGGTCCTTCGGACAGAAAATTGCAGAGCACGTTTTGCAGATGCGCCCGGGAAAGCCCGCGGCCGGAGCAAAATTTGCCTTGCGGCGGCCGGATTGTGATATAAATGGAACCGTGATCATTTTCCGGGCCTTCCTCATCTGCCTGCTGCCGGTATCCGCATGGGCGGCGAATCCGCTGCTGAAGGGCGACACGCTCCGGCGGGTGACGCTCATGAGCGCGAGCGATGAAATCCCCTCAGGCTGGTGCGGGCGGGCGGTGCTTTCGCTGCTCAACCAATCCGGGGTCGGCCGCGGGCTCAAGCCCGGCAACGGGCAGGAATGGGAGCGCATCCTTTCCGGGGCCGGCTGGAAGCCGGTGAAGGTGGCATCCCCGTGGCGCGCCCCCCTGGGGAGCGTGCTTGTCTATCTTGGCGACCGTCTCCTCGGCAAGCACCCGCGAGGAACTCCGGGTGGGTATTTTGGCCACGTCGAGATGGTGGCGCTCTCCCCGAACGGCGGACGCATGTTCGTCGCCGACTGTCCGAGGCCGGTGCCGGGCGGATCGGTGCCCGACAATTTCACAGGGCGCGCGTGGGTGCCCCCGGGCTCGCTTTTCTCCGAGCCCGCCCCGGTCGCCGACCAGATTGACACGATCATGCGCGAACGCCTCGGGATGGCGGTCGCGCATTTTTCAAAATCCGGCTCCCAGCATGCGGCCCTGCAATCCGGCCTGCAACCCGCAGAATAACCGGCAGGTCGGGTGCCTGCGGGAAAAAAAGCGCATCTTGACAGGCAAAGTTCCCCGAACATTGAATATCCCTGTGAAACACTTGCGTACGCTTCTCGTTCTCGCTGCAGTTCTTGCATTTGCCGCTGCCGCAGCCATCGCCGGAGAAAAGCCGTCCGACTCAGAAATCAAAGCAAAGCTGCTCGGGTATTGGCAGAGTCCCCGGCACGCGTGTCTGATCAAATCCGACGGCGTGGTTTACATGTGCCCGAGATCAATTTGCACGACAACAAACCGCTGGGACGTCAAAGGCGGGCTGTTTTATTGGGATGGTAGCCCAAATGAGATCCTGACCCTGACAAGCAAAAATTTTGCCTATCGCGAGGTCGGAGCCACCGGGGAGGGATGCCGGCTCAAGAGGATCTCGAAGAGTGAGGCGGAATAGCCGGCAGGGAAACCGGTGGGAAGGACCACGGAGGGCAGGCCATTGATGCCCCCATCGGGTGGGTGCATTTGCGAAACGTGCGGACGAGGTGGATCACAGGAGCGCGGGCGTCTAGCCCCTCTTCTTTGGAAAACGGGCAAGGAAAGCGCGCGCTGCCGCCAGCAGCGCGTGTGCGCACCATCTAGCAACTGCACCCATCGGCCATTGCATAAGTTTCTCTCTGCGTTCTTTGCGGCAAAATCCTCTTTTC
>DYRS01000191.1:0-1545 GCA_020718585.1 Chthoniobacter flavus
GCGAAGGAAAAATGGCAGAGCTTCGCCATCGCCGCAAAATCCACATCGCGGGGACGGTCGGTTGCCGAGTGGCGGCCCGCGCAAACGACGTCTTCGAGGTTGCGCACCATTCCGTCGCTGTGATTGTTGAGAAGCAGGATTTTGACCGGCAGCCCGAGCGTGCCGACGGTGTGGAGTTCCCCCATGTTCATGCGGAAGCTGCCGTCGCCGTCCACCGCAATCACCCTCGCCTCCGGATTGGCCTGGCAGGCTCCAATGGCCGCAGGCACGCCGAAGCCCATGGTGCCGAAACTGCCCGAGGTCAGAAACCTCCGGGGAGCCGCCATCTTGAGGTGCTGGGCCGCGAGAAGCTGGTGGTTGCCAACACCGGTCGTAAAAATCATGTCTGCGGCAAGGCACTTGTTCAGCATGTCGAGCACCTCGGCCTGTTGAATGCGCGCGCTGTCCCGCCGGTAGTCCAACGGCCAAGAACGCTTCAATGCCTCCGCCTGACCCCGCCATTCCCCGATGTCAATCGAAAGGCGATGACGCCCGGCATAGTCGCTCAGATCCGCAAGCGCGCCGGCGGCATCCCCCAAAAACGTGAAATCCGGCGTCCGCTCCCCGCGAATCTGATACATCTTGCGCGGGTTGATATCGATATAGGCAATTTTGGCATGGATGGCGAAGCCGACCTTTTCCGCAACCCGGTCGTCCCAGCGCACTCCGATGGCAAAGAAAAAGTCATTGTCCTGGATGATCCGGTTGGCCGCTGGCGTGCCAAACATGCCGAGGAGCCCGAGGGCGTGCGGGTCGTTCTCATCCACGACGCCCTTGCCCATGAGGGTATTGACCGACGGGATGCCGAAGCGCGCGTTGAACCGCTGCACCGCCCCCGCCCCGCGCGGAGAATTCAAGCCGCCACCGAGGTAGAGCAGCGGGCGTTTCGACGCGCCAAGAAGCTCGAAAAATCGGGCGCACTGGTCATCGGAGAGATGGGCTTCATTCTCATAAACTTTTTCAAAGTGCCCGATGTGCCTTGCCTCATACCCGTGCGTGTTCCTTTGCAGGTCGATGGGCAGATCGACAACCACCGGGCCGGGTTTTCCCGAGCGTGCGTAACAATAGGCGTCTTTGATGACCGCTTCGATGTTGTCGGTGCTGCTCACGGAGACAACACACTTGGCCGTCGGTCCGAACACCGAGGCCACATCAATGTGCTGGAACGAATCCGTCCCGATCTTGTTTTGCGGCACCTGACCGGCAATGACGAGCAGGGGCACGCTGTCGGCATACGAATCGGCCACGGCTGTGAGCGTGTTCGTGATGGCAGGACCCGACGTGACGATCGCGACCCCCACCCGGTCGCCCGAGCGCGAATACCCCGCCGCACTGAACGCCGCACATTGCTCGTTCGAGTTGACCACAATCCGGATCGAGCTTTTTCCCAGCTCGTCCATGACCGGAAGGATCGCCGCTCCCGTGTAGCCAAAAACATGGCGGACCCCCAGATCCTCCAAGCTTTTGACGATGATTTTTGCGCCTTGCATATCCCGATGATCAGAA
>DYRS01000191.1:1645-3684 GCA_020718585.1 Chthoniobacter flavus
ATCCTCCAAGCTTTTGACGATGATTTTTGCGCCTTGCATATCCCGATGATCAGAATCCTGCATTGTAGTCGAATACCAGAATATTATAGCTTTCCTAAAGCAGTTTTTCGCGCACGGCACCTTTGTCGGCGGAGGTGACATGTCGGGCGTAGAGGCGCAGGGTATTCGATACCGTGCGGTTCCGGGCGGAAGGACGAAAGGCGGCATGGCCTTTGGCAATTTCCTCGGCCTCCCGGCGGGCGAGTTCCTCATCCGGAAGGAGAACCTGGATCGTGCGGGCCGGGATGTTGATCTCGATCAGATCTCCCTCCCGGATGAGCGCGATGGCCCCGCCGGAAGCCGCCTCGGGGGACACATGCCCGATGGACAATCCTGACGTGCCTCCGGAGAACCGCCCGTCGGTGATAAGGGCGCAGAACTTTCCGAGGCCGAGGGATTTCAGGTAGGAGGTGGGATACAGCATCTCCTGCATGCCGGGACCTCCGCGGGGGCCTTCGTAGCGGATAACGATGGCATCGCCGGCTTTGACCTGCCCGCCGAGGATCGCCTGGCACGCCGAGTTCTGGGACTCGAAAACCCTTGCGGTGCCCGTGAAGTGAAATGCCGCCGCATCGACCCCGGCAGTCTTCACGACGCATCCGTCGCGGGCGATATTGCCGAAGAGCACGGCCAGCCCGCCATCGGGGTAATACGCATGAGCGATGTCGCGGATGCAGCCGCCCGCACCGTCGGTGTCGAGCCCGGAATACCGCGAGCCCTGCGATGCGAAAACAAGGTTGCGTCCGCCGCCGGGTGAGCTCAGGAACATCTCGCGGGCTTCTTCTGTTGCGGTTGGACGGGAGACGTCATACCGGGAAATCGCCTCCTTCAACGTCAGGTTGTCCACGCGACGAGGTGCCGTGTCGATGAGTCCGGCCTTTTCCAGTTCACCCAGGATGCGGAGAATGCCGCCCGCGCGATTGACATCTTCGAGGTGGAACGACGAACTCGGGGCGACCTTGCAGATGCAGGGAATCCGGCGAGAGATCGCGTCAATATCCCTCATTTGGAAATCCACGTCCGCCTCGTGGGCGATCGCAAGGAGGTGGAGGACCGTATTGGTCGAGCCTCCCATGGCGACATCGAGCGCCATGGCATTTTCAAAGGCGGACTGGCTCGCGATGGATCTCGGAAGCACGGAATCGTCCCCGTCGCGATACCATGCCTGCGCCATCTCCACAATCCGCCCGGCGGCTTGCTCGAAGAGCTTCCGGCGGTTCGCATGAGTTGCGACAATTGTCCCGTTGCCCGGCAGCGCCATCCCGAGAGCCTCGTTGAGGCAGTTCATCGAGTTCGCGGTGAACATGCCCGAACACGATCCACACGTCGGACAGGCCTGGCGTTCCACCATGGCAAGCAGGTCGTCGGGGACCCTGCTGTCGCCGCCCATCACCATGGCATCCACTAGGTCATACTTCTTCCCATCGACCTCCCCGGCCTCCATGGGTCCGCCGGAAACGAAAATCGCGGGGATGTTCAGGCGCATCGCGGCCATGAGCATCCCCGGGGTGATTTTGTCGCAGTTGCTGATGCAGACCATGGCATCGGCTTTGTGGGCGTTGACCATGTATTCGACGCTGTCGGCGATGAGGTCGCGGGAAGGCAGGGAATAGAGCATGCCGTCATGCCCCATGGCGATGCCGTCATCAATGGCGATGGTGTTGAACTCGGCCGCAAAACAGCCCTGCTGCTCGATCAGACCTTTCACGAACTGGCCGACCCCGTGCAGGTGGACATGCCCCGGCACGAATTGGGTGAACGAATTGACCACCGCGATGATCGGCTTTCCGAACTGCTCTTCCTTCATTCCGTTCGCCCGCCAGAGGCTTCGAGCTCCGGACATCAGGCGCCCATGGGTTGTCGTGCGGCTTTGGAGTTGAGGCATCACCCACGTCTAACGTGCGCACAGAATTTTGCAATTCCATCCATCTACCCTCCATCCACCCCCAGGGCCAATTCACGAACGAGAGGAAAAAGAGGGGTGGGCGGCGGAAACGGAG
>DYRS01000046.1 GCA_020718585.1 Chthoniobacter flavus
GGAAAACAAGCAAAGGTGTCCTTGCCTATTGACATCCGAGAACAAATCTGATCGTGATCGGGCTTCGCCCATGCCGAAAAAAGAGCGGATGGAATTTGCTGGCGGGGTTTATCACGTGATGGATCGCGGGGACCGGTTGAAGGCGATCTATGAGGATGACCGGGACCGCGAGATGGTTTTTGCACACGCTGGGGCTGGCGACTCAGGCACTGTGGCGCGCAATGATTTTTTTTGCTCTTGATTTCGCCGCTGCGGGCCGTCCATGATGCCTCATGGAAGCCCTCACGCCCACCTCTCCGGCGGACCTCGACCGCATGTTCTATCGTCCGTCCGACGAATTTTTTTCGTCGAATGCCGGGCAAGCACTGACCTACGACGACGTCTCGCTGGCGACGTTGTATTCCGAGATCCTCCCGCGCGACGCAGATTTCGAGACCGAGCTCGCGCCTGGGCTTCTGCTCCGGCTGCCGGTCGTTTCGGCCGACATGGACACCGTTACCGAGTCGCGGATGGCGATCGCCCTCGCGCTCAATGGTGGGCTCGGACTCATCCATTACAACATGCCCGCGCGGCAGCAGCTCTCGGAGGTCTCGCGCGTGAAAAATCATGTTCACGGGCTGATCCGCGAGCCGATCAAACTCGCCCCTGAACAGCGGATCGGCGACGTCCTCGCGCTCATCGAGGAAAAAAAATTCTCCTTCAGCACGTTTCCTGTTGTGGATGGTGAGGGCGTGCTGCTCGGGCTGCTTCCCGGGCACTGCGTGCGCCCGCGGTTCGCGCCGCGCGGGGTGACCGAGGCGATGATCCCTCGCACGGCAGTGCTGACGATCCGCGAGGACGAGCTTGGCGACGATCCGATCACGCGGGCGGACCGGTTTTTCACCGAGAACATCGGGATCCACAAGCTGCTTGTGGTGGATGCCTCCGACCGGCTGCGCGGGCTTTTCACGCTGAGCGACATCGAGCGGATCACCCAGGAGCGGTCGCTACGCACAAAGCCAGCGCGCGACGGAAAATTCCGCCTCGTCTGCGGCGCGGCGGTCGGCGCGCCGCGCGACGCTTCCGGCGAGCTGGACCGCGCGGTGCTTCTCGACCATGTCGGGGCACTTGTCGAGCGCGGGCTCGACGCGGTCGCAGTCTCGACCGCGCACGGGCATACGCGCGGTGTCGGCGATGCGGTCCGCGCGATCCGATCTGCATTTCCCACGCTTCCGATCATCGCCGGAAATGTCACCAGCGCCTCGGGCGTCGAATTCCTTGCCTCCTGCGGAGCCAACACCGTGAAGGTCGGTCAGGGGCCGGGTTCGATCTGTACGACCCGCGTCGTGGCGGGTGTGGGGATCCCCCAGCTCACCGCCCTCTACGTCTGCTCGAAGGCCGCCGCCGGGTGCGGAGTCGCGCTCCTCGCCGACGGGGGAATCACGAAATCTGGCGACATCGTCAAGGCACTTGCGTTCGCCAATGCGGTCGTCTGCGGAAGCCTCCTCGCCGGCTGCCCGGAAGCACCCGGACAGATCATGGAAATTAATGGAAAATTTTTCAAACAATACCGTGGGATGGGCAGCCATGCGGCGATGAAGGCTGGAAGCGCGGCGCGTTACGGCCATGCGAAAGATTCCGCGCAGAAGTCGGCCGCCGAGGGGGTTGAGGCCCTGAAGGAAGTTTCTGCACCCGCAGACATCGTCCTCGCCCAGCTCGCCGGCGGGCTCCAGAGCGGGATGGGCTACCTCGGGGCGCGCACGCTTCCCGAACTCCGGAACAATGCCCGCTTCGTCAGGATCACCGCAGCAGGCATGCGCGAAAGCGTGCCCCACGACATCATCGAGGTCAAAACCGGTAACTCCTGATCCGGAACAATGCCGCATGGCCATCTCGCCAAAGCCTACGACCACCGCTGCCGAATATTCCATGCCACATTCGGGCTCGCCCTGGTCGAATACCGGAACATCTCGCGCATCGAGCGGGCAAAGACGTTGCCAAGGGACACTTCCGAAGATTCCAAAGTTGGGCAGGAACGCCTGTTTCTTTCCAACTGGTACGGGGTGGTGTTGCCCTCGCTCCCGTGGGCTCAGTGCGCGCCGAGATCTTCGCCCACCATGTACCGGGTGAACCGGCGAATGATCATGTTCTCGCCGAGCTCCGCGATCTTTGCGGTGAGGAGGTCCTTGATCGTGATGTCCGGGTTCTTGATGAACGATTGCTCAAGGAGGCAGACGGTTGCGAAAAACTTCTCAACTTTTCCGTCCACAATTTTTCCGACGATGTTCTCGGGTTTTCCGACGACCTGGGCGGCGTAGATTTCGCGCTCCGCCTGGATGAGTTTGTCCGGGACCTGGTCGCGGCTGACGTAGAGCGGGTGGGCGGCGGCGATGTGGAGGGTGACGTCTTTGACGAACTCGCGGAACGTCTCATTTTTCGCGACGAAGTCGGTCTCGCAGTTGACCTCGACGAGGACGCCGACCCGACCCTGCATGTGAATGTAGGATGCGACCGTGCCCTCCTTTGCGGTGCGGGACGACCGCTTGTCGGCGCTGGCGATCCCCTTCTTGCGGAGGAGTGCCTCGGCGGCGGCCAGGTCGCCCTTGGATTCGGCGAGCGCCTTTTTGCATTCCATCATTCCCGCGTTGGTTTTGTCGCGGAGTTCTTTGACGAGAGAGGCGGAGATTTGGGACATGGTGAAAAGTATTAAGTTTTAGGTATTAAGTTTTAAATGAAGAGGCGCGTATGCGGACCGGTTTGCGGCGCGCTTAAGACTTCCCACTTAAAACTCGTTTCTATTCCGAGACGGCGCCGAGGTCGGCGGGGGCGGCTTGGGCGGCGGGGACGCCTTTGGCTTCGAGCATCGCCCGGACGAGTTTTTGGAGGACGATGCGGATCGCGCGGATCGCGTCGTCGTTGCCGGCGATCGGGAACTCGATTTTTTCCGGGTTCGAGTTTGTGTCAACGATCGCGATGATCGGGATCTTCAGCCGGTTTGCCTCGGCAACGGCGATTTCCTCGCGGAGCGTGTCAATGACGACGAGCGCGTCGGGGAGTTTTTCCATGGCGACGATCCCCTCGAGGTTGTGGAGGAGTTTGGCACCCTCGCGACGGATCGCCGAGGCTTCCGCCTTGTTGATCTTCGCCCATGCGGGGGATTTTTCGGCCGCCTCGATTTCCTTCAGGCGGGCGACACTCTTGCGAATCGTCGCGAGGTTCGTGAGGGTTCCGCCAAGCCAGCGCTGGTTGACGAAGAGCTGTCCGGTTGCGGTCGCGGCCTCGCGGACTGCCTCCTGCGCCTGCTTCTTGGTGCCGACGAAGAGGACCTTGCCGCCGCCCTTCACGAGGTTTGCAAGATACGCGGTCGCGCGCTCGATCTGGCCGACCGTCTGCTCGAGGTCGATGATGTAGATCGAATTTTTTTCCTCGAGGATATAGTCGCGCATTTTCGGGTTCCAGCGTTTCGTCTGGTGTCCGTAATGAACGCCTGCTTCCAGCAGTTCGGTCATAATTTCGATGTTCGGATGGTTGGATGTTTCCATGGTGGTCACTTAGCTGGCGGCGTTTTCTGTTTCTGTGGCGGGCGCGGCTTCGACGGCGTCGCCCATGTGGACTATCTCGATTTCGCGGTGGATGTCGAATCCGGTGCCCGCAGGGATGAGATGTCCCATGATGACGTTTTCCTTGAACCCGCGCAGGCGGTCCACCTTGCCGAGAGTGGCGGCTTCGGTCAACACTCGCGTGGTATCTTGGAACGACGCGGCGGAGATGAAGCTGTCGGTTTCGAGCGAGGCCTTGGTAATGCCGAGCAGGACCGGCACCGCCTCGGCGGGCTTTCCGCCCTGCTCGGTGACGCGCTCGTTTTCTGCTGCGAAGGCGAGGCGGTCGACCTGATCGCCCCAGAGCAGGGTCGTATCTCCGGGCTCGGTGATTTTGACCTTGCGGAGCATCTGGCGGACGATGATTTCGATGTGCTTATCGTTGATTTCAACACCCTGGAGCCGATAGACTTCCTGCACCTCGTTGAGGAGGTGTTCCTGGAGTTCCTGGGGCCCGCAGATGTCGAGAATCTCGTGCGGGACGACCGGTCCCTCGGTGAGCTGCTGGCCCTTTTTGACGGTATCGCCCTTGAAGACGATGATGTGCTTGTTGAGCGGGATCAGGTGCTCCTCCTCGGCGTTGGTGTCGGGATCGGTGACGATGAGGCGGCGCTTCGCGCGGACCGTGCCGCCGATGTCTACCACGCCATCAATCTTCGCGATCTCCGAGGCATCCTTCGGACGCCGGGCCTCGAAGAGTTCGGCGACGCGCGGCAGACCGCCCGTGATGTCCTTCGTCTTGGCGATCTTTCGCGGCGTCCTGGCGAGGCGCTGTCCGCCCGGCACCTTCGAGTGTTCCTTGACCTCGATGTGTGCGCCGGCGGGGATCGAGTAGCTCGCGAGAACTTTTTTCGCATCGTCGAGGATGACGATCTGCGGGTGGAGGTCCTCCTTGTGCTCGATGACGACCGTGCCCATGACGCCGGTCGCCTCGTCCACTTCCTTGCGGATCGTGACGCCCGGGATCATGTCCTTGAATTCGACGCGGCCGGCGCGTTCGGTGATGATCGGGACATTGTAGGGATCCCACTGGATGAACGTCTCGCCTTTTTTGACCTTTGCGCCGTCGGCTACCGAGATGACCGAGCCGACCACGATGTTGTGGCTTTCGAGTTCGCGTCCGTCCGGCGCATGGACGCTTGCGGTGCCATTCTTGTTGAGGACGACGAACGTGCCGTCGCTGGATTCGACGACCTTGAGCTCGTTGAACCGGACGACGCCCTCATTTTTCGCTTTGACGATCGGCTGTTTGAACGTCTGGCTCGCGGTGCCGCCGACGTGGAACGTGCGCATCGTGAGCTGGGTGCCGGGTTCGCCGATCGACTGGGCGGCGATGATGCCGACCGCCTCGCCGAGCTTGATCATGTTGCCGGTCGAGAGGTTGCGTCCGTAGCATTTTGCGCAGATCCCGCGCTTGGATTCGCAGGTCAGGGCCGAGCGGATTTTGAGCTGCTCATGGCCGACCTTGTCGAGCGCGGCGGCGATCTCCTCGTCAACGAGCTGGTTCGCCTTGATGATCGCCTTGCCGGTGACCGGATCCTTGACCGTCTCGCAGCTTGCGCGGCCGATGATGCGGGTCGGGAGGCTGACGACCTCCTCGTCGCCCTCGTAGATCGGGCGGACGACGATCCCATTCGGCGTCTGGCAGTCATCCATCGTGATGATGACATCCTGTGCGGCGTCCACGAGCTTGCGGGTGAGGTAGCCGGAGTCGGCGGTTTTGAGCGCGGTATCAGCGAGCCCCTTGCGGGCACCGTGGGTCGAGATGAAATACTCGAGGACGGTGAGGCCCTCGCGGAAGTTCGCGGTGATCGGCTGCTCGATGATTTCGCCCGATGGCTTGGCCATAAGGCCGCGCATGCCGGCGAGCTGCTTGATCTGCGTGCGGTTGCCGCGCGCTCCAGAATCGACCATCATGAACACGGGGTTCATCTCGCGGCGTCCGTCGTTGTGGTCAAGCGTGCGGAAGAGCGCGTTCGCGACCTCCTCGCCGGTATGCGTCCAGATGTCCTGGACCTTGTTCTTGCGCTCGCCGTCGGTGATAATCCCGCGGAGGTATTGCTTCTGGACCTCGCCGACTTGGTGGTGGGCGGTTTCGAGGAGCTTGGTTTTTTCCGACGGGATGATCATGTCGGTGATGCCGATCGAGATCCCCGCCTTTGTCGCCTCGCGGAACCCGAGTTCCTTGAGCCGGTCAAGCGTCTCGACCGTCTTCTGCTGTCCGGCAAGCTTATAGCACCGCCAGATGACGTCCGAGAGCTGCTTTTTACCGCAGACCTTGTTGTAGAACCCGAGGCCTTCCGGCCAGATCCGGTTGAAGACGACGCGCCCGGCGGTCGTCTCGAGGATTTTGACAGCCGGATCGCCATAGACGGTGGCGCGGGCGTAGTCGGGATTTTTGAACCGGACCCGGGTGTGCGTGCGGATCGAGTGCTCGGAGAGCGCGAGATCCACCTCGTCGGCGTTCGCGAAGAGCGGCATCCGCTTGTCCTTGTTGGCATCCTCGCCGCGGGGCTTCTGGGTGAGGTAGTAGCAGCCGAGCGGGATATCCTGCGACGGGTTGGTGATCGGCTTGCCGCTCGAGGGCGAGAAGATGTTGTTCGTCGCCAGCATGAGCATGCGGACCTCCATCTGGGCCTCGACCGAGAGCGGGACATGGACGGCCATCTGGTCGCCGTCAAAGTCCGCGTTGTAGGCGGTGCAGACGAGCGGGTGGATGCGGATCGCCTCGCCCTCGATGAGGAGCGGCTCGAACGCCTGGATGGAAAGGCGGTGGAGCGTCGGCGCGCGGTTGAGGAGGACCGGGTGGCCCTTGGTGACCTCCTCGAGGATGTCCCAGACCTCCGGGGTCTGGCGCTCGATGAGCTTCTTCGCGCTACGGACCGTGTGGACATGGCCCTGCTCTTTGAGGCGGCGGATGATGAACGGCTCGAAAAGGACGAGCGCCATTTTTTTCGGCAGGCCGCACTGATTGAGCTTGAGCTCCGGCCCGATGACGATGACCGAGCGGCCCGAGTAGTCCACCCGCTTGCCGAGAAGGTTTTGGCGGAAGCGTCCGCCCTTCCCCTTGAGCATGTCGCTGAGGGATTTGAGCGGGCGGTTTGCTGCGCCGGTGACCGCGCGGCCGTGGCGACCGTTGTCGTAGAGGGCATCCACCGACTCTTGGAGCATGCGCTTTTCGTTCCGGATGATGACCTCCGGTGTCTTGAGTGCGAGGAGCGTGCGGAGCCGGTTGTTGCGGTTGATGACCCGGCGGTAGAGATCGTTGAGATCGGATGTCGCGAAGCGTCCGCCCTCGAGGGGAACGAGCGGGCGGAGGTCCGGAGGGATGACCGGGAGGACGTTGAGGATCATCCATTCCGGGCGGGTCTTCGAGTTGGCAAACCCTTGGACAAGCTTGAGGCGCTTGGCCAGCTTTTTGCGGAGCTGTTTGCTCTTGGTGTTGACCATCGCCACCTCGATTTCGGCGTTGAGCGCGGCGAGATCAATCTGGGCGAGAAGTTTTTGGATCGCCTCGGCTCCCATGCCAGCCGTGAACGCTTCGCCGTATTGGTCCTCGACATCGCGGAATTCCGTCTCGGTGAGGAGCTGGCAACGCTCGAGCGGAGTGTTGCCGGGATCAATGACGATGTAGTCCTCGTAGTAGATCACGCGCTCGAGCTGGCGGGACGTCATGTCGAGCATGAGGCCGAGCCGGGAGGGCATGCATTTGTAGAACCAGATGTGCGAGACCGGCACGGCGAGGTCAATGTGGCCCATGCGCTCGCGGCGCACGCGGGAGAGCGTGACCTCGACGCCGCATCGGTCGCAGATCACCCCTTTGTGCTTGATGCGCTTGTATTTTCCGCAAGTGCATTCCCAGTCGCGGGTCGGGCCGAAGATCCGCTCGCAGAAAAGGCCGCCCTTTTCGGGCTTAAACGTCCGATAGTTGATTGTCTCCGGGTTCTTGACCTCGCCCTTGCTCCAACCGCGCATCGCCTCGGGCGAGGCGACGGTGATAGCCACCTCGTCAAAGCCGACGGGCTTCTGCTCACTAAATAAATTAGTTTCTTTCATGGTATCGTTTGCTGGTTGGGTCAGGCGATCGAGTCGCCGAATGTCGGGGCTTTGCCGCCGACACGGACATCAAGGCCGAGGCCCTGCATTTCTTTGATGAGGACGTTGAACGACTCCGGCGTGCCGGCCTCGAGCGAGTTGTCGCCCTTGACGATGCTTTCGTAGATGCGGGTGCGCCCGGCGACGTCGTCGGATTTCACGGTGAGAAGTTCCTGGAGCGTGTAGGCTGCACCGTAGGCCTCGAGTGCCCAGACCTCCATCTCTCCGAACCGCTGTCCGCCGTATTGGGCCTTCCCGCCGAGCGGCTGCTGGGTCACAAGGCTGTAGGGGCCGACTGCGCGGGCGTGGATCTTGTCCGCGACGAGGTGGCCGAGCTTGAGCATGTAGATGTAGCCGACGACGACCTGCTGGTCAAACGCCTCGCCGGTGCGTCCGTCATAGACGGTGGACTTGCCGTTTTCGTTGGTCCAGGTGAAGCCCTCCTTGGTTTTCGCCTCTTTGAGGAACTCGCGGATTTTTGTTTCGGGGATGCCGTCGAAGACCGGGGTGGCGACCTTGAAGCCGAGCGCCTTGGCGGCGACGCCGAGGTGGGTTTCGAGGACCTGGCCGACGTTCATGCGGCTGGGCACGCCGAGCGGGTTGAGAACGATGTCCACCGCGGTTCCGTCTGCGAGGAACGGCATGTCTTCCTCGGGGACGATTTTGGCGACGACGCCCTTGTTCCCGTGGCGTCCGGCCATCTTGTCGCCGACGCTGAGCTTGCGCTTGCTGGCGATGTAAACCTTAACCTGCTTGATGATCCCGGGATCCACGTCGTCGCCACTTTCGATGCGGCCGAGGTTCTGGTCGCGCTCGTTGTCAACGTCCACAAACTTGTGTTCGAACTGGCCGATGATCTCGTTGATTTTGTTGCGGATCGGGCTCGGGTCAATTTCGACGTGGTTGTAAACCGCCGCGAGCTTGCGCAGGAGCTGCTTCGTGATCTTGCGGTTGGCGGGGATGATGATCTCGCCGGTCTGCGCGTTGACGACATCGAGCGGGATTTTCTCGTTGAGCAGGATGTTTGATAGCGAGGCGGTGAGTTGCTCGTGCAGGTCATCTTTGCGCTTTTTGTAATCCTCGTGGATCATCTTCTGCTGGCGCTTGGACTCCGAGGGTGTCATTTTCGTGCGGGTGACCTCTTTTTTCGAGGAGACCTTGACATCCATGACAATCCCGTAGGTGCCGGAGGGAACCGTGAGCGACGTATCTTTGACGTCTGCGGCCTTCTCGCCGAAGATCGCGCGCAGGAGCCGCTCCTCGGGGGCGAGTTCGGTCTCGCTCTTCGGGGTGATTTTTCCGACCAGAATGTCGCCCGGCTTGACCTCCGCGCCGATCCGGATCACGCCGTCGGCACCGAGGTTCTGAAGTGCCTCCTCGCTGATATTCGGAATGTCGCGGGTGATTTCCTCGGGTCCGAGCTTCGTGTCGCGGGCACCGATCTCGAACTCGTCAATGTGGATCGAGGTGTAGATGTCCTCCTTGACGACGCGCTCGGAGATGAGGATCGCGTCCTCAAAGTTGTAGCCATTCCACGGCATGAACGCGACGAGCACGTTGCGGCCGAGCGCGAGCTCGCCGTTCTGGGTGTTCGGGCCGTCGGCGATGACGTCGCCCTTTTTGATGGACTGCCCCTTGTGGACGATCGTCTTCTGATTGATGCAGGTGCTCGCGTTCGAGCGCATGAACTTCCGGAGCTCATAGACATGGACCCCATTTTCCGGGTCGTGCTTGATTTTTTTCTTTCCTTCGGGGAGCTCGCCATCCTTCGTGATCGTGATGTGGGTCGAGGTGACCGAGGCGACCTTGCCCGGAGCTTCCGCGCAGATGACGGCGCGGGAGTCGCGGGCGACGCGGCCCTCGAGCCCGGTGCCGACGAGCGGGGACTCGGCGACGAGGAGCGGAACCCCTTGGCGCTGCATGTTCGAGCCCATGAGCGCGCGGTTTGCGTCATCGTGCTCGAGGAACGGGATCAGGCCGGCGGCCACCGAAACGAGCTGCTTTGGCGAGACGTCCATATACTGGATCTGCGCGGGCTCGACCTCGAGGAAGTCCCCGCGGTAGCGCGCGGAAACCTTTTCCCCGGTCAGGAGGTCGTGAGCATCAACCGGCGAGTTCGCTTGAGCGATGTAGAAATTCTCATCCCGGTCGCCGCTGAGATAGACGACCTCGTTCAAGACCCGTCCGTCGGCGACTTTCCTGTAGGGAGTTTCGATGAACCCGAAGTCGTTGATCCGGGCGAACGTGCTGAGCGAACTGATGAGCCCGATGTTCGGGCCTTCCGGGGTCTCGATCGGGCAGATTCGACCGTAGTGCGACGGATGGACGTCGCGGACCTCGAAGCCCGCGCGGTCGCGGCTGAGCCCGCCCGGCCCAAGGGCCGAGAGCCGACGCTTGTGGGTAAGCTCGGAGAGCGGGTTCGTCTGGTCCATGAACTGGCTGAGCTGGCTGCGCCCGAAGAAATCGCGCACGACCGCGCTGAGAGACTTCGGGTTGATCAGCTTCTGAGGGGTGATCTGGTCGATGTTCGCGTCGAACAGGGTCATGCGCTCGCGCACGAGCCGCTCGGTGCGAGCGAGGCCGACCCGGCACTGGTTGGCGAGAAGTTCGCCGACCGTCCGCACCCGTCGGCTGCCGAGGTGGTCGATGTCGTCGGTCATCCCCTCTCCGTTGCGGAGCTCGACGAGGTATTTCATCGCGGCGACAAAATCGTCCTTAGTCAGGATGCGCTCATTTTCCGAGACTCCGAGGCCGAGTTTCTGGTTGATCTTGTGGCGTCCGACGCGTCCGAGGTCGTAGCGCTTGGGGTCAAAAAACAGGCGCTTGAGCATGCCGCGCGCATTCTGGACGGTCGGCGGATCGCCGGGGCGAAGCTTCCGGTAGATGTCCTTGAGTGCCTCATCCTCGTCGTGGGCCGGATCTTTTTTGAGCGACTTGATGATCGTGTCGTCCTTTTTTGTATCCACGACCTTCACCGAGGTGTGCCCGAGCGCGAGGAGCTGGCGGACGGTGGCGGCGTTGAGCGGCTCAAACGCGCGGGCGACGGTGATCTCTCCGTCGCGGATGTCGGCGATGAGCACCTTCGTCGTGATCTCCTCCTCGTCGAGCTGCTCGCTGAGCTTCAGATCCTCGATCGTGTAGAAAAGCTTGATGATATCCTCGTCCGACGGATGTCCCAGCGCGCGCAGGAACGTGGTCGCAAGAAATTTCCGGCGACGTTTCCGGCGGTCGAGATAGACGTAGAGGAGGTCGCTCGTGTCGAACTGGACCTCGATCCAGGAGCCGCGATCGGGGATGATCCGGAACCCGTGGAGGATTTTTCCATTGGTGTGAACCGAGGTTTCGAAGCAGATCCCCGGCGAGCGATGGAGCTGGGAGACGACGACACGCTCGGCACCGTTGATGACGAACGTCCCCTGCGGGGTCATGAGCGGGAGCTCGCCCATATAGACCTTCTCCTCCTTCGTGCAATGCTCGTCCTTGTAGCGGAACGTGACGTAAAGCGGTGCGCTGAATGTCTGGCCCTCACGTTGGCAATCAAGAGCAGAGAGCTTGGACTCGCCGAGATCATAGCTCACAAAATCAAGCGACGATTTGTCCTCGAATCCAAAAATTGGGAAAAACTCGCGGAAGACCGCTTGGAGACCGACTGTCTTGCGCTTCGCCAGCGGTGTGTCTTTTTGGAAAAACTCGTTATACGAGTTGATCTGGATCTCGATGAGATTGGGCGGCTCGATGGCCTCTTGCAATTTGCCGAAGTGGATGCGTTCAGACATGGTGGAATCGGGTGGCGGATTTCGCTGGCGACTGGCGGCCGGGCTCCGTCAACCCCGCAAACCGCCCGGGCTGTTCAAACGCAAAAGATCCGTGCAAACGGACCGGAAATTTCCGGACGTCTGGCGACGGATAGATTGGTATTTGAGCGAGAAGAGGCGGTGTGACAGGATCTTGGCTTCCGGCGAAGGTGAGAATCTAAAGGAATCCGCAGGGAGATCAAGATGATTTTCCAGATCTCCCTGCGGGTTTTGGCTGACGGGTTTTACTTGATTTCGACTTTGGCACCGGCGGCTTCGATCTTTTTCTTGATCTCTTCCGCTTCTTCCTTGGTCACGCCCTCCTTGAGGGCTTTGGGAGCGCTCTCGACGAGAGCCTTGGCCTCGGCGAGACCGAGTCCGGCGACGGCGGCGCGGACCTCTTTGATGACGGCGATCTTGTTGGTGCCGGCCTCTTTGAGGATGACGTCGAAGGCGGTTTTTTCCTCGACCGGAGCTGCGGCGGCTGCACCGCCGGCGGCGGCCACTGCGACCGGAGCGGCTGCGCTGACGCCCCATTTTTCTTCGAGTTGTTTGACCAGGTCGGCGATCTCCAGAACGGTGAGTTCGCTGAGCTGCGTTACGAGTGCTTGTGTGTCTGCCATGGTATGTATTTTATTTTGGTGTCGTCGCGCCCCGAAGCCTCAGGGCATTTGAGCCGGGCAGCCGCCCGACCGACAAGGAACCGGATTTTGTTGGTTTTGTGATATCGCGCGGCGCGGCTTCGAACGCCTTGCGAAAGTTGTCAGGCCTCTCCTCCCGCCGCATCGGCTTTGGCTTGGAGGATCCGGGCGAGGCTGGCGGCCGGCTCGTTGAGGAGGCGGACGAGCTGGCTGGCCGGGGTCTGAAGGAGTGCGAGGAATTTCGATTGGAGGATTTCCTTGCTCGGGAGGTCGGCGAGCTCGGCGACCTGGGCGACCGAAAGCGGGGCGTTGTCGAGAACGCCGGCCCGGACGATCGGCAGCTTGAACTCGGCCGCGAATGTCTTGAGGGTTTTTGCGGCGCCGCAGATGTCGGATTCGCCGACGACCATCGCCGTCTGGCCGACGAGCGTGCTGTCGAGCTCGGGCATTCCGAGCTCCTTGGCGGCAATTTTGAGGAACGTGTTGCGGACGACGCTGATCCGCGAGCCGACGGCGGAGAGCCGGGTGCGGAGCTCCTCGAAATGAGGAACCTTCATCCCGGTGTAGTCCACCACGAGCAGGTAGGGCGACGCCTGAAGTTTTTCGCGGACGTCCGCGACGATCAAAGTTTTCTCGGGTCTCATGTGATTAGTTCTTGAGGAATGCGGCGAGGTCCACGGCGAGGCCGGGGGACATCGTGGCGCTGAGGGTGAGGGCTTCGACAAACCCGCCCTTGGCGGTGGCCGGGCGGGCCTTGATGACCGCGT
This sequence comes from Chthoniobacter flavus, assembly GCA_020718585.1. Lineage (GTDB taxonomy): Bacteria > Verrucomicrobiota > Verrucomicrobiia > Chthoniobacterales > Terrimicrobiaceae > QYQL01. Next base: position 12,876 of record DYRS01000046.1, read on the forward strand.
CAATCACGGCCGTGCCATTTTCGAGGAGGGAGGATTCGTCGAAAGAAAATTTTCCGAGCGGGACGGCGACGTTGCCATTTTTGTCGAGTTTGAACTCGACGCGTCCGGCTTTGACCTCCTTGACCGCCTTGGCGGTGTCGTCGGTAACCGTGCCGGTCTTCGGGTTTGGCATGAGCCCGCGCGGGCCGAGCACGCGCCCGAGCTTGCGGACCTCGGCCATGGCCGACGGTGTGGCGACGGCGACATCGAAGTCGGAGAACCCGCCGGTGACCTTCTTGATCAGATCTTCAAACCCGACGAACTCGGCGCCCGCCTCTTTGGCGGCCTCGGCGGCCTGGCCGGTGGCGAAGACGAGAACCCGGACATTTTTACCGCTGCCGTTCGGGAGCGCGCAGGTTCCGCGGACCATCTGGTCGCTCTGTTTCGGATCGACGCCCAGCTTGAACGAGAGTGTGACGGTCTGGTCGAATTTCGGGGGGGGCAGGGTCTTGAGCGTCTTCAGTGCCTCCGCGAGCGAGTATTTTTTTCCGCCCTCAACAAGTTCAGCCGCCGAGCGGTAGCGTTTGCTTCGTTTTTTTTGCATGATTTTTTTGCAGTGCGATCGACGTTTTTTGTCTCCTGCGGTTTGGTAAAAGTTCCCGGCGGAATGCCGGGGGTTGCAAATGGTATCCATCTCCAGCCGGGTGTCAAAGAAAAAATAAAATAATTTGACATGCGGGCGTTGTGAAATACGATGTCGGCCCCCGCAGGACCGGCAGCAAACAGATTTTTTCCATGAACGCACATCTCCTCGAAGAAGCCAACAAGGTCATATTGGAACCCCAGATCCTCATCAATGCGGTCTCGCGCCGGGTGCGTCAGCTCACGGCCGGGAGCCGCCCGATGGTGGAAGTCGGAGTTCGGATGGGGCTGGCCGACATCGCGCTGACGGAGATCGCGCAGGGCAAGCTGACCGTGGCGAAGGCCGCCGCCTGACGCGGGCGGGGGAAATTTTCCCCATGTCGGCCGAGATCACGACGAACCGGAAGGCGCTCCGGGATTTTCACATCCTTGAGCGGTTCGAGGCGGGCGTCGAGCTGCGGGGGACGGAAGTCAAATCGATCCGTGCTGGGCTGGTCTCGCTTCAGGGGTCGTTCGCGAGGATGGACGGCCCGAACCTCTGCCTCTACGAGTCGTCGGTGCAGCCGTATGAGCGGGCCAGCCACGAGCAGCATGAGCCGAAACGGGTGCGCAGGCTCCTCCTCCACCGCTCGGAAATTGACCGGCTGGTCGGTGAGATCGAGCGGGCGGGGCGCACGGTCGTCGCGCTGCGGATGTATTGGAAATCCGGCCGGGTGAAGGTCGAGCTCGGGCTGGGCAAGGGCAAGGACGACGGGGACAAGCGGGCCGACTTGAAAAAGCGGGTGTCCGACCGCGAGGTGGACCGCGCGATCGCCGATTTCCAGCGCAAGCGCCCCGGGCGCTGATTGCCGCCGCAGGGATCGGAATTTTTTTTATCCGGGCTGGCGTTCGCCGGCGGGACGCCTGCCCGAGAGGGCGCGCTGGAGGGTGATTTGGTCTGCGTGTTCGAGTCCGCCTCCGGCGGGCAGGCCGTGGGCGATCCGGGTGAGCGGGACGCCGAGCGGGGCGAGGATCTCGCGGAGGTAATTTGTTGTGGCCTCGCCCTCGACGTCCGCGCTGAGGGCGAGGATGATTTCGCAGGGTGCCTCCTCGCGGACCCGCGCGACAAGCGGTTCGATGCGCAGTTGATCCGGGCCGATGTGGTCGAGCGGGGCGAGGCGTCCGCCCAGCGCATGGTAAACGCCGCCAAACGTTCCGGTGCGCTCGAGCGGCAGGATGTCGGTCGCATGCTCGACGACGCAGATTTCGCGTCCGCTCCGGGAGGGTTGGGCGCAGATTTCGCAGAGGTCGCCGGTCGCGAAGAACCCGCATCGCCGGCACGGGTGGACGGCGGCGGGCGCGCTGGCAAGGGCGGCCGAGAGGGCGGCGGGACGGGCGTCTTTGTTTGAGAGCAGCCAGAGAGCGATCCGCTCGGCACTTCGCGGGCCGACGCCCGGGAGTCGGCGCAGTTCGCGGGCGAGTTCAAGAAATGGGGCCGGGTAATCGAGCGGCATGGCGGGTCAGGCGGCGAGCTGTCCGTCCTCGATACGCAGGAGCCGGTCGCCGCGGCGGGCGAGGTGCTCGTCGTGGGTCACGACCACGAGCGTGCGTCCGTCGGTCTTTGCGACCCCGAGAAGGATCTCGATGATCGCCTCGCCGGTATGGGAGTCGAGGTTGCCGGTCGGCTCGTCTGCAAAGACGATCGCGGGGTCGTTGATGAGCGCCCGAGCGATCGCGACGCGCTGCTGCTCGCCACCGCTCATTTCTGCGGGCAGGTGGTCGGCGCGCTCCGCAAGCCCGACCCGTGCGAGGAGCTCGATGGCGCGCGGGCGGGCGGAGCGTCCGCCGATCATCGCCGGGATGAGCACGTTTTCGAGCGCCGTGAGCTCGGGCAGCAGGAAGTAGGATTGAAAAACGAATCCCATCCGTGCGTTTCGAAGCCGGGCCAACCGGTCGGAGCCGATCCCGTAGAGCGACTGGCCCTCAAATGCCACCGTCCCCGCCTCCGGGGTTTCCAGTCCGGCCAGCGTGTAGAGAAGCGTCGTCTTTCCCGCCCCGCTGGCCCCGCACAAAAAGACCGCATCCCCAACGGAAATTTCCAAGCTGATTCCCCGGAGGACTGGGATCACCGTCCGCCCGATCCGGAAGGATCGCACAAGGCCGGCGGCTCTGAGTTGAAAAGACATGCCCGGCAGTCTGCGTGAATTCTCTCGTCCGTGCGAAACGAAAATGCCGACGCGTAAAAAAAATTGCCCAGCCGCAGCGACGGCCTCCGCGGGCGAATGGCAGACGCCGCCGGAAAAAGTGCACCCCAGCGGACCGTGGGCATCCCGCCCGGCAGTCGCGCCAAGCGCCGCCCGGATCAGCTCCGCCGTGAGCGGCGGAGCGCGAACAACCCGACCCCGGCGGCGGCTAGCAGCACCAAGGACCCCTGCTCGGGCACCGCTCCCGTCGTGGAATCGGTGTCCGGCGTGTTATTCACATGGCCCGCAACAAACCGCGCGCCAACCGTGCCGTCCGCAAACGAATTCAGCTCGAACTGAAGCCAGCCGTAGTGGGGATCCTAGTTGATATCCGTAAAACTGATGCCGATGAAGTTATCTGTGCCCCCAAGCGAGGCTTCGCTTTGCGTGACGTTCGCGGACAAGTAAGCAAGTGAAGCATCCGCGAATCCTGAGTCAACATTCACGATCACCCTCTAATCCGCGCGTAACTTTTTAAGACTTTAAAAAAACCTTTGGAGAATGCGATTT